>JALWWX010000254.1 GCA_027078675.1 Aquificales bacterium | reverse complement strand
GATGTAACCTTTAATTCCATAACCGTTGACGGATGCATGAGTACAAATGACAGCTTTGGGATCATATCCTTGTGCGATATAAAGGTGGATAGGAAGAAGTTAGAAGATGCGGTCTCTGAGGTTGCGGAGAGGCTTGCCAAGAAGATAGTGGAAGATGGTGAAGGGGCTACCAAGGTAATAAAGGTGGTGGTCAGAGGTGCTAAGGATGAATTTATGGCTAAGGATATGGCGGAGAGGGTGGCGGTTTCCCAGCTTGTGAAAACCGCTGTGCATGGCTGTGACCCTAACTGGGGAAGAGTAATATCCGCTCTCGGCACTTCACCTTATGAGTTTGATCCAAAAAGGGTTGAGATTAAAATAGGAGATGTTACCCTTTATAAGGGTGAGCCAGTTGATAACAGAAAGGTTGCAAGAGATTATATGATGGCAAATAGCGAAATTTTAATTGAGGTAAATCTTAATATGGGTAATGCTATGTGGGTATACTATTCTTCCGATCTTACCTGTGATTATGTAAGATTGAATTCGGAGTATACTACTTGAGGGCAAGGGCATGAGGGGTCTCTTGGAAGCACTGCCTTTTATACTTTTTATGCTGGGTATAATAGCGGTAGTTCTCGGAGGAGACATATTTAAACTGATAGGGGGTCTTATGATGGGTATATCACCAATCATCGTGTTGTTAGTCCTTGTGATCATATTTTTGATTACAGCTATAAAGATAGTTCCCGAATATGAAAGGGCGGTTATTTTCAGGCTTGGAAGGGTCATAGGAGCAAAGGGTCCCGGACTTTTTATCCTCATACCCATTATAGATAGGATGGTGAAAGTGTCCTTAAGGACTATAACCCTTGATGTTCCTACACAGGATATCATTACAAGGGATAATGTTTCGGTGAGTGTTGATGCGGTTGTGTATTTTAGGGTTGTTGATCCTGTCAAGGCGATAGTGGAGGTTGAGGATTATTTGTATGCTACATCCCAGATAGCCCAGACCACCTTGCGTAGTGTATGCGGTGAGGCGGAACTTGATGAGCTTCTCTCTCAAAGGGAAAAGCTTAATATTAAACTTCAGGAGATAATAGATAAACAAACGGATCCTTGGGGTGTTAAGGTTGTAGCGGTTGAGCTTAAAAAGATAGATCTTCCCGAGGATCTCAGAAAGGCTATAGCAAGGCAGGCGGAAGCGGAAAGGGAAAGGAGGGCCAAGATTATATCCGCTGAGGCTGAATATCAGGCAGCTCAAAAGCTTCTTGAAGCTGCACGCATTCTTTCAACAGAACCCATAGCTATACAGCTCAGGTATCTTGAAACACTTCATACAATAGGTCTTCAGAATGCTAAGACAATTGTATTCCCCTTCCCCTTTGAGCTTATACAATATATGAGTAAGACGAAGGAGGCAAAAGGTGATGGATAATGTATACAATCCTTTCGCTTACATATTTAATATCTTCTGGATTATCTTTTTCATTTTCTTATTTTTGGGACCTTTTTGGAGGAGGTATGCCCTCAACCGTGCAAGGGAGGAGGTTATTGGAAAACTTGAACAGAAAAGAAAGAGCAGAGTTATAACTATGATACACCGTCAAGAACAGCTGGGATTTTTCGGTATTCCCATATTCAGATATATAACCATAGAGGACTCGGAAAGGGTTCTTAGGGCTATAAGGATGACCCCTAAGGACATGCCCATTGACCTTATAATACATACCCCGGGCGGATTGGCACTTGCTGCAACGCAAATAGCCAACGCTCTGCTTAAGCATGAAGCTCCTGTAAGGGTAATAGTCCCACATTTTGCTATGTCGGGCGGTACCCTCATAGCCCTTTCCGCTGATGAGATAATTATGGATCCCAATGCAGTACTCGGTCCGGTGGATCCCCAGATAGGACAGATGCCCGCAGCCTCAATCCTGACTGTTCTTGAAAAGAAAGAGTACAAGGATATAGATGACCAAACCCTTATATACGCGGATGTTGCTCAAAAAGCGATAAAGCAGATGAAGGAGTATCTTAAGAACCTGCTTGTCACCAACGGTATGGAGGAGAAGAAGGCGGAGCATATAGCGGAGGAGCTATCCGTAGGTAAATTCACCCACGATTACCCCCTTACCGTTGATTATTTAAAGGAACTCGGCTTGAATGTTAAAACGGATGTACCGGAAGAGGTTTATGAACTAATGGAATTATACGATCAGCCTATGGGCAGTCAACCGCCATCTGTTCAGTATATACCTGTTCCATATAGAAGCATTCCTGACCAAAAGAAGCAAGCATAGAGGGAGTATATTGTGTTTAGATTCTGTTTAATTATTTTTATACTTGCAGGCATTCTGTGGGCAGGAGAGAAAGAGGATTTAGCAAAATTTGTCCAAACCCCCTATTCCGCTCCCTTTAAAGCTGTGGTTGAATTTTACTTTGACCATCCGGAGAAGATCGGACCCGCTCTGTCTTGGGTCTCCAATATAATTATAGTACTGACAAATCCGCCTTACAGCTTTATGCCCGATGAAATAGACATAGTTGTTGTGATTCACGGTACGGAAATAGTTACTACGGTGAAGAAAAACAGGGATAAGTATAAGGAAATTGTGGAGAGGATGGAAAGCCTTGCCATGCAGGGTGTGAAGTTCAAAGTGTGCAAGATGGCTGCGGAGATGCTTTACGGTTATAAAAGGGAGGATTTTTATCCTTTTATTGAGCTTGTACCATCCGCCATAACGGAAATACTTCATTGGCAACAGAACGGCTATGCCCTTCTTATACCGAGGGTGCTTGAGAAGAAGGTAGAGAGGGAAGAGATAAGATAGTGGAATTTCCACCTTTATATGAGGCTGTATTTGTACGTAGGATTAACAGATTTGTAGGGGAAATAGAGATAAAAGGCAAGAGATACAGGGCATTAATCAGAAATACGGGGAGACTTATTGAGATTCTCTATCGCGGAAATAGGGTTTTTGTGTCAAAGAAGGACACGGGTAAATGTCCTTATGAGATAGTGCTTGCTACCGACGGGGATGTGCTTGTTTGTATTGATTCTCATATAACACCGAAGCTTCTTGCGGAAGCTATACAAAAGGGTGTTATAAATTACGGTAAAGTAAGGGATATAAAATTTGAGGTATCTCTTAACTCTTCACGTTTTGATATGCTCGTTGAGAGGGAAAAAGACAGGGTCTTACTTGAGGTAAAGTCTGTCAATATAGTTAAGGCGGGTATTGGGTTGTTTCCCGATGCTCCAACAGAAAGGGGTAGAAGGCACATAAGAGAGCTTATGAGAATAAAGGGCGGTGAGATTGCCTTCGTGGTTCAGAGGGAGGACGCCCTGTGCTTTGCACCTTACACAGAAATAGATAGGGAATTTGATGCCTTGATCAGAAACTTCAAAAATGCGGGTAAAGGTGTGAGGGCATTCGTATGCGATGTGAATTTATCTTCAATAAATATAAGAGGGGAAATACCTCTTTGTTTTTGATATAATAGAGAAACCCGGAGGTAACTGTAATGTATGCGGTTATAGAACTGGGTGGTAAGCAATACATGGTCTCGGAAGGGGACAGGATTAAGGTTGAAAAGATGGATGTGAATGAACAGGAAGAGATAACCATAAATCCCCTTATGGTTAAAAAGGATGATGGTACCCTTGAATTTGGCAAGGGGACGGTAAAGGCAAAGGTTGTTTCCCACGGCAAGCATAAAAAAGTGATAGTATTTAAATATAGACCAAAGAAGAATTATAAAAGGTGGAAGGGTCACAGACAGCTTTATACAGAGATAAGCATAGAAAAAATAGAGGTATAATATTAAGCGGAGGTAAGGGCAATGGCTTCCAAGGCAAGCGGAGGTTCAACGCGGAACGGTAGAGATAGTAGATCAAAAAGGTTGGGCGTTAAAAGATACGGAGGGCAGGTTGTAAAGGCGGGCAACATAATAGTAAGGCAGAGGGGTACAAAGATATATCCGGGTTTAAATGTAGGTATGGGTTCTGACTTTACACTATTTGCCCTTAAAGACGGTGTTGTTAAATTTGAAAGGAGAAAGAATAAAAAGGTTGTCAGTGTTATACCACTTGAGGAAGCGAGTTAAAAAATTTCTGATTCAACCTTAAACAGATTCAAAAGCGTGGTGGCGGGATTTTTGTTACCTTGTTCTAAGGCAAAGGCGGTGTAAAGTGCTATATCCTGAAACTTCACAGGTTTTACAGGTTCTATTGATATTTTTATAAACTTCCCCTTTTCAATGAAATATTTTATATCACTTAGTACCTTGCGGTGTGAAGGATTATCCGTTCTACTTATAGTTTCATCAAGGGATTTCTTTATTTTTTCTTTAAATTCCTCTGGTGTTAATCCTTTGTCCTTTGCCAGGTAACTTATAAATCTCTCTCTGAAGTCCCTATCTTCGTAAGAAAAACCTATCCTGAATATTTTTAGTGACCCAAGTTCTGACATTATTTCAACCATTTCCTCTTCTGTTAATTCTTTTTTTTCATAAATTTTTTTCCAAAAATTGGGATCAAAGTTGCCTAAATCCGCAAAGAATTCCAGGGAGAAGGCTGGATGTATTATAAGCTTGAAACTTTTTACACTTGCTCTATTTTCCTTTTTGTTCGCTTCCATATCAATGTAAAGATCAACTCTTGTATCTTTATAATCCAATTCTTTGAAAAAATTAAGTGTCCTTATATATTGTTCCTTTCTTGGACCTTCAACCATTTTGAGATCTTTCATAAGGATAACAAAATTGAAGATATCTTCGTATCGGTAAACTATCACCTCTTCTGCAAGCAAGGTATTTCCTTCCTCATGTATGAACAGCTTCTTTATTATTATGTTTCTATCAATCAGAGAAAAATCAACATCCTCATATTCCATATTTCCGCTTTTTGCGAATTCATCTATTATTTTTTTTACTTTTCTTTCCATATACTCATCAAGGGCAATTATACCTACTGCAATACCTATAATTATCACTACAGGGATTATTATCTTTTTCACCCCTACACCCTCACACCAATTATTATAAGCACCGCACCTCCCAGTTTTACCGCTTTTTTTCTTACGGCAAATCCGTGTCTTTCAAGTTCTTCCCTTATCTGATCATATGTAAGGCTATTTTCAAGGGAATGGATGAAGAAATCCCACTTGTCCTTACCGAAAATAAGAATACCAGCTGGTTTAAGGATGGTTCGGGAAAGAAATTTAAGAAGGTCCGTAAGAGCTGTCTTATTAATATCAAGTATTCCTATTCTTCCTCCTTTCTTGAGAACCCTGCATGCTTCTTCTAAAAACCTGTCCCTGTCGGTGAGGTGTCTGTAAACAAGAGAAAGGGTTATAGTATCCACCTTTTCATCTCCTATGGGCATGTTTTCCGCATCCGCCACCATAAAGTAACAATCCTTGCACTTGGTGACAGCCAACCTTAGCATCTCATAGGATAGATCCAAGCCAACAACCGTTTTGTATCCCATCCTTTTGCCCTTTAACGCCACCTCACCCGTGCCGGTGCCTACATCTATGAGAACTTCTCCCCTATCCGTATATTCAAGCAATTCCCTTTGCCAGCTGTGGATCCTGCGCAGGGTTACAGCTGAGAGGAATCTGTCATAAATTCCGCTGACGGAGGAGAAAATATCTCCTATGACTTTCTTATCCATAGGGACATTATAATATTCCTTGAGGTTAGGTTTTGGGATGGCGGTGGGTGTCCGGGAAGTCCGGTGAAAATCCGGCCCTGACCCCGCAGCCGTGAGCAGGGAAGCCGAAAGGCGCCGAAGCCCATATGCCACTGGCGGAACCGGTCTTAAGGCTGTTCCGTCGGGAAGGCGGGTGGAGGTTAAACCCTGCGAGGCGGAAGACCGGCCCACCGTTACTCAGAACCAAACCCTCGGGGGTGAAAGGGTTTGGTAGGTTTGATAATTTTGTTTGTTTTACTAAATGGGCTTACTCTGGGTTGTCCGAGGATTGTAAGCTTAGCCCCTTCAGTTACGGAGACTGTTGAATATCTGGGTAAGGGTGAGTGTATAGTAGCCACAACGGTATATTCAAAGGACCGAAGGGAAAAGATAGGGGGGCTTGTTGATCCCGATATTGAAAAAATAATAAGGCTAAAACCTGATGTAGTAATATCCTCAACCCTAACACCGCGGGACAAAATAAGAGCATTGGAAGGTGCAGGAATAAAGGTAGTTGTCCTTAGGTGGGATACGCTCGGGGATATTGAGGAGAATATAAGGATTATAGGCAAAATCCTCGGTGTAAAGGACGCGGAGAAAAAAGCAAAGCTTTTCAGGAAAGCCCTGAGCTTTAAGGAGGAAATAAAGGGAAGCGCCCTTATATTCGTTGGGTGCAAAGAGCTTATAGTTGCAGGAAAAGGGACTTACCTATCCGATATTTTTGAGATGAAAGGTTTTAAAAATATTGCCACCCGCGAAGGCTGGTACAGGATAAACCTTGAGTATATCTACAACGTCAAGCCCGATTTCATATTCACATTCTGTGATCTGACTGTTAGGTTGCCTGAGCACATTAAGGTAGTAAGGATTACTTCTGATAGGTTGCTGAAGCCTTCCCCCTTTGTTATTTATGCTTTGGGAGAGATAGGGAGGATAGGTAAGTGATTATTATCTTGATTCTGTTGGCGGTTTTGTTGTTTCTGCTTTTTACCTTTTACGGAAATCCTAACTCATATATTGTAGAAAACCTGAGGGTACCGAGGAATACTGTTGCCTTCCTCTGCGGAGGTAGTCTTGCTCTTAGCGGGGCTGTATATCAAACGGTACTTAAAAATCCCCTTGCGGAACCTTATATCCTTGGGGTTGCGGGCTTTATACTTTTGGGCTATACGATAGGTAAGCTGTTAAGGGCTGAAGAAATAGGCTTGGCACTGTCTTCTGCTTTTGCGGTACTGTCTGTTATGTATATATCAAAAAGACTGCCACCTAAACACATGCTGTTGGTTGGTGTGGGCGTTAATGCCTTCAGTGTCTCCGCTGTATTAGTGCTTTACTCATTCCTTGATCCCTATAGCCTTAAGGAATCTGTTACTAAGACGATAGGTGTTGTGCCTTATGTAAGTATATGGGTTGTTTTGATTATTTCACTTATAACCTTTCTCGTATTTCTCTTTCTTATGTTAAGATCAAGGAATCTTGATCTTCTCAGCGTCGGTGAACTTGAAGCGGTCTCCTTCGGTGTTAATCCTTCACGGGAGAGGGTTATTTCCCTTGTGTTAACAACTGTTCTGACCGCCATATTTGTTTCACTTGTGGGTTTGGTAGGTTTCATAGGTCTTGTTGTCCCTCATATTGTGAGATTTATCCATTCTTCTGTTCACTCAAAGGTGCTTCCCCTGTCCTTTCTTTTAGGAGGTATTATCTTCATGGGATCTGATTTTCTTGCAAGGATGGTTGTATATCCCGCGGAGATCCCCGCAGGTGTTTTCTCTTCCCTAATGCTTTCACCCTTGTTTATCGGTGTGGTGTGGAGGTTAAGGCATGATTGAGGTTTATAACTTGTATGTAAGGAAGGGTGAGAAGGAAGTGCTTAATGGCGTGTCAATGGAGGTTGATAGGGGTGAGACGGTTGTTCTTATAGGAGAAAACGGTTCAGGAAAAACTACACTAATAAGGGCTATAACTGGACTGGAGGATTATAAGGGTGAAATATACATAGATGGTGTGGAACCTGAAAAGGGTGGTAAGGAAAAAATATCCGTTCTGAGTCAGGATTTTAATCCTATGGCTTACCTGAAGGTTTCAGAGATTATAGGATTTTGCGATTCTGTGGATGAGGAGGTAATAAAGGAGTTGGGGCTTAACGGTATATTTAGTAGCAGGATCGGAAATCTTTCTGGCGGTGAGAGAAGGCGGGTAGGTATAGGCTTTGCGCTTATGAATGATCGCCCTTACATAATTTTGGATGAGCCAACCGCAAACCTTGATATATCCTACATCAACAGGCTTATAAGCCTTCTAAGAAGGAAAGTTGAGGAGGGTAAAGGGTTATTAATAGCTACCCACGATCTCATCTTCGGAAGGGAGGTGGGTGACAGGTTTGTATTTTTGAGGGATGGTAAGGTTGCGTATATAACGAATGAGGAAGGCTTTAACTATGCCTGTACGAAGGTTTTCGGAACGAACATGTACACGGAGGTAATGAAGAGGTGCGTATAGTCTGCCTTGCACCAGAGATAATACCCATAATCAATGATTTGGGAGCTATAAACAGGGTTGTAGGAGGTGTTTACTACGGAGGAAGGTGGGAATTTAAAAGGGTGGGTACATATACAAAATGCAATAAGGAAGAGATAAAGGCTTTAAAGCCCGATATCATATTCACTTCCACCTACTTGCAGTCGCAGATGGCAAAGGAGCTTGCATCAGAAGGGTTTAATGTTGTTCATTTTAACCCTTTGTCCCTGAGCGATATTCCGCTAACAGTAAAAACTGTAGGCGAGATCATAGGAAGGATTAGGGAGGCGGATGTGATAATAAAAAAATGGTATGATACCATTGAAGATATAAGGAACATGTCCGCTAATGTAGGGAGAGTAAAGGTTTACTTTGAGGAATGGGATGATCCTCCTATATCGTGTGTAAGATGGGTATCGGAGGGCATTGAGCTTGCGGGGGGTGTTGATGTGTTCAGGGACTTAAGGAAGGAAAAGGCTGAGGAAAGGATTGTTGATATAAGGGAAGTGGTAAGGAAAAAACCGGAGGTCATATTTGTTTCTTGGTGTGGTAAAAGATTTAAAAGGGAGAAACTTATGGAGAGGGAAGGTTGGCAAGATATACCTGCGGTGAGGGAAGGTAGGATTTTCAGAGTAGAACCTGAATATATTTTGCAACCTAATCATAGGGTTTTGGTGGGAATAAAGAAGATTCAGAGGGTTTTAATGGAGGTCAGTCATGCTTGTTGTTAAGAGGGGTGGAAGGCTTGAGGAACTGGATATAAACAAGATAAGGGTTGTCCTTCAGTTTGCGTGCAAGGGTCTTGATGTAGATCCCTTAGAACTTGAGGCGGATGCACATATACAGTTTAAAGACGGTATAACAACTGAGGAGATACAACAGCTTTTAATAAGGACGGCAGCGGAAAAGATATCTCCAGAAAAGACGGATTGGCAGTATGTGGCTGCCAGATTGCTCGTGTATGATCTTTACAAAAAGGTATCAAGGGTTAGAGGATACGCCATTAAGGAGTCCGACGGGACCTTCCAGCCTTATGACAAGGGCGGATTTTATGAGTTTATAAAGAAATATGTAGAAAGAGGTATATACGGGGAATATCTTCTGGAGAAATATAAAGAGGATGAGATAAGAAGGTTGGGCGAAGCCATTCAAGAGGATAGGGATCTTCTTTTTAACTATACAGGATTGAAGGTCTTAACGGACAGATACCTTGTTAGGGATGAGGACGGAAGGATAATTGAGCTTCCCCAAGAGATGTACATGCTCATTGCCATGACAATAGCCATCCCCGAAGGAGAAAGGAAGGTTGAGTATGCCTTAAAATTTTACGAAGTCCTCTCTCAGCATAAGGTTTCTCTTGCCACACCCACACTCATGAATGCGAGAAGACCCCATACACAGCTTTCAAGCTGTTTTGTCCTGACCGTTGAAGACGACCTCTATGACATATTTGATAATATTCAAAAGGCTGCACAGATCTCCAAGTTTGCGGGGGGACTGGGTATATACCTCGGTAAAATAAGGGCTTCCGGTGCTCCGATAAGGAAGTTCAAAGGGGCTTCTTCGGGTGTTATACCCGTTATAAGGGTTATAAATGATGTTATGACCTATGTGGATCAGCTTGGAATGAGGAAGGGAAGTGCATCAATTACCCTTGATATATGGCATAAGGACATCCTTGATTTCCTGGAAGTTAAGACAAATACGGGAGACGAGAGAAAAAAAGCCCACGATATACACCCCGCGGTAAGCATACCGGACATATTTATGAAGAGATTAAAGAAGAGGGAAAAGTGGACCTTATTTGATCCCTATTACACTAAGGGTGTGAAGGACGGCAAAAACCTTGAAGACTTTTACGGTGAGGAGTTTGAGGAGCTTTACATAAAGCTGGAAAAGGAGCTTCCCCCCGAAGCTAAAAGGGAGGTTGATGCCTTTGAGCTGTGGAAGAGGCTTATAACAGTAGCCTTTGAAACAGGAGAACCCTATGTATTCTTCAGGGATACTGCAAATAGGTTGAATCCTAATAAACATGCAGGAATGGTTTATTCAAGCAACCTCTGTATGGAGATTGTGCAGAATATGTCCCCTACGGTTCAAAAGGGTTGTGAGCTTGACAGGGCTACAGGGGAGATTGTATGCAGGAAGAAGGCGGGTGATGTGGTTGTTTGTAATCTGGGGTCTGTTAACCTCGGAAAGGTACATACGGAGGAGGAGATAAGCAAAACCTTGCCACTTCTTGTAAGAATGCTTGATAATGTGATAGAGCTTAACTACTACGCTGTTCCGGAAGCGGAGTATACAAACAAGCGTTACAGGGCCATAGGTATAGGTGTTTCAAATTACCATTATTGCCTTGTTAAACACGGTATAAGATGGGAGTCGGAGGATCACCTTAAATTCGCGGATAGACTCTTTGAGCTTATAGCCTTTTACGCATTGAAGGGAAGTCTTGAGCTTGCTAAGGAAAGGGGCAAGTATTCTCTATTTGATGGATCGGACTGGAGTAAGGGTATATTCTTCGGAAGATCTATTGAGGATATAGAAAGGGATAGCGAAAGGAACGGAAACAATCTTCCGTGGAGAGAACTTTATGAGGAAATAAAGGAGAACGGTATAAGGAACGCTTACCTGCTTGCCCTGATGCCTACAGGTTCTACATCTCTCATAATTGGAGCGACTCCTTCCGTTGATCCCATCTTTGCCAAATATTACAAAGAAGAAAATATGAGCGGTATACTTCCTCAGGTTCCACCGGAAGTTGACAGGTTCTTCTGGCACTACAAATCCGCTTATCTTATAGATCAGAGGTGGAGTATTGAAGCTGCTGCGATAAGACAGAAATGGATAGATCAATCCCAGTCCCTTAATCTTTTTATAGATCCAGAAAATATAGACGGTCCCACCCTTGCAGGCCTTTACGAGCTTGCGTGGGAGAGGGGCCTTAAAACCGTTTATTATTTAAGATCAAAGTCAAAAACTGAAGTGGAGGAGTGTGAGTCATGCTCGACCTGATGACAAGGAAAAGGATTTTCAATCCGGAAGGTGACAGGGAGGTTGACAAGAGAAGGATAATAGGCGGTAACCCCACAAACATAATAGAGCTTAACAATGTGAAGTACAGATGGGCTTACGAGCTTTACAGAACAATGGGTATATCCAACTTCTGGATACCCGACGAGATAGCCATGATGGAAGATAAGAAGCAGTATGAAAGCCTCCTGTCACCTTATGAAAAAAGGGCTTATGAACTTGTTCTCTCCTTCCTTATAGCCCTTGACTCCTTCCAGGTTGATATGTTAAAGGAATTCGGAAGGTACTTTACCGCACCAGAGGTTGTTATGTCCGTTACCGCCCAAGAGTTTCAGGAATCAATACATGCATACTCTTATCAATACATTCTTGAAAGTGTTGTTGATCCGGTAAAGGCGGACGAGGTTTACAACTACTGGAGAGAGGATGAAAGGTTACTTGAGCGGAACAGTGTTATAGCGGAGGTTTATAACAACTTTATAGAGAAGCCCACCGAAGAAAACTTTATAAAGGCAATTTTCGGCAATTATGTATTGGAAAGCCTATACTTTTATTCAGGGTTTGCCATATTCTACACCCTTGGAAGACAGGGAAAGATGACGAATACAGTTCAACAGATAAAGTACATAAACAGGGATGAACTTACCCATGTGACCCTATTCAGAAATATTATTCATTCCGTTAAGGAAGAGAATCCCGATTTCTTTCCTCCAGAGATGATAAATTGGATATATGAATTCTTTAAATTTGCCACATATAAGGAGATAGAATGGGGCAAGTATGTCACAGGGGGTCAGATATTGGGTATAAATGACATACTTATAGAGAGATACATAAAGTATTTGTGCAATTTGAGACTGACACAGATAGGGTTGGATCCTTTGTTCCCCGAGATAACTGATAATCCCATGAAGTGGATAGATGAGTTCAGAAAGATAAACAACACAAAGACTGATTTCTTCCAGAGGAAACCTCAGACCTATTCAAAGGCAAGTGAATTAAAATGGTGAGCATGAAAAGACTTTTAATCCTGTTAGGACTTGGTTTGGGCTTTATAAGGGCGCAGGATCTTGAGCTTAAAAGTGTTGAGGTAAGGGCTTCGCGTCTAAGGGAGGTTGCAACACAGGGAACGGGCGACATGATCATTATGGACAAAAGGGAGATGGAGAAAAAAAGTGTTACAAGCATCTATGAGGCCCTCTTTGACGAAATAGGGATAGATGGAGTAAGAACGGGACTTTTTGGTGCACAATCAAGCATTTATATAAGGGGTGGAAGAAGTAGCCATGTCCTTTTTATGTTTGAGGGTGTACCCCTTAACGATCCTGTAGGTCTTGGAACATCTCAGTTCAGCAGGGTACCACCCATCCTTGACAGGATGGAGATACTGAAGGGACCCCAGAGTGTATTATACGGTTCGGATGCTATGAGCGGTCTTATTTATCTTAGCCTTGACAGGGGAAGGGGTAAACCCGAACTTACCCTTGATTTTATGTACGGTGAGAGGGATACCTTCAGAACTATGATAGGTTACAAGGGTTCCGTTGACAGGATTCACTTTAATATAAGGGGTTCTTTAATAAACACAAAGAACTATGACTTTACAAGAAAAAACGATTCCGCAGATGATGTTGATTTTTACGGCAACTCCTCTTTGGCTTTTAAGGTAGGTTATGTGTGGGATAGGGCTATACTTGATGTATTCTTCCTTGGTTACGACGGAAGGCTTAACTTTGATAACTGCGCAGGTAGAATAGATGCTAAATGTATAGAAAATTCACTTATGAATACAGGGGGTGTTAAGATAAGCCTTTATCCGTTAAATAATTACAATATTAAGTTCACCATAGGTAGAACAGATACGGAAAGGGTATATTCCGGAGATGCTTCCTCCTTCGGAAGATACAGGGGTCTTGTTTTCTATTCTGACATTGATAACTACATTAAGTTCAAGAAGTTTGCTATATCATTCGGTGGTACGATGAAGGAAGAATCTGGTGAAACAAGCACAATACCTGTAACACGTTTCAGGACTAATTCTGTGTATTCAAACATCCTTTTCAGGCCCATAAGGTACTGGAATATTGAGGGTGGTGTAAGGTTTAATGACTCGGATACCTTTGAAGACAGAACTGTTTATAAAGCGGGTACATCCTTCTATATAAGACCGCTCAATGTTATCTTATACGGAAGTTATGCAACAGCTTACAGAACGCCGAACATTTTTGAATATACCTATGGTAATACAAGAGGATTGAAGCCAGAGGAGAGTGCAGGTTACCAAGCTGGTTTGAAGGGAAGATGGTGCAGGTTGTTTGCTGGCTTAGGGGTATATGAAACCTTTTACAGGAACCTTATAGATTATGATAGCAATACATTTTCTTATATAAATCTCGGAGAGGCGAGGGCGGAAGGTAAGGAAGTATATATGGGTATTTATATAACAAGATCCCTTACCGCAAGGGCGTTTTTTAATGACACATATTCTTACTGCATAACGGGGTGTGGATACCTTTCACCAAAAGAGCAAGTTCCTCGTATACCGAGGGAGAAGTGGGGCTTTGTGCTAAGGGGTGCGATAGGAAATTTTGATACAAATCTTAGCTTTGTAAGGACAGGAAAAAGGAAGGATGTTACATATGAAGGCGGTCAACCTTCCCTTGTGGAACTTGAGGGATACAGTTTGTTGAATGCATACGTAGGTTATAAAGTGGGTGGTAAATATAAGCTTTATGTGTACGGTATAAATCTTTTGAATGAGGATTATGAGGAGGTTTACGGTTATAATGTGTTAAGAAGATCTATATACGCGGGAGTGGAGGTTATCTATTAATGGGGGATCTTAAAAATAAAGCCAATGCTGTTATAGAGGCGTTGAAAAATATTTATAAAGACCCAAAGCTTGAGCTTGAGTACAGCAGTCCCTTTGAATTGCTTGTAGAAGCTATACTGGCAGCTCAGGAATCTGATAAAAAGGTTAATGCGGTAATGAAGGAATTCTTCAAAAAATATAAGAGTCCTGTGGATATAGCAAGTGCACCTTTGGAAGATCTGGAGGGTGATCTCAGCTCTATAAACTTCTATCGTAGAAAGGCAAAACTGTTAAAGAGCTGTTGCTCAGCACTTATAGAACTTTTCGGCGGTAAGGTACCTTCAAAGGTTGAAGATCTTATAAAGCTTCCGGGAGTGGGCAGGAAAACCGCAAATATGATAGTGGGTGGTGCTTTCGGCAAGCCTGCGATAATAGTTGACAGGCATGTTATGAGAGTGTCACAGCGTATAGGTTTTACTACGCAGAAAGACCCAGATAAAATAGAGATGGAATTGAGGGAGATAGTTCCAGAGGACAAGTGGACCTTATTTTCTTTGCTACTTCTTAATCACGGAAAGACCATCTGTACTGCTAAGGATCCGAGATGCGGTGAATGTCCCGTATCAAAGGAGTGTAATTACTACAACCAATCTGTTTTGAATCATAATAAGGATTAGTTTAAATAATAATATTTTTAATAGGCGATTTTTTTTATTATAATAATAAGCCCCATCCTTTTTAGGAGGCGCTGTAATGTACTATGTTGCAAGGGTTATAAATGAGGAATGTTCTAAGTACAACTGTAAACAGTGTACACTCTTTTGTCCAGAACCCAACACACTCATGTATAACGATGATGAGCATCATGCCTATGTGATATATGAGAGATGTAAAGGTTGCGCCCTTTGTGTTTATGTATGTTCGGATTTGCTTAGAAGAAATTCAATAGAAATGGTTATGGCTGAAAGTTTGGAAGAAAAAAGTGTATCAAAGTAAGCAGGAGGTTTGTTAATGGCAACCCTTGGACCTTCACATTATTCACCTTATCCTGTGGCTGTTTATGAAAATATTTTACCCCCTCCGCCAGGAAAGGCTTTACTCTTTACAGAGGTTGTTGATGAAGAGGTAGCCATGAGAGAGGCTGCAAAGGCTATGCTAACAAGAGAAAATCCTACCATATTCCCAGGACCTCAGGTTATATACGCATGGAATGAGGAGGCAAAAGAAAAGGCAAGGCTAATAAGGGAGCTGGCGGAGGTGCTTGAAGCGAAGATAATTCCTATGGTTGATTACAGGCCCAAGTATCCTAAGATAGATCCCGAGAAGGAGATAAATCCTAACCATCCAAATCTTACCATATGGCATAACAATATTAAGGCATGTATATTTGTCGGAGTTCACTGTCACTATGCAAATGTTGCCCTTAAAATAATAAGGGCGGAAACGGATTGTTTTACCATAGCCCTGTGCAGTAATGCAGGGCATGAGGATGCAATGATAACTCTAAGGGATCAACATGCGGATGAGTTAAGGAAGTTTATTGAAATTGCAAAGGAAGTTAAGAAGGAGGTGAAGTGATGCAAAAACTAAGCGAAGAGCTTAAAAATAGAGCGGGTCAAAGGATAGTTGACCCAGAATACCTTTTATTTGAGGCACCGAGGGAAAAGGTTTTTATGACAGGTTCGGAGGTTGTAAAGGAAGCTGTTAAAAGAGCTTCCGTTGACGCCTCCGTTTCATATCCTATAACCCCTCAGTCTGAAGCTGCGCATCTGATAGGTGAGCTGTGGGTTGAAGGATATGTGGGTGTTTATTTCCGTGGTGAATCAGAATTCGGCGTTATGTCGGAGCTGGCAGGTTGTGCTATGGCGGGTGCGAGAACAATCACAACCACATCGGGACCTGGTACATTAAGGGCTATGGAAAACTTCCCCATGTGGGCAGGTTCAAGACTTCCCATACAGCTGGTTCTAATGGCAAGAGGTATAAATTCACCCCTTTCTATTCAGCCCGATGACCTTGAAGTTTCCTTCCTCCTTGATACGGGATGTATGATATGGTATGCGGAAAATGCCCAGGAGCTTTTTGATATGATCCTGGCGGGATTTGTTGTTGCGGAACAACCCGATGTTCATGTTCCCGTAGTAAATGTTATAAATGGTTTCTTCATTTCACATACAAGGGAAAGCGTTATGCTTCCTCCAGATGATATAGCCCTTCCTCCCTATAATCCCTACAAGGCTCCCATGCCTCCCATAGACATGGAGATGCCTCCTGGCAGATTCCTCAGAGATCCCTTTGTTATGAAATCAAACTACATCTCCTATGCAACTCATACAAGCTGGCAGTTTGAAGTAAGGGCTGCTATAGAAAGGGCAAGGCCATATATAAAGAAATATCTCGGCAGTCTAATAGAGGAATTCGGTGATCCGGAAGCGGAAATAGTTCTTGTATCAGCTGGTACAGGAGCAGCTCAATCCAAGGAGGCGGTCAGATTATTGGAAGATGAAGGTGTGAAAGCTAAGGTGGTAAAGCTGAGAACCATAAGACCTTTCCCCATAAACGAACTCAGAGAAGCTGTAAAGAATGCGAAGGTTATATTTGTACCCGAGTTTAATGTTGTGGGTTGGCTTGAAAGGGAGATAAGGAGATACCTTTATAAGCACAGTGATGCGGAAATAATCGGAGGACCAAGAGTTGCAGGTGGTATGACCATGCCTCCCGAGATAATAGTAAAGGATGTTTTAAATTATCTCGGAAAGGAGGTGAAACATGTCTATTAACATATTTAAGATAAATGAGGAATTAAAGGAGTTTATCCCTCAAGAGGTTATAGATCTTGAAGAGAAGGCAACATGGGGCAACCCTAAAAGGGGTGTTATGGATCTTCCCTATGCCAAGGAGCTGTTGGAAGAGCATTCCCTGTGTGCGGGTTGTCCCGAATCAATGGCTTTCAGATACATATTGGCATCGCTCCCCAATCCCGAAGACACTATTATAGTAAACTCCACAGGTTGTACCTCCTTAGTATTTCCTCATATAGCCCTACATACGGTTCACTCGCTGTTTGGAAATCAAAATGCGGTTGCTACTGGTATAAAGAGGACGCTTGAGTGGAGATTCCCTGACAAGGTGAAGGATGTTATAGTGCTTGCTGGTGACGGTGCAACGGTTGATATAGGTCTTGACTGTACATTGCAGTCCTTCTTCAGACAGGAGAAGATAACAACCATCTGTTTTGATAATGAGGTTTATGCAAATACGGGAGGTCAGGAGAGCGGAACAACTGTTCAGGGACATGTGTTTAAGATGGCACCCAAGGGTAAACAATGGCCCAAAGTTCCCATGTGGCAACTTGCTATAGATTCTGGCTGTCATTATGTGGTTCGTATGTCCGTTTCTTCTCCGAAGAAAGTTGAGCAGGTTGTCAAAAAGGCTATCTACGTCGCACGGGAAGTAGGTCCTACCTATCTTCACTTCTACACTCCCTGTATACTTGAGATAGGTTTGAACTCCGATGACGGTCTTATGGAGATGAGGGATAAGGATAAGGAAAGGTTTAAGTTCTTTGAATACGTGTCCCCTCAAGCGGAGGAGGTAATAGCCAAGAAGAAGGAGGAGGGCTTGTTATGACCGAGATAAAGAGGAAGAGGGTAGGAATAAGGATGCCTGCGATAGGCGGGCAAGGTGCTGTGACCGCCGCACATATAATAGCTACCGCTGCAGATTATGAAGGATACTATGCGGTTTCCAATCCCTTCTTCGGTGCGGAAAAAAGGATGGCTCCTGCGGAGAGCTATGCAAGAATAGGACTTGAACCCATATTTGACAGGGGAGAGGTGGTCTATCCAGATATAATAATGGTCTTTCATCCTCAGGTTATAACGATGGGTAAATCCTATACCATGCCTTTCTATTCTGGTATAAAGAGGAACGGGTTGATAATAATAAATTCTGAGGAGGATCTCCTTTCTAAGGAGGACAGAGAATATCTTGAATCTTTGAATGTAAGAATATTCAGCTTCCCAGCAACTCAAATGGCTGCGGAGATTGCAGGAACGGAGCTCGCTACAAACATGGCAATGATAGGAGCCCTCTTCGGTATTACAAGGATAGTAGGTACTGAGGCGATAGAAGAAGGTATAAAGGCAAGGTTCCTTAAAAAGTTTGTAGCTTCTGGTGGTACCGCTTCGCTTGACTCAGCCCTTGAGAGGAAGTTTAAAAAGAAGCTTGAGCTTATAGAGAAAAATGTAAACACCGCAAAGGCTACATATGAACTCGGGCTTAAGTGGGCTGAGGAACACGGTATAGAACCTTTCCTGCCGAGACCTACCGCAAAGGTATAAAAAGGGAGAAGGGGCGTATAGCCCCTTCTCAGAATCACCCAAAGGAGGTGGTAGGAGGAACCTATTCAAGTAAAGTCCTGTTATAAATCCAAATACCACTTTCCAAAATTCCCGTTTCGTTAACTTCCTTCAGCGATTCTAATGAGTTACCACCAGAGGAAATGCCGAAAGCCCTTTCAAAAACATCCCTCCCGTATTTAAAGGCCTGAGCCTTTACTATCCTATAGTACTGTTTGTTTATTCCCCAAGCCCTTTCGGTTGATGGGAGGAATAAATTCGGTTTTATTGTACCATCTCCGTTAAGATAGTTTATAAGGGTAGGATCATTCAAAATATTTTTATTAGGACTCAATATAAAGGATATTTTGTTTGGATCTTTACTTATTCTTGAAAGTATCTCCAAGTTGCTCCTGAAGTGATCTCCTCCGTTTGTTAATGAAAAGTAAAGCTGATACTCTCCCAATCTTGCATAAGGATTTAGATTGCAATAGGTTTCCAGAACAGATTTAATCTTTTCTCCCAAATTTACATTTAGTATATTTGCACAGCTTAAATACTCATAGCTCCAGTCCTTTATACTTGTTTCATACAAATTATAATCCTGTTCCTTCCAACCAGCGGACCCAGGTACCTTTCTCCAGAAGGTAAATGTCCCATCAACCGTTCCTCCTATACCTCCGTGACATGCTATACAAAACTTGCTTTCTTCCGGTGTTTGGGGTCTTAAATTTCCGTCTTTATCTTCTATGAATGCCCTCATTTCCCAAAAACCTGACGTGTTGAAAAACCTTCCTTTTTCCCAAAAGAATTCCTCATTTTCTATTTCTTCTTCACCATTCTCCCGTAAAGGTGTATAGCTTAATTTCTTCATATATCTCATTTCCCTTAATCTGATAGACTTAAAAGAGTATGTGTTTGCTGGATCAAGATAATAAATAGGATGGGCAAACTCTGTACCTGGTGGATACTGATAAGGTACTACTTTAACATCTGATGCATCCCCTTCATAGTTGGACGGCAGGGTAAAGTTTCCCACTTCTGTTATGGTACACAGTTCACCCGGTTTAAAACCCCTTATTGCACATTCTAATATTGCAAGGTTTCTCTTATATACATATATGTTGAAAACGCCGTCCTTTTTCCTGAATTTTTCTGGAAGTCTTATAAGTGTTGAATCTATTCTACCGTTTGTGGGGAAAAAGCCGGGGAAGGGTTTCCACTTAAATACTCTCCACCCTGTATATTTGCCATTCCATTTAACAAAACCTTCCGAATCCACATTGACAAGTTTATACATACCGTTTTCATAAGAATAAAGGGGAGGAACATCTGGGAAGTATTCAAGGTTACCTTTCCCTCTATTGAGGAAGGCGGATGTCCAATTATCCGTTCTTATCCAGCTTTTAATTTCTTCATCCGTAGGGGGAGGTATGTTTCCTATGGTAAGTTCCGGTTTTATAGCGTTAAGCCACGGGTTTCCTACGTTTTTTATGGACTCTGGAAAATCATATATAAGGGTTAGATTAAAGTCTTCAGCTTCATTCATATAAGGTGTATTAGCCTTTGTGTGACAAACATAACACGGATTTGCTACAGCTTTCCCGAGTGTTAGTATGCCAGTATCCGTATAACACTCAAGAGGAATGTTAGGTTCAGGATTGTAAACTTCGTAAACTATATAACTTTCCTTAATTCCACAGGAAATGGTTATGGCTAATAAAAGTGCTATGATCTCTACTTTCACCTTTTTATCTCGCATAAAGAAATTGAAATTCAGTTTCATATATCTTGCCATGAGATTGCTCATATTATGGGTGAAAGCGTTTTGTTGAGATAATACCTGTCATGAAGATATTGGGGACACAAATGATATTGAAATTCTGTTTCTACACAAATTGTGTCTTTTTTCTTATTAAAAAGGCCAACAATATACCTGCTACGTTTTGAAATATACTGAAAAGTGCAGGCGGTATAGAGGCTTCAATAGAGAAGTGCTTGATAGCTAATACAACTGCGAGTCCTGAATTTTGTGTGCCTACCTCTATAGTAAGGGATTTTATTTTCTTATTGTCAAGTCTTAAAAGTTTGCCTGCTATAAATCCTGCCATATAACCCATGATTAAGTGGAGTATCACTCCCGTGTAGAGTTTTAGGTCTGGTTTAAGTAAAAGTTCCCTATTTAGGGAAAAGATAATGGCAATTATGAATGAAATTGCAGATATTGAAATGTAGGGAAGAAGGAACTCTATCTTCCTAAGAACATTTTCCCTGATAAACTTTCTTATTACCATACCTGAAATGACTGGGAACAGTATTATCTTTGAGACTGTTGAAACCATGCTTAGGAAGGGTACATCTACATATTTACCAGCCAGTACAAAGGTCCAAAGAGGTGTAATCAGGGGTGATATAAGTGTTGAAACGGTCGTCATAGATATTGAGTAAGCAAGATCTCCTTTTGCTAAAAAGGTAATCAAATTTGAGGCGGTTCCCCCCGGTGCGGAGCCTACGAGAATAATGCCTATTGAAGTGTTTATATCCTTCGCAAGCATTAGTGATATAAGGTATGCGGATAAAGGCATTACTGTAAACTGTAGCAGGGCGCCGTAAAATATGATGAAGGGTTGTCTGAGGATTCTTTTAAAATCTTCAAGGGAAAGGGTTATGCCCATAGACAGCATTATTACCGCTAAAAGGGGAACTATAAGGAACTTTAAACCTTTAAAGTACTCATGGAATAATAATCCCGCACATGAAAAGGATAGAAGAATAAAAAGGGAAATTATGCCAAGCATTTACCCTCCGAACCTTAACCGCGAAGCAAGATATACAATATAGATGCTTAACAACATGTTCAGTATGCCTATTACCCTTGAAAGTCTTCTGAATCTTGGATTATTAACGGATCTTGGTCCTGTATAAAGATCATGTATAAGGGTAAGCAAAACTACTACGAAGTATATACCTATCTTAAGTAAAAGGGTTCTTGTGTAAGGATTGTCAAGGCCTTTAAATATCGTTGATATACCGGTTATGAAGTGTATGTTTATAATTCCGGTTATAAATAGGAGAGGAAGTACGATAAAGGTGCCTACGCCCTGATACCTTTTCCCTATATCTTGAAACATCTGATCCCTTATAGGCAGTTTTCTTATGTACGGTCCTATCACGAGTACCATAAAAAGCATACCACCTACCCAAAGGCTTGCTAATATAATGTGGAGGGTAAGATTTAAGTGACTTAGTGCTTCCACCCAATCTATGTTAACACAAGGATCGCATAAGTTTATTTCGTCTTTCTGGCTAAGAAAATATTAGTGTAATCCACTCATATATTCTATGTAAAACACTTGACTTTTTGGATGGAAGTTAATATAATTTTTACTACCATAAACCAAATAAGGAGGTGAAAAAAATGGCGAAGCTGAAACCCCTATACGATAAGATAGTTGTTAAAAGGTTTGAGGAGCAAGAACAGAAGACACCTTCAGGAATTATCATTCCAGATTCCGCAAAAGAAAAGCCCCAAATGGGTGAGGTTGTTGCTGTTGGTGAAGGAAAGCTTTTAAATAACGGACAGACAGTTCCTCCCAAGGTTAAAGAGGGGGATGTGGTTATATTTGGTAAGTATGCGGGAACAGAAGTAGAACTTGAGGGTGAAAAATATCTTGTTATGTCTGAAGATGAGATTCTTGCTGTTGTAGAAGGAGCTCCCGTAGCAAAATAAATAAAGGAGGTGAAGGAAGATGGCAGCAAAACATGTGATATACGGAGAAGACGCGAGGGCAAGACTTAAAGCGGGTGTTGATAAGCTCGCCAATGCTGTTAAAGTAACACTCGGTCCCAGAGGAAGGGAGGTAATTATAGAGAAAAAGTGGGGAACACCTGTTGTTACAAAGGATGGTGTTACCGTAGCAAAAGAAATAGAGCTTAAAGATCATTATGAAAACATAGGGGCTCAGCTTGTTAAGGAGGTTGCTTCAAAAACCGCTGATGTGGCAGGAGACGGTACAACAACCGCAACGCTTCTCGCACAGGAGATATTCACCGAAGGATTAAAGGCTGTTGCTGCAGGTGCCAACCCGATGGACCTCAAAAGGGGAATTGATAAAGCCCTTGAAAAGGTTGTTGAGGAGATAAGGAACCTCTCAGTAAGTGTATCCGGCAGAAAGGAGATAGAGCAGGTAGCTACCATTTCCGCAAACAACGATCCCTTCATAGGAAAGATAATAGCGGATGCAATGGAGGCTGTTGGTAAAGATGGTGTAATAACTGTTGAAGAATCAAAATCAGCTGATACAACCCTTGAAACCGTACAGGGAATGCAGTTTGACAGGGGATACCTGTCACCCTATTTTGTAACAGATCCCAACAAGATGGAGGCTGTTCTTGAAGACCCATACATATTGATCTTTGAGAAGAAGATATCCAATGTTAAAGATCTACTGCCTCTCCTTGAGAACATTGTAAAACTTGGTAAACCTCTCCTTATAATAGCTGAAGATGTTGAAGGAGAAGCCCTTGCAACACTGGTCGTTAACCATATTAAGGGTGTGATAAAGGCATGTGCGGTTAAGGCTCCTGGATTCGGTCAAAGAAGGAAGGACTATCTCCAGGATATAGCTATACTAACAGGTGGTACAGCTATAACCGAGGAATTGGGAATCAAGCTTGAAAGTGTAACTGTTGATATGCTCGGAAGGGCGGATAAGGTAATAGTTGATAAGGAAAACACCACCATAGTTGGCGGTAAGGGTTCTAAGGAACAGATCCAGGCAAGGATAGAGCAGATTAAAAAGCAAATTCAAGAGACAACATCTGACTATGACAGGGAGAAACTTCAAGAGAGACTTGCTAAGTTGGCTGGTGGTGTTGCAATAATAAGGGTCGGTGCTGCAACCGAAGCTGAGCTTAAGGAGAAGAAGGCAAGGGTTGAAGACGCTGTCCATGCTACAAAGGCTGCAGCTGAAGAGGGTATAGTTCCCGGAGGTGGTGTTGCACTTCTGAGGGCATCTGAAGCCCTTGAAAATCTCCAGCTTGATAATCAGGATCAACAGCTCGGGGTGGATATCCTCAAGAAGGCATGCAGGTCTGTTATAAGGCAGATAGCTTACAATGCGGGATTTGAAGGATTTGTGGTTCTTGAAAAGGTTATAGAACTTGGTAAGGAGAAAGGTAAGAACTGGGGATTTGATGCTGCGGCAGGTGAATACAAGGATATGGTTGAAGCAGGTATCATAGATCCCACCAAGGTTGTAAGGACAGCGGTGCAGAACGCTGTATCAGTGGCTGGAACAATGCTTACAGCTGAGGCTCTTGTGGCGGAACTCCCAGAGGATAAGAAGAAGGAAACACCTTCACCTGAGATGCCTTCCGACTTTGACTGATGTTAAAAAGCCCCCGCAAGGGGGCTTTAATTTTTTTTATTAAATTTAAAGTTTTTCTTATCCATTACGGGAGGGAAGGGTATTATAATAAACCTTAACCAATGGCCCCACCCCTTAAATTGCCTTTCCTCTCCTGGTTTCATAAGTATTCCTTTAATAGCTTTTTTAGAGATAGTATAGCGGGTTTGACAGTTGCTTCTGTCTTGGTACCCCAAAGTATGGCTTATGCCTTGCTTGCCAATGTGCCTCCTATTCACGGTATATACGCTGCTTCAATACCAGTGATAATAGCATCAATTTTCGGTAGTTCAAGGTTCCTCGCTACTGGACCTGTTGCTATGACCGCCCTCCTTTCCGCTTCTGTTTTGAGTACGGTGGCTGTCCCCGAATCCACCCTTTGGATAGAGCTTATGGCTCTTCTTGCCATACTCGTTGGAATTATAAGGGTTGCTATAGGGATTTTGAGACTCGGATTCATAGTTGAACTTATATCCAACAGTGTGGTTATAGGGTTTACAAGTGCGGGCGCTCTCGTAATAGCTTTGAGCCAGCTCGGTCATTTGTTGGGATTCAAGACTGTTCAGACAACCCATATATTTCTCATACTTGTTGATATTGCAGGTAAGATAACGAATATACATTTATATACATTCGCCATAGGCGTATTTGCCTTTCTGATAATAAAGATTGCAAGTAGGATAAGCGGATACATACCGGGTGCCTTATTGGCTGTTGTTATAACTTCATTTATATCTTATATGTACGATCTTGAAGGGAAAGGTGTTGCAATAGTAGGGCATGTTCCTCAAGGATTTCCCGCTCCTTCCTTGCCTTCAATGGATTTTGAAATTGTATCAAAACTTTTGGGAGGTGCTTTTGTAGTTGCCTTTTTCGGTCTCATAGAGGCGGTAACAATAGCAAAGACCCTTGCATTGAAGGCGGGTGACAAATGGGATCCTAATCAGGAACTTATAGGCCAGGGTTTGGCTAACATATTTGCGGGTCTTATAAAGGGATTCCCTGTAGGCGGATCCTTTTCAAGATCTTCCCTTAATTTTTATATAGGAGCATCATCTCCCCTTTCAAACATAATAAGCGGTTTCATAGTTATACTTACATTGCTTTATATGGCGCCCGCCTTTTATTACCTTCCTAAGGCTGTACTTTCCGCGATAGTTTTATCCGCTGTTATAAATCTTATAAGACCTCAGGACATATTAAAACTTTACAGGATAAATAAAATAGACGGCTTGGTAGCCTTTTTAACCTTTATATCCGTATTCTTTATGGATCTGTGGGTTGCTATAGTTCTTGGAATCATGACTTCCCTCGGGAGTTTCGTTTATAAAACCATGTACCCAAGGATAGTTGTACTTTCAAGGGATCCCGAATCCAATACCTTTGTTAATGCGGAAAGAAGAAACTTACCCCAGTGTCCCCAAATCCTTTATATAAGACCTAATACCTCTATTTATTTCGGTAACGCCCAGTATGTTTATGACTACATAGTAAACAAGGTGATTGAAAGGAAGGAAAAGGGTAAGTTAAGGTATGTCCTTATTGACATGGAGGCGGTTAACTACATAGACGCAACAGGTTCCCAGACCCTTATAAGGCTTATAAATACATTAAAGGAAATGAGTGTTGAAACTGCCTTTGCTAATATAGGGTGTGATGTTTATATGCTTTTAGAAAATGTTGAGTTTGATAAATATGTAAATCATGAGCTTGTGTTTGATTCAAAGGGTCATTCTATAAGGGAATTGATAAAAAAGGTTGATTATGAATACTGTCGCAACAGCTGTCCTTACACAGTCTTTAGGGAGTGTGTGTATATAAAAAAGGGAAACTTTACTTCAAATAGCTTTTAAATCTGTTTATATTTACTACTGTATTTGCCATTTCAGTTCTTTCTTTTTCCGCTGTTTCAATAAGGTGGTTTATTATCCTTAAGCATTCCTTTGCCTCTTCAACAGACATATTTTCCGATTTGAAGTCAATCTCTTTTATTGCCTGACATTTGTTTATTAGTTCATCAAATTTCCTTTCCTTTAGGAGCAGTTCGCATTCAAGTAGCAGATCTTTGAGTGTTTTCTTCATACTTTTTCTCCAACTCAACCCAAACACTTCTTAAGTCTTCAAATATCTTTATCATCTCTTCAATAGATTTTACATCATTTTCAACATTTATCCTTATGAGTTCTTGAATGAAGGCTTCATATATACTTTTTAGGTTTACCGCTATCTCTCCTCCCTTTTCCGTGTCAAGGATGGCTTGAAGAAATATTACTATATCCGTAGCCCTTGATAGGCTTTCCGCTTTTGTTTTTAAGTTTTCCATATCATCAAGTCCCATTTCTATTGCGGATTTTGCATTATGTAAGAGGTTTATGACTTTATCGTAGAGCATTACTATAAGCTGAACCGGAGAAGCTGTAGTTACCATGCTTTCAAGATATGCGTCCGCTGGATTCATTTTTTCTCACCTCCTGTCATTTGAGAAAGGGTGACAGTAAACTGTTGTAGGCGCTGTCTTATATCGTTCATCTCAGCTATGAAAGATTCAATCTTTGAAAATTGGTATCTGAGAAACTCTTCTTCTTTTGCAAGCCTTTCAGCAAGTTCCCTTGCCCTTTCTTCTAAGGACCTTATCCTGTCATCAAAGTAGGATTTGTAAACATCAATACTTCTTTTTTCCCTTTCAAGATACTTACCGAAAATGTCTTTCATATTGTTTATAAGGTCTTTCACCTTATCCTTATCATTGGCTATGAGATTATTGAGATTTTCTGTTTTTAAAGATATTTCACCCGTATTGGAGTTATAGTCTACAAGGTCTTCATTGATGAGAAGATTGAGAAAGTTCGCCAGGTTGCTCTTTACTGTCT
The DNA here is from genome assembly GCA_027078675.1 of Aquificales bacterium. Classification (GTDB taxonomy): domain Bacteria; phylum Aquificota; class Aquificia; order Aquificales; family Aquificaceae; genus WFWF01. Next base: position 5,298 of record JALWWX010000254.1, on the reverse strand, counting down.
TTATAGTGTTGTCGCCTATGAATATACCTTCGTTAAGATCAGTGAGCTGGTTTACCATGGATATAACACCGTTGTACTTTTCAACGAAATCTTTAAAAAACCTGGTTATGGGAGAATTGTCATCCTTTACGGTAACTGTTGCTGTACCTGTGCTTTTAACTGTTATATTTAACCCACTTATAACATCCTGAAAGGTGTTGGAAGGACTTGTTATAGGAGATCCGTTACCTATGGTTATGCTTGCATTCTTTGCATCCTGGAGTGTATCAAGTCCTGTACCGAGCTCCGTCGGAAGTGATCCTACTATTTCTATTGCGTAAGTATTTGTAGCTGTATCGGTTTCAATATCCGAATCCTCAGGTCTTTTTTCGGATAACATGAGCTTGTATGTGGATCCGTCAAAATAAACGGATGCCTTTACATAATCCTGGGCTGAATTTATCCTGTTTACAAGATCTTCAAGGGTTTCACCTACATTGTAGTCTATTGTAAACTCTTCATATGTGGTGGAAGATTTATTGAATCTCAATGTAAAGCTACCACTTGAAGCAAAGGTGTCACTCAAACTATTGAAACCGCCGTTGGATACCCTTATCTCAGTTTGTGCCAAGCTGTTTACTGTAACATTGAAGGATATGTTGGGTGCATCTTCGGTTGCTGTTGCTGTCAGAACATCCTTATCGGAAGATGTTGCTTTTTTCCTTTTAAACAGATCGTCCACATTAAGATTATCAAAAAGGGATAGAAAGTCATTAACAGCACCTGCGAAATTGGCAAGGGAAGATGCCTTTGCCTGAGAAAGGGCTATCTCTTGGTTTATCTTCTGAAGGGGTATGGACTTCATTTGCATTATTCTTTCTACAAAACCCGCCGCATCAAATTGACCAGTTAATCCTGACATAAATAGTTCACCAGCCATGACTATATCCTCTCATTTATAATAATCCCAAGCATCTCATCTATCCTTTTCATAATGGATAGCATGTAGTCGGGGGGGATCTGCCTTATTACCTTTTCCGTTTCCTTTTCAACAATCTTTATAACGGGAATGTCCAGTTCGTTGTCTATATCTATCCTCAGATATTTGTTCAAGTAATCCATTTTCTTCCTTATCTCCTCAATAATTCTTTTAAGTTCCTCTTTATCTATCTGATGGTTATTTTCTACTATCTCATCCATTTTTGTATCGCTTTGTACCTTACCGTTGGAAGGTATAACTATATTGTTTTGTGCTATCTGCCTTGTCACCTCCACCTCTTTTATGGGAACCTTTTCTATACGCATGGCACCCACCTCAAATTAAAAAAGGGGAGGAGGACCTCCCCTTAATCAGAGGCTTTATCTAAGGAGTTGGAGTACCATTTGGGGTAGGGCGTTCGCTTGAGCGAGCATTGCCATGCTTGCCTGCATCCTTACCTGCTGTTTTGTGAACTCTATCATCTCCTTAGCAAAGTCAACGTTTCTTATAACGTTCTCAGCTTCGTTGGTGTTATCTTGAGCAACCTTTTGGTAATCTTGAATAGCCTGGAGATTTAACATTATAGAACCTACATCCGCCCTCAGGCTGTCCACCTTCTTTATGGCAACATCAATAACTTTCATTGCAAGTTCTGCTCCTTGGTTGTCCGTTACGTCAATGGAGTAGAGGTTGAAGAGGCTTGCGGTTGAACCCGAGGTTATAGTGTTACCACTAACATCTTGGAAATTGAAGTCATCAACACCGTTGTAGTCAATAGTGTAGGAGTTTTCACCTAATATGCTCAATTCACCCACTTTTACAATCCAACCCTTATTATTAGTATCATCTACAGTTCCCGAAGCATTTTCAGCGAACTTAGAAAGATCTATTTGTGTATTATTATTTGCTCCAGCGCCAGAAAGGTAAACCTTTATACCTATTGTTTCACCGTTTTCTGTTTCTAAAACAAGCTTTCCGTCTTCAGCCCTTGCGGTTATATTAGTACCATTAGCTGAAGCTTGCGTGTTTATATCTGTTACTATCTGGTCCAGGGTGATAGTAGTACTATTACCATTGTCTGCTGTATATGTGAGTGTAAAGTCAGCAGCGCCTTGTACGTTTTTATTCCCTACATAAAAGCTTATTTCTAAGGTCACAGTATTGCCTGTTGATTCTACTGTAATTGTTCCAAACGTTGTATCTGCTTTGCTTACATTCTTTGCTGAGGCAGTTATACCTAGATCTCTCAAAGTTGAATTGCTGTTTATATTACTTGCAACTGTAGCTGCATCAATAAGCTCTTTTCCACTACCGTATGATAGAACGGTTATTCCTTCAATTTTTACATATTCGGTATTTGCTGTTACTAAAAAGTTTCCTGTTGCAGAGCTTAAACCACCTGTGCCTGAACTTGAAATGGTTTTACCTTTACCCAGTACCACATAAGCACCCAAATCCGTGGCCTTAACGGAGCTTATATTAACGCTTATTGTCTGTTCTGATCTCGCACCGTAGTGGATAACTTTGTTTTTGAATGTACCGTCAAGTAGCTTTATTCCGTTATATTCCGTATCTGTTGCTACCTTCTGTATGGCATCAATCAGGTTTCTTATGTCAGCCTGGAGTGCACTTCTTGCGTTGGGGTCATTTATGTCGTTTGCTGCGCTTTGGGCTTTTGTGTACATGGTCTTCAGTTTGTCATAGATTTGGGCTATACCACCCTCCGCAATTTGGAGTGCGGATATGCCCGTTTGGATGTTCCTGTTACCTTGTTCCAGTGCGGATCCTACCAAAGAGAGCTGGTCCGCTATGAAAAGACCAGCAGCATCGTCCGCTGCGGATAGAATCCTGTAACCTGTAGAAAGCCTCAGGAGAGATTTATTCATTGATCTCTCCGTGTTAATAAGAGCTGTGTGGCTGGCCGCCGCCTGGTAGTTAAAATTAATTCTGAGCGCCATCTCTTTACACCTCCTTTCAGATGTAACTTCTAAGTTTTTATATCGGCTAAATTTTTCTTTTTTGAAGTATAATAAAACTCGTGTCTTTCAAAGATAAGATTCCTCCCTCCTTGAAAAAAGCCATAGATCTTTTATCTGTGATACCTTCCTATGGGGAAAGGAGTGCTGGGAGATTCATATACAGTCTATTAAAGCTTAAAAAGGAAGAAAGAATTAAAATTGCGGAGGCGATTATGGAAGCTGTTAAAAATCTGAGAAACTGTAAGGAATGTTTCATAGTAACGGACAAAGAGGTATGTGATATATGCGCTGACAGTGAAAGAAATAAAAGGTTTATCTGTGTTGTGGAGGAATCTCAGGATGCTTATACTATAGAGAAGCTTGGTAGATATACAGGGGTTTACCATGTTTTGTTGGGTAGGATTGCTCCCCTGGAAGGGATATCTCCCCAAGATCTTACCATTGATAAACTGCTTGAAAGGATAGAAAAATACGGTGTTAAGGAAGTTATATTGGCTACAAATCCCAATGTTGAAGGGGAGGCAACCGCAAATTATATAGGCGGATTGATATTAAAGAGATTTCCCGCAGTAAAGGTTACAAGGACATCTTACGGTTTGCAGTTTGGTTCCCTCATTGAACTTTCCGATGAGATCTCCTTGGAAAAGTCTATGGAAAACAGAAGGGAGCTAAAGTAACTCCTCTTCTTCCTCTTCCTCTTCACTGGGTATTCGTACAGGAATGACAACCATCTTATCCTTTGAAGGTATTAGTACATACTGAATAAGGGGTCCAGCTATATTGTATAGGGCGGTGGGTATACCCCTGCCCATGTATATGTGACCAAAACCCACTATTACAATTATCTTTTCATATTCACCTGTCCATAAGTATCTGTATATACTGTAAGCCATACCGTTATCCCAAGCCATTTGTATATCAAGGAAGGATTTTATGTTTTTTACCTTATGACTTTCAAGTGCCTTAATGAGAAGTCTCTTGTAAACTTCATCGGGCTTTGTTATAACGGAGGGAAGATATTCACTGTTTATATTTTCAAGCCCTTTTTTTCTTATTTCTTGGATAAGCTCAGTCGGTATATTCATTGCTATTACGGTAATCTCATTTTCTTTGGCAAATCTCCATATTCCCCTGTAAAAATCGGGATTATACTTCCACCTTTTTTTGTACTCTGTAAGCTCAAGCATTTTTTCTTCATCTATTTCACATTCTATATACTGATCAAGATACTTTTGAAAGGGTGCTTGAAACATCTCCATGGCTATTGCTATGTACGGTTCCCTTTCGTATATTGCCTTTATAACTTTAAGCTGGAATTCATGTATTTCCTTATAGGTGTGGATCTCGCCTATGTATATAACATCAGCTTTCATAAGTATATCTATCAGCTTGTTAAAGGAAATGTACTCCTTTGAGGGGTAATAATATATCTTTAACTCTTTACCCCACACCACGGGGGCAATTAGCAAAATTAATAAGAGCTGTTTAAATTTTACAGCCATCAATTAACCTCTTTATACTTTCTCTGACCTCTTCGGTAATTTCGTCATATCCTTTACTATTAGGATAAACTGGATGTCCTAATACTATTTTTATTTTCTTAGGTCTGGGTATCTTGTGTTTAACGGACATTACTTCAAAGGTACCGCATATTGCCACTGGTACAATGGGAACGTTAAGCTCTTTGCTGAGTATGGCAAATCCCTTTTTGAAAGGTAATAGCTGTCCGTCTCTTGTTCTTGCACCCTCTGGAAATATAACTATTATCTTACCCAACCTTAATACCCACGATGCCTTTTGAAGTGATTCCCTTATTCCCTTTTGTACATTTACCGTTATAACATGGGCTAATTTGCCGAAGGTTGATGTAAAGGGATTGCTGAAATAGGTTTCCTCCCCGAGGAAAAAGGTATCTTTTGCTATTTCTTCGGGAAGTAGAGATGCCAATACAAAGGAGTCTATATAGCTTGCATGATTGGGTGCTAATATAAAGGGTTTATCAGGCAGTTTTACATCCGTAGGTATTACAATTTCCGCCCTGTTGTAAAGGATGAAAAACAGTTTAAGTATTTTCCTTCCGAGCCAGAATATGAAGGGGTAGTCTTTCAAAGGAGGTATTTGTGCGTCTTTTAATATTTCCTTCCAGTTTACCGAGGTTGGTTCTTCTTTTACTTTTTTTGTTTCTATAAGATTTAGAAGGGAAGCGACGGTCATATATTTAGCTAATTCTTCCTCTTTTATCTCAACACCGAAGGTCTTTTCTATAAAGGTTTGTAGCTCTACCTTACCCAAGGAATCCAAGCCGAGGTCAACCTCAATATGATCCTCCGGATACACCTCTTTACCCGTCAGCTTTTCAAG
>JALWWX010000253.1 GCA_027078675.1 Aquificales bacterium | reverse complement strand
TACCCACGTGTTACTCACCCGTTTGCCGCTCAGCACCCGCTCCGGGAGGAGCGAGCCTGCGCACGACTTGCATGTGTTAGGCGCGCCGCGAGCGTTCGCGCTGAGCCAGGATCAAACTCTTCAAAGAGATTTAGTTTAAATCACCCCAGTTTTTGCCACCTTCCCCCTATTCAGTTGCCAATGAGCCTTAACCTTTTATCATTGTAGGCAATGTATAAATATACTATAAAAGCAAGTGTATGTCAAGATCAAAAAAGCCTGTTGGAAAAATACACTAAGGCTTAAGAGAAAACCAAAATATTCATTTTTTTATAACTTTTTATCCCCTTGCTTTTCTTAACTCAAAAGCTTTTGTATTTCTCGCTAATTCTTGCTATAACTGTCTTTATCAAGTTAATGTATTTCTTGAGCTTATTAAACAGATCTTCCGCAATTTCCTCGCGGTAAGTGTGAACGGTTAAGTTTCTATCATCAACCATTTTAAGGAGTTCCTCAAGTTCATATTCTTCTATATATTTATTCCTGAAAAGTTCCCTCATACAGGATTTAGGAGAGTTACATTCTATACCCTCTAATTGCTTTAATGCTGTCTTAACAAATTTCCAGAAGATTTCAAAAGTAAATTCAAACCTTTGGATAGATGAGTCCCTGAGGAATGAATAAAGGTTATTATCCCTGTTATCCGTTGCCATGGTTAAAGCCTCTTCAAGTCTCTTTATAGCTTTATTGAGATCCTTTAATTGCTTTTCAAATCTATCCAAAGCTTAGCCTCCTTCATAACTGCTTCTCTGAAATCCTTACTCGTCCTGCTAAGGTCAACTATATCAACTATAAAGGTAAGATTAGACTCTTCTAAAAATTCCCTTAGGAGGGAAAGCTCATAACTTATATCCTCTTCTGATATAAAACCTATGTCAAGATCACTTCTCGGGGTATGTTCACCTCTTGCCCTTGAGCCGAAAATAAAAACCTTTACTCTTTTACCTTTAAATATTTCTTTTATAATCTTTTCTACATCCTTTATAGATTTTATATCTTCTGGTTTCATACTTATATTAAAACTGTAATTTCCCTTGTCACACATTACGGAATATCTTCCGAAATTCCCCGTCTTCCATCTTAAGTGTTTCTATATTTCCTTCTTGCACTATCCTGCCTCCCTTCATAACTATTATTCTGTCGCAGTCCTGTATGTTTGAAAATCTGTGGGCTACTATGAGCAGGGTTTTATCCTTGAAGGTTTCAAAGATGTTTTTAAGGAGTTTTCTCTCCGTTTCAGAGTCAAGGGCAGAGGTTACCTCATCAAGTATTACTATATCCGGATCCTTTAAAAACAATCTTGCAAGTGCCAGCCTTTGTCTCTCACCGCCTGATAATGTTAACCCTTTTTCTCCTATAACCGTATCAATTCCGTTCTTAAGGCGGAAAACAAATTCGCATAGGGCTAAATTAAGAGCGTTAAAAAGTTCCCTTTCAGTTGCATCCGGTTTTATTATTAACAGGTTGTTTCTTATAGTGTCATTAAAAAGGAATATATCCTGAGAAGCGAAGGCTATCTTCTCCCGCAAGGAATCTAAACTAAATTCACACAGCTCCGTATTGTCTATTTCAATTCTTCCTTCATAGTTTATAAGTCTCGGAAGCAACTTCACAAGGGTACTTTTACCCGAACCCGTATGTCCTACTATACCTATCTTTTCCCCCTTTTTTATTTCTAAATTGATCTCTCTTAAAAGTATTTTCCCATCAATCCTTACATAAACATCCTTGAATACTATTTTTTCTTCTATACCTTTGAATATTTTGCTCCCTCCCTTTTCCTCTTCAAGATTAAGCAAAAAGTCTATTCTTGCTATCAAAGGCAGTGAAGCCTTTATATTCATTATTGCCTTTTGTGAATTGGTTATGGGAACTTGAATCATAAAGAGGGCTGTAAGGTATGATAAAAAGTCACCTGCGGTTATATGTCCTTCTATTATCCTGTAACCTCCGTAAAGGAATACTCCTGCGACTATAACATATCCGAACACATAGTTCAGTGCAGTATTCCCCAACATGTAGGCTATCATCTTCAAGGAGAATTTTTTAACTTGTTTATTAAATTTCTTAAAGGTATCTAAGAGTCTTTCTTGAAAGGAAAATACCCTTATGTTTTCACTGCCGTGGATAGTTTGGGAAAATATCTGCATAACCTCCGAAGACTTTTCTTGTGCAAGTTTGGTATGTTTACCCTTCTTACCGCCGAAATACTTAACCATGTAAATAAGAAGGGGTAGAGTTACAAAGAGTATAAGGGTAAGGGCTACATCCCTGTAGATGAGGACGGAGATAAGTGCTATTGCTATTAAAGGGTCTCTAACGAGCTTAGGTAGGTGTTCGTTAATTATTTGCTTAAGCAGGCTGAGATCGTTGGATATTCTGCTCATAAGGTCTCCCGCGGGATGTTTTATGAAGAAGGAGTAGGGAACATGTAATAACTTGTTGAATATTTTTTCTCTTAGGTCTGCTATTATACCTTCCCCCATTGCATTGACTGAGTAACTTGAGATAAAAAAGCCGAGTTGCATTGTTAGGGCTAATCCAACAAGGGAAGCGGATATAAAGAAAAGGGTTTCCGTATTTTTAAGGATGAAAACATCATCAACAACCTTTTTAACCAGAAGGGTTATACCTGCGGTACTTACTGACTCTATAAGGGAACCAAAAAGTGCTACTAAGATGAGGGGTATATGTCTCTTTCCATGCTTTATTATCCACTTTATTTCTTTCATTAATCCAAGTCTTTAAGTTCTATCGCCACCGCACCTTCTGATAGCATAAGGTCAATAGCCTTTTCCGAATCACCAGGATTTACATCAACGCCTTTTATTCCGTCAGTAAGAAGGAAAACCTGAAA
>JALWWX010000252.1 GCA_027078675.1 Aquificales bacterium | reverse complement strand
ATTTAACCTTTAAAAATTCTCCATCTATCCTTGAATAAATTATAGACCCGTCCTTGTAAATAAAAAGATCAGCGGGAAATCCGGAGCTGTCATTGATTAAAACCTTATGATTGCATAAAGTCCCCCCTTTTAATAAATCCTTTATTCTTATATAATATTCAATACCGAGAACAAATTTGCCAAACCCCGCTATCTCCGGATAAACTATCCTTCTACCCTCAATCCTTACGGGAAATCTTATATACCTGAAAGCCCTTCCTATAAAGCCGAAATCCTTACCCACCACCTTTTTCTTTTTATCTTTATCAATAAGAAAAACACCCGATGTGGTATCCGCCACAATATAAGGTGGGTAGGAATAAATAAAGATAACATCACCTTCCGTGTTTATACGACCACTTTTCTTACCCGTATCCATATCAAATATGTCTATACCTCCCTTACCGCCAGCATAAAGCTTCCCTCCGTGAACTACTACGCCGTTGTAATTTCCTCTTATTTTTGTGTTACCCATAACGATTCCTTCTTCATCAACATAGATTAATTTGCCCTTGTAAAAATCCATACACGAATTACAAGAATTCATCAAAGCGGGAATCCTTTTAAGGAAAATCCCCTTGAAGCTCCTTACTTTGTTCCAGCTATCCAAGTCATAAATCTCAACAGTTCCGTCGTAAAAGGCTATTATCAAGTAGTCTCCTCTCTTTATAGCGGTTCTTATCCTCGTTCCGAAGGCCCTCCTGTCCTTTTCCTTAAGATCCTTCAATCCCCATACCTCAACAAAAGCCATGGAAGGTATAACCCTTATTAGGTTTTCACCGTGTACGAACAATACGGGCGGTGGAGCCAAGGGTCTTCTTACACCTTCCTTAAGCACCCTTATATTACTGCCGTGAGAGAAAAAAATAAATAAAAGAACAGACAATATTAATAATTGCATTACTCTTATTTTACAGAAAAAGGGCGATTATTAATGAAGGCATCAGATTAACAATACTTATATTTTTTAGAATACCCCACAAACTCAAAGATATCATAATCATCATACCTCCGCCTATGAAAAGGGTGTTTGCCAAAGATCTTTTATCAATAAAGTCTCCGAAGAGATAGGCGAGAAATGTGATGGTGCCTTGAAACAGTAGAATGTAAAAAGCGGAGTACATCACACCTTTACCCATACTTGAGGCAAAAAGTACGGAAGAAAATCCATCCATAACAGCCTTTGACATTATCAGGGAGCTGTCGCCCTTAGCACCTTCAAGGATACATCCTATAAGTGTCATGGGTCCAACGGTGAATATCAAGGATGAAGAAATAAAGGCTTTTAATGTGTCTTTGCTCCCGTTTCCTGAAACCCGCAGTATTCTACCCTCAATATCAAGAAGATATCCCAACGCCCCACCCACCACGAGTATAAGGAAGACCTTGAGTATGTCGGGTTTGTTTTCGGTTATAAGCTTTATACCGAGAAGAAGTGTAAAGAGACCTATGCTTACTGTTATACCTTCCTTTATCTTGGGATTTATAAATCTGCCTCCCCTTAAACCTATCCAGCTACCACATAGGACGAGGATAAAATTTAGAAGGGTTCCCGCACCTACAAACATAAAGCTTACTCTTTTTTCTCTTCCTGCTTTACCGATGTTTTAAGAATGTTATCAAACATTTCATATAAAAATTCCGCCCTTGTGTCTGGTCCGTACTGACTTACAACCTTTTTTCTGCAAGATTCACCCATATCAACAAGCTCCCCTGGATGATCAAGAAAGTAAATGATCTTCTCCTCAATCTCAGCCCTGTCAAGGGGTGTGTAGGTGATTATCTCCCTATCGGGAACGAACATGCTCGGTATAACAGCCCTGTAATCAACCATGGGTGCGGTTCCAGAAGCGCCTACTTCAAGGGTCGTAAAACCTATACCAGAAGGAACATTGTAAGGTATACTCAACAAACAAAGATAGGCGCTTGCGTATATTTTTATAAGCTCCTGATGATTTTCCGGCTTTATAACTTCATGGTTCTCCTTCAATTCACCCACAAATTCTCCCACTATCTTAAGATCCATTCCCTCAAGAAAGCTGACCAAATACCACCTTTTGAGAGAGGATGCATAAAGGGTTATATCGTTGAGAAGCTTCAAGAATTCCTCGGGACTCTTTTCCCTCCACTCCATAAACTTAGCCTGAAATTCTGGATTGAAGAAGGGGAGTATATATTCAACAGCGGTAATTACATTCACCTCCGGATTTCTGAACATAAACTGACCCACCTCCCTGAAAAAGGAAAAGGTAGCCTGATCAACAACCTTGCTTATATCCTCCTCTATCCGGGCGGGATCAACAACTGGTCCTGCAAATATAAGATTGTTCGTCTTTTCAATCTTGAGCGTTCCTCCGAAGTAGGCGGGATCTATAAAAGGTACAATATAGCTTACATTTTGGAAACCAAGAAAACGAAGGCTGTCCGCATATTTAAGGTCAAATACAACAGGTAAAAAGTTTTTCGCGCCCCTTAAGGGCAGGAGGGCAGGAAAGTACATGAGGGGATCGTCAACAAATAGGCTCACATGCAGAAAACCGAACATATCACTGTATAAAACCTTTTTACCATTGTCCTCACCTACCAATGCACCCTTACCGTTAATATCAATAACAAACATAGGACCGAAGGCTAATAGCTCTTCTACAAACTTCTGAACGTTTTGAGGGTCAAGGAAAAACTCCTGAACCTCCGCACCCTTATCCCTCAAAAGACCGAACAGAGAGTCTATATGTACCCTTACCCACTCTTCCCTGTCCGTTTTAACTACCGCTATCTTCATGCGACCATACCATTATCCTATATTGGTCTCTTACATGCAATATATAATATTGAAACCATGGTAGATGTGTGGGAACGACACGGTCTGACAAAGGAAGAGTATGAAATAATAATAAAAAACCTCGGAAGGGAGCCCAACGAAGTTGAGCTTGGTCTCCTCGGAGCTTTGTGGTCGGAGCACTGTTCTTATAAGTCCTCAAAAAATGTATTGAAATTGTTTCCTACAAAAGGCGAAAGGGTTATTCAGGGTCCAGGTGAAAATGCGGGCGTAATAAAGTTGGATGACAATGTATGGATAGCCTTTAAAATTGAAAGCCACAATCATCCTTCTTACATAGAACCTTTCCACGGTGCTGCCACGGGAGTGGGGGGAATTATAAGGGACATACTTTCCATGGGCGCAAGGCCCATAGCACTTATGGATTCGTTAAGATTCGGTCTTCCCGTGGATGAAGAAACAAAAAGAATACTAAAAGGTGTGGTAAGCGGAATAAGTTTTTACGGTAATTCCATAGGTGTTCCTACGGTAGGGGGTGAAACTATCTTTGAAGAATGTTACAGAACCAATCCCTTAGTAAACGCCTTTTGTCTCGGTATAATGCCCGCAGGCAGGATGTACAGATCAAGGGCAACGAGGGAAGGCCAGCTTTTATTTTTGATAGGTTCCTCAACGGGCAGGGACGGTATCCACGGAGCGGTAATGGCTTCCGCGGAATTTGGAGAGGATGAGGAAGAAAAAAGATCAAATGTTCAGATAGGAGATCCATTCTTCGGTAAAAAACTTATAGAGGCGGTACTTGAGGCAATTGAGAAAAACATACCCGTGGGAATACAGGACCTGGGAGCAGGCGGGCTGGGTGGAGCATCGTCAGAGCTTGCAAGTAAATCAGGTATGGGTGTTGAAGTTTACCTTGATAAGGTGCCCTTGAGGGAAGAGGATATGACACCCTACGAGATACTCCTTTCGGAAAGTCAGGAAAGGATGCTTATAGTGATTGAAGAAGAAAAGGTTGAAGAGATGGTAAAGATAGCGGAAGATCATCATCTTGATTATGGTATAGTAGGAAAGGTTAAAGGTGATGGTATGTTCACAGCCTTCTTCAAAGGTGAGAAGGTTGCCGATATTCCCGTAGATCTTATAGTTAACAAGGCTCCCGTTTATGACAGACCTGATAAAAAACCAGCCTATATTGAAGTTATAGAAAGGGAAGAATTTGTAGAGGCAGAGATAGATGTTGAAGATGCTATTAAAAAACTTCTTTCATCCCCCAATATAGCATCAAAGGAAATCATCTTTTCCCAATATGACTTTCAGGTGGGGACAAATACGGTAATAAAGCCGGGGGCGGATGCAACACTGCTCCGTATAAAGTGGGTGGAGAAACCGGAGATATCATCCGAGAAAGGCATAGCAATATCATCAGAAGGCAACGGAAGGTTTGTTTATATGGATCCTTATGAAGGCGGTAAATATGTGATAGCGGAAGCATGCAGAAATGTAGCATGCGTGGGTGCCACTCCGGTAGCCATAACAGATTGTTTGAACTTCGGAAATCCTGAAAGACCGGAGATTATGTATCAGCTAAAGAGGGCGGTTGAGGGTATGGCTGAAGCTTGCAAGATACTCGGTGTACCAGTGGTCAGCGGTAATGTATCCCTTTACAATGAGACTGTTGATGATAAGGAAATAAGAAACATATTCCCCACACCAATAGTAGTTTGCGTAGGCATAACGGAAGATACGGTAAACATTGTTGATCATATATTTAAAAAACCCGCACATATATATCTACTGGGAGATCTTAAAAAACCACTGAGTCTTGCAGGAAGCGAGTTTCAGAAATTGCTATTCCAGAAGGTGGGCGGCAAACTGCCCCCCATTGATCTTGAAAAAGAAAAGAAGCTTATAGAAACCCTTGTCTCCTTAATAAGGAAAGGTCTGGTCATATCAGCCCATGACATATCTACAGGCGGTTTGATAATATCACTCTTAGAAGGCATATTCCCTACAGACTTAGGTCTTGATATAGAGATATATACGGACGAGTCCCTCCAAGCCTTCCTTTTTTCTGAAAATCCTACAAGGGTTATAGTCTCCGTTGAAGAGGAAAAGGCGGAAGAATTTAAAGGAATCGTAGAAGAATCAGGACTTGAGTGGATGCTGATAGGCAAGACAGTAGAGGGTGATGATTCAATAAAGATATATCTCAATGATGAGTGGATACTAACTTTAAAGAAAGGAGAATTAAAGGAAATATGGGAAAACTCCTTAAAAATCCTGGCAGGATATACCTGATACCCTTTGCATCCGTATTTATACTTGATATATCAACAAAATATATTGCAGAAGCCTTGCTCAAAGACAAGAGTGTGGAAGTCCTCCCTTTCCTTGAACTCGTGCTTATATACAACAAGGGTATAGCCTTCGGTCTTCTCGCAGATCTTCCGGAAAGCTTCAGAGTTCCTTTCTTAATAGGCTCTGCCCTTCTTGGTATGTTAATAACACTACTATATGCAAACTCTGTTGGAGATAAACTCGTAAAGGCACTTATGGGTACCATAGGAGGCGGTGCTTGTGGTAATCTTTACGACAGGATTCTGTTAGGTGAGGTAAGGGATTTTATTAATCTACACTACGGCCCTTACTACTGGCCTGCTTTCAACATTGCGGATGCATCAATAACCACTTCAATTTGTCTTTTTCTTGTTTACAGCCTTGTAAAGGGTAGGAGTCGGTGAACCAGCCGTATTTACCTTTTTAGCCTTTGCCCTTCTTGCCTCCAAGGAGAAATGTAAGTAAAGCAGGCCTATTATAAGGAAAAGTCCCATCACTGTAGCAAAAGCATAAATCTTAAGCTGTTTTCTTATGCCCTCTTTTAAGTTAAAATATGACATAAATTTATTATAGTTCCCAATTTATAATTTTCATACGTTTATAATCATAAAACCTACACATTTAAATCATAACCCCGTATGAGAGGAAATAGTATGCTTTCCTCCTTTAAAAAATGATCCATAAGCATATTTATAAGATTTAGGCATTCCCGCTTTACAATATCTTCTTCCACCTCTCCCTTTTTGAAATCCTCAACCATATCTTCAAATTCCCTTAATTTCTCTCTTATATTTTCATGGGCAAACACTATAGTATCAACGTTAAATTTATCTCCAACAAGTTCATAAAGTATTTCCTCCTCTTTGTATGAATGCTCATCAACCTCCCTCTTTATAAATTCAATTAAAAGATCTATACTTTCTTGGGACACACCTTCCCTTATTTCCTCTTCTATCCTACGCAGTACTCTTTTAAATTCCGCATGCTCACTTATAAGACTGTCCAGTATTCTATGTATATCCATGCCTGCTATTTTTTTAATAAAATTAACAAAAATTAAAATGAAAATAATAATAATTTATCTTATTTTTTCAACAGTATCCTTCGGCGAGGTAATCCACATAGCTTCCGCTTCAAGTATGAAGTTTCCGCTTAAGGATATAATAATGGAGTTTAAAAGGAAATACAAGGAAGTTGACATAAAGGTTTCCTTTGATTCCTCGGGCAATCTGACCGCAAAAATATTAAGGGGAGCTAAGTATGATCTGTTTATATCCGCGGGTAAGATCTATGCAAGAAAACTGCTCGCCGAAAAGAAAAGCACATATATGTACAGCCTCGGAAAGGGCAAGCTCGCTTTGATATCAAGGGAAAAGATAGATTGCGATAATCTTGCAGACCCCCTTGAAAAGTCGGGAATTATAGCAATCCCTAATCCTATACATGCACCTTACGGGAAAGCAGGAATAAGTTTTATCAAAAGTATTAAGCTTTACGAGAGGTTAAAAGAAAAATTGGTTCACGGAGCTAACGCCCTCCATGTTGCCCACTTCGTAAAGACAGGCAATGCGGATTTAGGCATAACATCCCTTTCCGTAGCCCTCAGATCAAACCTTAACTTTTGCATAATAGAAGAAGACTACGAAAAGCCCGAATACTTTGTTGTCGTACTAAATAATAAGAGAATAGTTAAAGATTTTATAGAGTTTCTTAAAAGCCCTGTCGTAAAGAGGATATTGGAAGAGTATGGTATATATTCTGTGGGAATGTAGGTTTTTAGTACTATTTAAATCCGCTATCGATACTTGAGAGGAAGGACAACAAGATAGAGATAAAAAAGCCAAAACCATTAAAGATTTCTATGGATTCCTCAAGGGTAAAAAATCAGTAAGTGGAAAGTAAATAGAAAAAGCTGTAGAGGAAGCTATAAAAGAACGTGAAAAGGGTGGTAGTTGATACAAGTGTGTTTATCCGCTTGTTTACCAAAGACAAGGAGAAAAATATGAAGTTCGCAGATGCGGTAATATCTTCGTGGACACTTTATAAAGAAATGGATAAACTCATAACCTTTGTTGAAGATATGAGAGTTAAAATTTTGTGAGCTTTAGAAAGTTTGGAACTACTAAAACAGCTTTTCATCAATAATATTCCACCATCTGTACAAATACATGGTAAATTATAGAGATGACCAGAAGGGAATTTATTAAAGCTTCTATACTTGGAGCAGGACTTATATACTCAGGAGTTTGGGTAGGTGCGTGCAGTCAAGCTACCGTCAGGAAAAATCCCCTCTACGTACCTTCAGATCAAGGAGGACTCCTTAGCTACTATATACCATCAAATAGGTTCAATCTAACAGCAAAAAAGGCTGTTTTTGAAATAATCTCTGGAAAGCAAACCAATATGTTCGTATACACTGTTGAAGAAAACGGAAAAACGTACTATAACCCAATCATAGTTATCAGAAGTGGTAAAGATTTCGCAGTTAACTTTCTGAACCTGCTTGGAGAAGAAAGCATTGTCCATTGGCACGGCTTTAGAGCTCCATGGAAATCAGATGGCCATCCTTCATACGCAGTTGGAAGCGGAACAACCTATAGCTATCCTCAATTCACTATTATTGACAGATCGGGAACCTACTTTTACCATCCCCATCCCCACGGGAGAACAGGCTACCAGGTTTATAACGGTCTTGCAAGCATGATAATAGTGGAGGACGAAGATGAAGATAGCATAAAAAGTATCTTGGATCTTAGTTATGGGTTAACAGACATTCCTTTAATCATCCAAGACAAAACCTTCAGCGCGGACGGATCGCTTATATACAATCCCTTGGGAATGAACGGAAATATGGGCTTTTGGGGTGATACAGTCCTTGTAAATTTAACAACCAAACCATTCCTTGAAGTTGAAAGAAGAATATACAGATTTAGAATTCTGAACGGATCTAACGCCCGTCCTTACAGACTGGTTTTGAAGAGGGGCTCCGAAAACATGCGCTTCTGGGTCATAGGTGTTGAAGGAGGATTGCTGGACAAACCTATAGAAGTTAGGGAGATCCTTGTAGCGCCAGGTGAAAGAATAGACATTTTGATAGACTTCAGAGACGCAAACTCAAATGATATTCTGAGACTTTACAGCTTGAATCATGGCCTTGTAGATATGGGTGGAGGAGGAATGCGAGGAATGGCGGACCTTATAAACAGAGAGTTTGAAATTTTAGAATTCAGAGTGGTAAGTGATACAACATATGATAGGGATATTCCTAAAAGCTTATCTACAATAAACCAAATAGATATATCTTCAGCGAAAACACAGGACGTTATCCTCGGAATGTCTAATGGCAAATTTAATATAGATGGTTTGACCTGGAATAGCTCCGATCCTCTTGCCGATTACGGCTACAACTACAACAACAAGGATATAGTAATTTTTAGAATAACAAACAATACAGCCATGTATCATCCCATGCATTTTCACGGATTTCAGTTTCAAATCCTAAGCAGGCAAAATAGCCCCAAGGTAATAAGAGATTTAGCGATTGATCAGTATGGAAGAATGGCCACAGATCTTGGCTGGAAAGATACAGTTATTGTCGGTCCGAATGAAACGGTAGAAGTAGCTATGGATATGAGTCACAGCTTCGGTGAAGAACAAACTTACCTACTACATTGCCATATACTTGAACACCACGATGCAGGTATGATGATTAATTACAGGGTAAAAGCATAAAAAGTTTCTATCAAAAGAGTTTATAAATCTTCAAACACTATATAACACGATCCGTTAAATATTTAGATCTCTTACACGGCAAGTTCCGTATTGTAATTATATACATTAATATCTTCTTAGGCACTTGAAAAAGAAATGGGTATCAATAGAACTCTTAGTCGCACCTTTTCATTTAAACTTAAGTTTAAGCTTCATCTCTCGTAAGCTCCTTTAAAAACTCTCAAACAATTGCTGATAAAAACCTATGCTGTACTCACCCCCTATATTTCCAAGTTTGTCTTTGTGTCTTATGATGAAAATGAAAGTCCCAAGAGGGCTGATGCAAGGTTTGTTGACTATGATGGCGAAGGTTAATGAGTTTTCTAACTTTTACTTATAAGCCTCTCCACGAGGCACGATGTTTACAACCGCTATAATCTTCTCATCAGTGAGTATTGAAAATATAACTCTATAGTCTCCCACTCTTAATCTGTAAAAACCCTTTAGCTGTCCAGTTAAGGGTTTTACGTGCCTGTGGAATTTTGGATTTTCGCTCTGAGAAAGCTCTTCAAGGGCTTCCTTAATCCTCTTTTTCATGTTTTTGTCAAGCTTTTTGTACCTCTTTTCAGCAACGGAAGATAACTTAATCGTCCAATTCATTCAAGCTTTTCCCACCTCCCTTCTTTATCTCTTCAAGTCCTTCCTTACATTCCTTTAGGAAGTTTGGAATAGATAACAGCTCAAGGGTCTCTTTATGCCTTTCTATATATTCATCAACAAGTTCGTTCAATA
>JALWWX010000251.1 GCA_027078675.1 Aquificales bacterium | reverse complement strand
GTTTTACCCTCACTGCCTCCCAGTATAAGTACATGCCCCATTTTGTTCTTATAAACATCCGCTTCTCTTTTGGGTATCGTTAAACCTTCTGGTAGTATAAGCTCCCTTTCTATACCCTCCGCCAGGTAGGAAGGTATGGAGATATCAACAACCGCAACATCCCCGCACTTTTTTAAGGCGGGATACAAACAGTGGCAAAGCTTAGGAAATTGAAAGGTAACTGTAAGATGGGCGGAAACGGACGGTTCAAATATCTCTCCCGAATCGGATGAAAGGCCAGAAGGAACATCCACCGCCACAACCTTTTTAGCAAGGGTGTTGATAGCCCTTATAATCTCCGATCCTCTCTCATCGGGCGGTGGTTTAAAACCCGTACCGTATATTGCATCTATAACCACATCGTAATCCTTTATTGATCCGAGATCCCTTTCTTCCCTTACCCCGAGTTTTCTCAGAACATCAAGCTGTAAAGAAGAATCCCTACTGCTTACCTCACCGTAAGCCAACATATAACCCACATAAATACCCATAAGATGCAAATTTCTTGCTATTGCTAAGCCGTCTCCTCCGTTATTACCCTTTCCCGCAACTATAAGAACCTTTTTGTTCCTATCAACCAACCCCTCCTTAAGCGTTACGCTTATTACTCCCCTTGCAGCATTCTCCATCAAAGTTAAAGAAGGAATTGAAATGTCTTTGATGGTTTTCTCATCAAGCTTTCTCATCTCAGAAGACTTAAGGATTTTCATACTGTTAATTTTATATAATCTTTTATCTATGTGGATATTAGGCCAACACGACGAACCCTACCGAAAAGCAAGAAGCTCTATACTTCAAATGGTAGGAAACACACCCCTTGTAAGATTAAAGAGGGTAATACCACCCCACATATCACCAAAGGTTGAGATATACGCAAAGCTTGAAAGTTTCAATCCCGGTGGGTCCGTAAAAGACAGACCCGCTTTAAGTATGTTCATTGATGCCATGAATAAAAACTTAATAAAGGAAGGAAAAGTCGTTATAGATGCAACATCGGGTAATACGGGTATAGCCCTTGCAATGGTAGGTGCAGCCTTCGGCGTACCCGTTGAGTTGGCAATGCCTTCAAATGTCAGTGAGGAAAGAAAAAAAATAATAAGAGCTTTCGGAGCCAAGATATACTTTACGGATCCCCTTGAAAGTACGGACGGGGCAATTTTATTTGTAAGGGAAAAGGTTGAAAAGGAACCAGAAAAATATGTATATCTTGATCAGTATAACAATCCCGCAAACTGGAAAGCCCATTTTTATTCAACGGGTATTGAAATATGGAATCAAACGGAAGGCAGAATAACCCACCTTGTTGCAGGTATAGGTACTGGCGGTACAATAATGGGAACGGGCAGAAGATTAAAGGTATTCAATCCGGATATACAGATAGTAGGGGTCCAGCCCGCTCACCCTTTTCACGGTATTGAAGGATTAAAGCATATAGAAAGCTCCATAAAACCGGGTATATTTGACGAGACCTTTATAGACAGAACAATTTTTATAGAAACGGAAGAAGCCTATGAGATGGCAAGGGAGCTTGCTTTAAAAGAGGCAATATTTGCGGGTCAGTCTTCCGGTGCCGCATTAAAAGCGGCAATAAAAATAGCGGAAGAGCTTGATGAAGGTGTAATAGTAGTCATATTCCCGGACGGGGGAGAAAAATACCTTACAACATCACTTTGGAGCTAATATGTCAACCCTCTACATAGTACCCACACCCATAGGAAACCTCAAAGATATAACCCTAAGAAGTCTTGATGTTTTAAAGAGAGTTGAATATATAGCATGTGAAGATACGAGACGGACAAGGATACTGCTTGAACATTATGACATAAAAGGGAAGAAGTTACTCTCTTACTATCACCCGAAGGAAAAGGAAAAGATGAAGGGAATAATTAAGTTACTTAAAGAAGGAAAAGAGGTAGCCCTCGTATCCGATGCGGGTACACCCCTTATATCCGATCCCGGCTATATCCTGGTAAAGGAGTGCATAAAGGAAGGTATAAAGGTTGAAGCCCTACCAGGACCGACAGCCCTTATTACCGCCCTAACCGCTTCAGGTTTGCCTACAGACAGGTTCATATTTATGGGATTCCCTCCCAAGAAGAAGACTAAGAAATTCTGGGAGAGTATAAAGGGATGTAAAGACTTTACCGTAATACTTTATGAGTCCCCCGAAAGGATAAACAAAACCCTTGAAGTTATCAAGGATTACTTTAACGATCCGGACACCGTTATAGCGAGGGAGCTAACAAAAATAAATGAGGAATTTATAAGGGGGAAAGCTTCAATACTACTAAAGGAGCTTGAAGGAACAAAATTAAAGGGAGAGCTTGTAGTACTGTTCAGGTTGTGTTAGTCCCTTCCTTCGTATCCTCCTTCTTCTCAGGAAGTTTCTTAGGATTCTCCTCTTCTTCCAATTCGCCAGAGAGGGCTTTTTTAAAGTTTCTTATTCCCGCACCCAGTGCCTTTCCTGCTTCCGGTATCCTTGAAGCTCCAAAAAGAACAAATATTATAGCGAGAATTATAAGGAGTTCTGGCAATGTGGGCATATGAAACATTCTCTACCTCCTTTTATAAATATAACACATTGGGTAAAAATATTCACTATGAGGATAATTTTATTTTCAGGAAAAGGCGGAGTCGGTAAAACAACGGTTGCTGCAGCTACCGGTGTAAAGCTTGCAGAAATGGGTTATCGCACAATAATAATCTCCCTTGATCCCGCCCACTCCCTGTCAGATTCCTTCGGCATTCCAGAGGAAAAGAGACTAAGCTTTAAAGGATTACCCACCAATATAGATAAGAACCTATGGATCCAAGAGATAGACATACAGGAGGATATAGAAAGACACTGGGGCGATGTTTACAGATTTCTTGAG
>JALWWX010000250.1 GCA_027078675.1 Aquificales bacterium | reverse complement strand
AATTCACATAAAGGTATGCAAGGGGAGAAATAATGTTCTTATAGCGGTAAGGAACGACAGGGTTGAAAAGGAAAAGGAGGGAATGGGTCTTGGGATGGAGATAATGAAATCCATAGTGGCAAGATACAACGGTAAGGTGAGAGTTAAAATAAAAAGGAATTTCACGGTTTTTGTAATTTTACCTCTAAAATAAAAAATATGTGCGATAAAGATTTTCTTTTCTGCACATTCTACTACTTGGGATACATAGCCATAGTGATGTTTTTCTCCGCTGGTATATACATATTCTTTGACTGGATAAAGGAGAGAGAAAGTTGAAAAATGAGAATATAAAGGGTTTAACAGAAGAAGAGGCAAAAAAGAGACTTGAAGAATACGGTTATAACGAGATTCCCGAAAAGGAAGAGACCTTGCTGCAAAGAGTAATCAAAAGATTTTGGGGTCCAATACCGTGGATGATTGAAGTCGCGGGTTTGCTCTCTGCCCTTGCACAGAAATGGGAAGACTTCATCATCATCATGATAATGCTATTGGTAAACGCAGGTGTTGATTTTTGGCAGGAACACAAGGCTATCTCAGCCCTAAGGGTTTTAAAAAGGAAGCTTGCAAAAAAGGCTATTGTTCTGAGGGACGGAGTGTGGAAGGAGATAGAAGCGAGATTAATAGTTCCGGGGGATGTGGTCAAACTTAGGATAGGGGATATAGTGCCCGCGGATATAGAGCTGGTGGAAGGCGATTATCTGCTTATTGACCAATCCGCTTTGACTGGGGAGTCATTACCCGTAACCAAGAAAAAAGGGGAAAAGGTCTTTGCCAATTCTGTGGTGAAACAGGGAGAGATGATAGGGATTGTAAAGGAAACGGGGATTAACACCTATTTCGGTAAAACGGTGAAGCTTGTGGCAAAAGCGGAAAGGGAACAAAGATCCCACTTTCAGGAGATGGTTATTAAAGTCGGAAACTTTCTCATAGTAACCACCCTCGGACTTGTGGCAATAATGATACTTGTTGAATTGAACAGAGGGGCGGGATGGATTGAAATCCTCAGATTCTCTTTGGTTCTCACCGTTGCCTCAATTCCCGTTGCCTTACCTGCTGTGTTGACGGTAACCATGGCCGTGGGTGCTTTAAGTCTTGCAAAGAAGCAGGTTATAGTAAGTAAACTTTCCGCCATAGAAGAACTGGCGGGAGTGGATATTTTGTGTTCGGACAAGACGGGTACCTTAACCCAGAATAAGATGACCATATCCGTGCCGTTTACGGTAAACGGATATACATCACGGGATCTTATGTTTTATGCGGGACTTGCTTCAGCGGAAGAGAATAGGGATCCCATAGAAGAGCCAATATTTGAGTGGTTAAAGGAACATGGTTTATACGAAGAATTAAAAAAATGTACGGTGGAAAAGTTTATACCCTTTGATCCAGTAAGAAAGCGAACAGAGGCGAAGGTAATATGCGGTGATGGTATTGTTACTGTTACAAAAGGGGCACCTCAGGTTATTCTCGCTTTGTCCGATCAGGAAGAGATTGATCCCCGTCTTATTCAAGAAAAGATTGAAGAATTCGCGGAAAACGGCTTCAGAACACTGGGAGTAGCCTACAAAAGGGAAGGAGAAGATAAATATCGCTTTGTAGGACTCATACCTCTCTTTGATCCGCCGAGGGAGGATTCTAAAAAAGCGATTGAGGAAGCAAAAAGATACGGGGTAAATATAAAGATGATAACGGGTGACAATATAGCGGTCGCAAGATATATAGCCAAATTGCTGGGTATAGGGGAAAATATACACAGCGCAAGGGAGCTGAGGGGTGAAACTTATGAGGAGTACATAATCCTTGCGGAGATAATAGCTAAGGCCTTGCTGAAAACGGAAGGCATATCGGAAGAGGAGGCTAACAAAAGGGCTAAAAAGATAGCGGAGTTGGTTGAAAAGGAGTTGGAAGGCAGAAAGCTACCCGCGGGTACGGTTAAAAGACACGAGTCGGAGATAATAAAAATAATTGAAGAGGCGGATGGCTTTGCGGAAGTCTTCCCAGAAGATAAATACTTCATAGTGGATAAGCTTCAGAAGGCAAATCATATAGTGGGTATGACCGGTGACGGGGTAAACGATGCACCCGCATTAAGGAAAGCGGATGTAGGTATTGCGGTATCAAATGCCACAGACGCGGCGAGGGCGTCAGCATCCTTAGTTTTGACAGCTCCTGGTCTAATGGTCATAATAAAAGCCATTGAAATAGCAAGGGAAATATTTGGAAGGATGGAATCCTATACAATCTACAGAATAGCGGAAACCATAAGGGTTGTCCTATTCATGAGTCTATCCATAGTCATTTTCCAGTTCTATCCCGTTACACCCATCATGATAATAATACTTGCCCTTCTCAATGACATACCCATTCTCTCCATAGCCTACGACAGATCAAGGATAGCTAAGAAACCCGTGAGATGGGATATGTATGAAATGATGGTCATGTCCTTCTGGCTCGGTATAGCAGGTGTTATATCATCCTTCCTGCTCTTCTTTCTGCTCGTAGAATATTGGGGCTTAAGTCATGATATTATAAGATCCATAATCTTTACAAAGCTGGTGGTGGCGGGACACGGTACTATTTACAATACAAGAGTAAAAGGCTGGTTCTGGGAAAAGCCTCACCCTTCACCACTGCTATGGATAGCGACCTTCGGTACGAGAATAATAGGAACCGTAATAGCGGTTTACGGATTCGGTCTTATAACCCCGATAGGATGGGAATGGGCATTATTTATATGGGGATATGCACTTGTATGGTTTATATTTAATGATGCGGTTAAAATGGCTATACTGAAGATGTATTGGGCTAAAAAGTTTTTCTTTGCCCCGGGTCACTTCAAGTGGCTGAGGAGAGAACTCGGTGAGAAGGTAAGCT
>JALWWX010000249.1 GCA_027078675.1 Aquificales bacterium | reverse complement strand
GTAATAGGGTTATTTGGGGCTTTCCTTCCGCTTCCGCTATTATTTTGTCACCTACTTTTAGGCTATGACATTGTCCGCATAGTTCTTGGACAAGGGTGGGTATATCTTTCTGTATAACTACCTCTTCTTTTCTGTATTCATTTATACCGCACGAGGATATAAAGACAGTCACAAGGATAAGTACCCCAACCGTATGTATCAATCCTTTCATCCCTATATCCTCCTTACTCTGTTTACAATCTACATATCCCCCTTATACTGTCAATGCGCTTTACTGTACTTTCACTTAAGCTAAAATTCCTATAAGTAGTTTTATTTTATAATAAACATCTCATGATATACATTTTACTTATATTATCATTAATACTTATTTATAAAGAGTCTGGTGCTTCACCCTTTCTTAAAACTGAACGTGGGTACAAATCCTTAGGAACACCTCACGTTTATATAAATAGAGACGGAAGTTTCAAAATATGTATAGAACAGGAATGCATAAAGGGGAAAATTACTCCAGAACCTGTTTCTGTCAAAGCGGATAAACCGTCACAGATGAGGGTATTTCTGGAGAGTTATTATTACGAGAATATTGCCTTTGGCGAAATAAAACTGCTTGGAAAAGGGTTTCTGTTAACCTATAAAAGTCAAGGTGTGTACAACGAGATGTTATGGATGTTTGATCCTTATTTCCGCCCAGAGGATGTAAAAGTAACCCTTTATGATATAAAAAACCTATATGTTGACGGTGAAGGTAACCTAGTAATAAAAACGGATTGGGGTACTTTCGTTAAATCAAAACCTGTTGCGTGGCAGTATAAAGGGGGTAAAAGGGTATATCTTAAAGCAAGATATGTAGTAAACTCCAATAGTTACAGCTTTAAGATTGAAGGGTTTGATCCTTCACTGCCCATTTATGTGGATCCAGTCATTAAATTCAAGAGCTTCGGCGGTTCAAAAAATGAGTCAGCTATAAATCTAATTATGGATGAAAAGGGCTACATATATACGGTGGGTTACACTACATCAAGGGACTGGAAATCAGTAAGCCTTGAAGAAAGACCTGAAGAAGTATTTTCATCTTGGGATATATTTGTAGCAAAATTTGATAAGGATCTAAATTTAAAAGCTGTTGCGATAATAGGAGGTTCTAAGGAGGAGTGGGGAAGGTCGCTGGCTGTTGATGAAGAAGGATATATATATTTGTGCGGATGGACACACTCACCCGATCTTCCAGTAACTGACTCCTCATATAAAAAGAAGGATGCGGATGTTTTTGTGATAAAGCTTGATCCAGATTTAAAAAGGATAGTACATCTTAAGTATATAAGCGGGGATGAGTATGAGTATGCTTACACTTTGAGATATTTTAACGGACACATTTACATAGCGGGAGAAACAGCTTCTCCCGATTTCCCTACAACAAAGGGAGTTTACGATAATACCTTCAACGGAGGAACCATTGATATATTCATTATGAAGATGGATAAAGATCTAAATTTGATAGCCTCAACCTTTCTCGGAGGTAAAGAGGGAGATGCACCCCTTACAATGGATGTGGACAAAGATGGAGTTTATGTAGCAGGTCTTACTTGGTCTCCCGATCTGCCTGTAACCGAAGATGCCTTTGACTCTCACTACTCCGGCGATTACGACGGATTTATAGCGGTACTTGACCATGATTTAAAGCATCTAAAAGCATTAACCTATATAGGCGGAGAAAATCCCGATAGTATAACTTCCCTAAGGGTATTTAATGATATGATAATAGTAGGCGGGAAAACCTTTTCTCCAAACTTTCCTACCACGGACAATGTTATAAAAAGGGCAATTTTCAGAGAAGGCATGTCCGACGGATTTGTCAGTATATTTTCAAAGGATCTTAAAAGGCTTCTGGCTTCCACACTGATAGGTGGGAGCGAGGGAGATGAGGTTTCATTTATATACCCAACGGATGATTATTTAGCCTTAGGGGGTGCAACCGCTTCCAGAGATTTTCCCTTGAAGGGAGATCCCTTAGGGAAAAAACCTGGAAATGATGCGGACGGTTTCTTCATGATAATTGATTACAATTTAAGGAATATATACTTTTCAACACTTATAGGCACGGAGACGTATGACACAACATCAAAGACGGTATGGGACGGTAGAATGTTCTACGTAAGTGGATGGAGTATACCCTTATCGGAGGATAAAGATGTGCAAGCCTTTTTAGCTATAGTGGAACCTGACCTATCTGTTATAAATAGTAGAAATTTACTACTTTTGTTCTTCACAGCATGCTTTTGGCTTATTGTCCTGTCGGGTATTTTTTACCATATTAGAAAATGAACGAAGATAGATTACTCAAAATAATAAAGGAAAAGGTAGGTGAGGAATTCATAGGTGATGATGTAGCCTTTATAAGATGGGGAGACGAGTTCCTTTTATATACTGTGGATGTACTTGTTGAAAATGTCCACTTTAAAAAAGATTGGGATCCATACATGATAGGTTGGAAAACGGTATCTGTTAATGTAAGTGACATTTCAGCTAAGGGTGGTAATCCCCTTTACTGCCTTGTATCTTTGGGTATAAAGGGAGAAGAAGATGGGTTTTTGGAAAAGCTTTATGAAGGTATAAGGGATGCTTCTGAAGAATTTGGATTAAAGGTTGTGGGAGGAAATCTATCCTATTCGCGGGATATTTTTATTGACCTGTTTATGGTGGGAGTATCGCCGAGAAGGATAGAAAGGGGAGGTTTTGAAAAGGGGGAAAAGGTTGTTCTGTACGGTAACCTCGGTATGTCAAGGGCAGGCCTTGAGGTTTTATTGGAGGGAAAGGATAGGGATAAGTGGTCAGATATTATAGATATACACTTTAAACCAAAAACCTCTTACTATATAAGGGAGCATATAAGAAAGTATGCAACCGCAAGTATAGATATAAGTGATGGTCTTGTTATAGATCTTTACAGGATGGTTGAAAGGGGTAAGTACGGTATAAATCTGCACAAAGATAAGGTTGAAAGGATAATAAAGGATCCTTTGAAAAGATACTGTAAGCATAAGGGTTGTGATCCGCTGGAGTATGTCCTTTACGGGGGAGAGGATTATGCAGTTATCTTTACACAAAAAAAGTCGGAACCATTGCCCACGGGAGCGGAAGTAATAGGAGAGGTGGTAGAAGAGAGGGCGGTATTATTAGACGGGAAGCCCTTGGAAAGAAAGGGGTTTGACCACTTTGAAAAAAATTATTAAGGCTTATACCTTAAAACCGGTATCCACCTCTCTTTTATGTAGGAAAGGGGTTTTACCTCATACTTGGGTTCGGTTTCCTCCGGAGGTTCCGCTTTATATACTTTAACTTTTGTATCAAACCAGGCAAAGTGACCCGTTATAGGATCTCCGAAATAAACCTCTTTCCCGTTCAAAGGAATGGAGTGTGGAATAAGATGGTTAAGCAGAAATCCTTTGGTACCCTCTTCCGCCTCGGGTTTAAGACCCCACGCCCCTTTCATCTTTCCTATAGCGTTCCAAGTCCATACGGAATTTGGTTCGGTGGTTTCCGTAAGGTACACTTGACATTTAACTTTACCAGATCTTGACTCCACCCATACCCAGTCCAAGTGATTTATTCCAAACCTCTTAGCTGTCTCTGGATGCATGTAAAGGTAGTTTCTCGTAGATATCTGTCTGAGCCATGCATTCTGTGAGTCCCAAGAGTGATACATCCACTGAGGACGCTGGGTGAAGGCATAAAGGGGATATTCATCACCGCTGACCTCTTCCTCAAAGGGTGGATACCAGAAGGGAAGAGGATCAAAGTATCTTTTTAATCTCTCTCTTATTCTGTTGTCTTCCGGCGGTTGATTTTTACCCTTCCAAAGACCTTCCCCAGCAAGTCTGAAGGTTTGGAAGTTTTCAAGATAAAAGTTAAAGATTATAGGCTCAGTCTTTTTAACAAATCCCACCTCTTTAGCCCACTCCAAATATTCTCTGTTAGCATGCCTGTAGTATCTTTGGCTATCCTTAAGCTTATAGTGAAAGAAGCCACCGTTTTTAACATACATATCAAGTTGCTTAGGGTTCGGTTCTCCTACAAAGAATTTATCACCCTTTTCACCCCTCCAACCTGCAAGCGCACCTACACCAGGTCTAACCTGCCAGTTTATAAGGAAATCCTTGAAATCTTTATATTTGCGCGATCCATCCTCATTCTTAAAGGCGGGAAGACCGAGTCTGTAACCTATCTCCACCATAACATCACCCCATCCCCTTACATCAAGACCGTTATCCTTAGGATCAACTACGGGTTGCCTTATGGCATCCACGGGTCCGTCAACGGAAGAGGGCGGTCTATCGAGGAGGGACAGGGCAAACCACTGTTCAAGGTAGGTAGCATCGGGAAGTACCAAATCAGAATAGGCAACCTGTTCGCTGTAGAAGGCGTCTATGGTAATTATCTTCGGAATTACATATTCACCCGTTTCCGGATCCTTGGAGGTAAGGGCTTTTATTATAAAGGGTATATCCTGGGAAGAATTCCAAGCCATGTTTGCCATGTAAAGGATAAGGACCTCTATGGGATAGGGGTCCTTTTTAAAGGCTGAAGGTATAACATTCTGAATACATCCGTGAGCTGCGATGGGAAATTCCCAGCTGTATGCCCAGTCTATCCTCAAAGGTTTTCCCCTTTCATCCACAAGGAGATCATCAGGATTTTGCGGAAAGCCGAGGTGTGGACCTCTGTAAGGCTCCTTCAAATCTTCTACTTTTGCAGGCTTGGGAAGATCCTCAATATGCTTAGGGTAAGGCGGTTTACACAGAAAACTTCCGGGTGTATCTACAGCCCCGAGCATCATCATGAGCAGGAATACAGCCCTCGCGGTTTGGAATCCGTTGGAATGAGAGGCTATACCCCTCATAATGTGGAAGGAAACGGGCTTTCCTATAACCTTTTTGTGTTTTCTTCCCCAAACATCTGTCCACTCAATAGGAAGCTCAACAGGATCGTACAGGGCAATGTAGCCTATCTCTTTTCCTATCCTTTCTATATCCTCCGCCTTTATACCCGTAATGCTCTCAACTCTTTCGGGATAATATTCCTTAACGAGTCTTTCCGCAAAAAGATCAAAGGCTGGTCTTACCTTAAATCCCTCTGGTGTTTCAAATTCTCCTATGAATGCGGGATCAAGATCCTCGGGAACTATAAGGTTAGCAGGCTTAAAACTATCAGATTTTTTATCAAAGACAAGAGGAATACCTTCATCGTTCCTGTAAAACATACCGTGGGAAGGATCACCCTCCTTTTGTATGACAAGATAGGGTGCATTTGTAAAGCTCTTTAAAAACTCCCAGTCTATAAGGTTGTACTTAAGCAGAACATACATTAACCCCATAAAAAATGCCCCGTCCGTACCAGGTTTTATGGGTATCCACTCATCCGCTATAGCACCGTAGCCCCACCTTACGGGATTTACTACAACGAACTTTCCCCCTCTCCTCTTCATCTCCTGAATCCCTAATTTGAGCGGGTTAGATGAATGATCCTCCGCAACACCCACCATCATAAAGTATTTTGTATGTTCAAAATCCGCCTCTCCGAACTCCCAAAAGGAACTTCCTATGGAAAGAAGACCAGCGGACGCCACATTTACGGAGCAAAATCCCCCGTGGGCTGCCCAGTTTATAGTCCCTATCTGACCTGCAAACCATCCGTTTATAGCCTGCATCTGATCTCTTCCTGTAAAGAAGGCTATACTATGGGGATTTTTTTCCATCGCGGATTTTATCCAATCCACCGCTATCCTGATGGCTTCATCCCACTCTATCTCCTTAAATTCTCCAGAACCCCTTTCACCCACCCTCAGCAAAGGCTTCCTGAGCCTTGCTGGGCTGTATTCCTTCATAATACCCGACGAACCCTTTGCACATAAAACTCCCCTGTTAGTGGGATGTTCGGGATTTCCCTTTATATAAACAACCTTTCCCTTTCTAAGATAAACCTCAATACCGCACCTGCATGCACACATATAACATGTGGAATAAGCCTTTTTGTCGTAGAAGCTTCCCTTTTCCATGATCCTCTCCTCTTTGAAGTATAGAATATAAAAGGTAAATGATCATCAACATTCTTTTAATCGTTATATAAACTATCTTTATATAGATGGAAATAACAAAGGAAGGTTTTGAACTTATTACGGATCTTAAGCCCGCGGGAGACCAGCCAAAGGCTATAGAAGAACTTTTAAATAATTTGGAAAAGGGAGTAAAAGAGCAGGTCCTCCTTGGAGCGACTGGAACGGGAAAGAGTTTACATCCCGAAGAAAGGATAATAATAGGTGAAAGATACCGCGGTGAAATAAGATGGGCTATAAAGAAAATAGGTGACTTCGTTGGAGAGCTCTCTAAAAAATTCCCCGTGGTGAGAAACGGAGAGGATTTACTTGTTCTGTTACCAGAGGAAAGGTATTACACCATAACCTTATCACCTCGGAATTTTGATGTAGAGATTAAACCCCTGTACGGAGTTTCATTTCACAGGGAAGATAAACTCCTTTATGAGATAGAGCTTGAGGATGGCAGAAAAATAAAGACAACAGGAGATCACAATTTTTATGTCCTTTCCGAAGACGGATTTATATTAAAGAAGAGCTCTGAGCTTGATGGTAATGACTTTGTTCCCATTCCCAGAAAATTTCCAGATATAGGTAAAAAATTTAATAATGTTTTTTTAACAGACTTTATAAAGCCTTCGGAGCGTATTTTTATTATACCTTCAAGTGATATATATGAAGAATTTGTAGAAAAGTGCTACGGGGAAAGGAGCGGATATAAGCTTAAAAGGGCATACCTCTGCGGTGAGTTGGGTATTCCTTTTACAAAGTGCAAAGACTTCGTGGAGGCTTACAAAGACAAATTGCACATAAAAACACAGGGAGGAAATATTTTTCCTAACAGGCTGGAACTTGACAGAGAACTATTGGAGTTTATAGGTCTTTATATTGCGGAGGGTCTAAGCACAGCAAGGTACATGGTCATATCCACAACCGACGAATACTACAAAAAACTCACTATCCGAATAGCTGAGAAATACAACATGAAAGTGGGTTTCAGAGATCATAAGGACATTGTTATATACAGCACTCTGTTTTCACAATTTATAAGTGCAATGTGCGGTTCTAACTCAGAGTCTAAGAGGCTTCCGCCTTTTTGGATTAACCTCTCAAATGAACAGCTTTCCTGTCTATTAAGAGCCTTGTTTGATGGAGACGGTTCTGTGGAACGGTACTTCATATCTTTAACAACAAAAAGCAAAGCTTTGACAAATGACCTGCTTTATGCTTTACTCAAGCTCGGCATCTGGGGAAGGGTTCGGAAAGTATTTAAAAAGGCTACAAATTCAAAACATGATGGAAACATCTACTTCG
The DNA here is from genome assembly GCA_027078675.1 of Aquificales bacterium. Classification (GTDB taxonomy): domain Bacteria; phylum Aquificota; class Aquificia; order Aquificales; family Aquificaceae; genus WFWF01. The sequence continues at coordinate 2,282 of JALWWX010000249.1, read as the reverse complement.
TAATATCTATATACGGGGAAGATGCGGAAAAATTTGTTAACACCATAGGTTTTAATTCGGAAGAAAAATCTAAAAGAGCTTTATCGCTACTGAATATGAAAAGAAACACAAATAAGGATATTATTCCGTACTTAGATGATGAACTGCGCAATCTAAGACTTGAAGCAGGGAAATTTCAACGGGAAATTAAAGGGAGTCTCTGTCGTCAGACCGTTTCATCCGTTGAGCTCAAAACTTTTACACGGATTCTGGAAAGCTTTAAAGACAATTGTCTATACAAATACGCAAATGTGCGGTGGTCAAGAATAAAGAGTGTAAAAGAGGTCCCTTATTCAGGGTATGTTTATGACCTTTCGGTCAAGGACAATGAGACTTTCCTTGCGGGATTCGGTGGTATGTTTGTTCATAATACTTTTACCTTAGCAAATGTTATAGCCCTTTATAACAAACCCACCCTCGTTATTGCCCACAACAAGATACTTGCAGCCCAGCTTTACAGGGAGTTTAAGGAGCTGTTTCCCAACAATGCGGTTGAATACTTTATATCCTACTACGACTATTACCAGCCGGAAGCTTACATACCTGAGAAGGACCTTTATATTGAAAAGGACGCAAGCATAAACGAAACCTTGGAGAGGTACAGACATTCCGCAACTATCTCCGTTTTAGAGAGAAGGGATGTTATAGTTGTTGCTTCCGTCTCCTGTATATACGGTTTGGGATCACCAGAGCATTATCAATCCTTAAGGGTAAAAGTAGCAAGGGGCTTAAGATTTCCCTTAAGCAAGGTGGTAAGGAAGCTTGTGGAAATCGGATATGAAAGGAACGACTATGCCCTCAGGAGGGCAACTTTCTCCGTTAAGGGAGATGCCATAGAGATAGTACCTTCACACTCAGAGGATTATCTCGTAAGAATTGAGCTGTGGGATGATGAGGTTGACAGAATAGTAATTCTTGATACTATAAACAGGCATATTATCTCAGAAATTGAAGAGTACTCCTTCTTCCCCGCATCCCATTATATAGCACCGAGGCCTACCGTTGAAGAAGCCTTAGACCAGATAGAGAGGGATTTGCATGAAAGGGTAAAGTGGTTTGAAAGCAAAAACAGATTGGTTGAAGCTAAAAGGTTATATCAGAGAACCATGCACGATATAGAGATGATAAGGGAAATAGGTCACTGTAAAGGAATAGAAAACTATTCAAGATACTTTGACGGAAGGGAGCCGGGAGAACCGCCCTTTACCCTGCTTGATTACTTCCCGGAGGATTTCCTGTTGATCATAGACGAGTCTCATGTAACCGTACCGCAGATAAGGGCGATGTATAACGGAGACAGATCAAGGAAGGAGAAGCTTGTGGAGTACGGATGGAGGCTACCTTCCGCCTTGGATAACAGACCCCTTAAATTCAGCGAATTCCTTGAAAGGATAAATCAGGTAATCTATGTATCCGCAACGCCTTCCGAATGGGAGATAAGGAGGAGCAAGGGTGTTATAGTAGAACAGATAGTAAGACCAACAGGACTCGTTGATCCTGAAATTGAGGTAGCACCCAAGCAGGGACAAATAGAAAGGCTTATAAAGGAGATAAAACTAAGGAAGACGAGAAATGAAAGGGCTATAGTTCTTACAACTACAAAGAGATTGGCGGAGGAGGTAGCGGATTATCTATTTGAGAGGGGAATAAAAACAAAGTACCTTCACTCAGATCTTGATGCCATAGCAAGGGCGCATGTGGTCAAAGAGCTGAGGGAGGGAACCATAGACGCGGTTGTGGGCGTGAATCTGCTCAGGGAGGGCCTTGATCTGCCAGAGGTTTCCTTAGTTGCAATACTTGATGCGGATAAGGAAGGTTTCTTAAGAAGCTACACATCGCTTATACAGACCATAGGAAGGGCTGCAAGGAATGTAAACGGAAAGGCTATACTGTTTGCGGACAGGATAACCGAATCAATGAAAAGGGCTATTGAAGAGACAGAAAGAAGAAGAAAAATACAACAAGAATATAATAAAAAACACGGCATAACACCTAAAACAATCGTTAAACCCGTAAAGGAACTACTTGCCATTGAAGACCTTGACTTCGTTAAACTCCCGGAAAATGTACCTAAGGGGATAAAGACGGAAGAAGATGTTATAGAAAGGATAAACAAATTGGAAAAGGAGATGTGGAAGTGTGCACAGAAGTGGGAATTTGAAAAGGCGGCAAAGCTCAGGGATGAGATAAAAAGGCTTAAGGAGTTGCTGAAACTTGTTTGAAAATAATTATATTCAAATATT
>JALWWX010000248.1 GCA_027078675.1 Aquificales bacterium | reverse complement strand
AGGTGAGATGACCCTTTACGATCGTATGCTTGACACATCTATACTATTGGGCATTATTCCCGAGAGATTCTCACCTTATAAAGGGCTGGAAACATACTTTGAAATGGCACGTGGAAAATATGCCCTTGAATTAACAAAATGGTTTAATACAAATTATCACTATCTTGTACCGGAGATAGAAAGGGAAGGGTTCTCCATTAATTTTGCTGAACCCGTTGATTTCCTTTTTAATCTTGGGAAAAAGGGCACCCTTTCCCTTATAGGTCCCTTTACCTTCCTCAGGCTTTCTAAGGCTTTGAGAAGAAGGGAAACTCCCGTGCCTATTCTTGAGGTGGAGAAGATAGAGGAAAGGGATAAATTTGAAAGAATTTTTGAGGAGGTTTCCAGGAATTATATTTCCCTTATTGAAAAGCTGTCCTCTGATGGAGAAAAGGAAATTATATTTGAAGAACCTGCCCTTGTTACGGATACGGAAGGCTGGCACTGGGATATTGTTGAGGGGTTCTATAAAAAGGTTTCAGAGTATGTTAATGTTACTTTACTCGCTTACTATGACAGTGTTTCTAATTATGAAAGGTATGTTAATCTCCCAGTTAAAGCCCTACTTCTTGATTTCGTATCAAATAAGGAAAATTATGAGAATTTAAAGAGATATGGGTTTCCTTCTGATAAAACGCTTATAGCGGGTGTTATAAACGGCAGACAGGTTTGGAGGGCAAATCTTAAAGAAAAGGCAAGGTTTATAGAGGATGTTTCTAAGGTTGCGGAAAATATCATTATTTCTAATTCCTGTCCCCTCTATCACCTTCCCGTTACTGTGAGTGTTGAGGATGAACTCTCAGCGGATATAAGGGAAAGACTTAGTTTTGCTGATGAAAAGTTGGAGGAGATAAATGTTTTAAAGGGACTTTTACTGGGTGAGGAAGAATTTGTTAAACTTGCTGAGGAATCGGAAAGACTTATGAGTACTTCCTTTGCGGTGAATGAGGATGTAAGAAGAAAGGTTTCTTCACTTAAAGAAGAAGATTTCAGAAGGGAAAAACCTTACAGTGAAAGGACAAAGATTCAAAGGGATATACTGAATTTGCCTCCACTTCCTACAACAACCATAGGATCTTTCCCGCAAACGGAGGAGGTAAGAAAGAAAAGGACAGCTTACAGATCCGGGAAGATAAGTCAAGAAGAGTATGATCGCTTTATAAAGGGAGAGATAGAAAAACTCGTAGGGATTCAGGAAGATTTGGGGCTTGATGTTTTTGTACATGGAGAATTTGAAAGAACGGACATGGTAGAATTCTTTGCCCAGAAGCTTGACGGCATAGCCACAACAAAGCACGGTTGGGTTATATCCTACGGTTCAAGGGTGTACAGACCTCCCATCATTTACGGAGATGTTTCAAGGCCCGAACCTATGACATTGAAGGAGATTACCTATGCACAATCTCTGACAGAAAAGCCCGTAAAGGGTATGCTTACAGGTCCTGTAACCATACTAAATTGGAGTTTTTACAGGGATGATGTTCCCAAAGAGGAGATAGCTTACCAGATAGCCTTGGCGCTTCAGGAGGAGGTTAAGGATCTTGAGGAAGCGGGGATAAAAATAATTCAAATAGATGAACCCGCCTTCAGGGAAGGCGCTCCTTTAAAGAGAAGAGATTGGAAAGATTACTTTGAATGGGCGGTAAAGGCTTTCAGACTTGCTTCAAGAGCAAAACCGGAAACACAGATTCACACCCACATGTGTTACTCAGAATTTAATGAGATAATAGACTATATATACGAGATGGATTTTGATGTTATATCCATAGAAGCATCACGTAGTAAGGGAGAAATAATATCCGCCTTTGAATCATACAAGGGATGGGACAGACAAATAGGAATAGGGGTCTATGACATTCATTCGCCTGCTATACCTGAGAAGGAAGAGATAAAAATGATTATAGAGAGGGTTCTTAAGGTTTTTCCGAGCGATCTTATATGGATAAATCCCGACTGTGGATTGAAAACAAGAAGATGGGAAGAGGTAATACCCGCCTTAAAGAATATGGTAGAAGCTACTAAGGAGCTAAGGAGGGAGGTTGCGGTAAATTAGGAAAGTGTCCATATATGATTAGGGGAGGGGTTTCCCTTCCCTACTTGAAGGCTGTGTTCTATAGCTCCCTCAATATATTTTCTTGCCTTTTCAACCGATTCAACTATGTTATACCCGAGGGCTATGTAGGCTGTGATTGCTGCGGATAAAGTACATCCTGTCCCGTGTACATTTTTATCTTTAAAAAATCTTCCTTTGAAGTAGTAAAACTCCTTGCCGTCGTAAAGCACATCTGTTACATTACCGTTTCCGAGGTGTCCTCCCTTTATTAAAACATAGCGTGATCCAGCCTCCTTTATCTCCTTCGCTGCTTTTTCCATGTCCTTTATTGACCTGATTGTCATTCCGGTAAGCCTTTCTGCCTCGGGAATGTTTGGGGTTACTATCAGGGCGATGGGAAATATCTCGCTTATCAGCATCCCTATAGCATCTTCCTTTATGAGAGGATAGCCAGATGATGACATTATTATGGGATCAACGACTATATTCTTTACATTAAATTCTCTCAGGGCTTCCGAAACTACGAGAACGATCTCCGAATTGGGAAGCATTCCCGTTTTCACCGCATCAACACCTATATCTTCACATACAGCCTTTATTTGAAGATAAACTATCTCTGGAGATACTTCCATTACTCCCATAATTCCGACCGTGTTCTGTGCGGTAACTGCTGTTATCGCTGTCATGCCGTAAACCTTTAGAACAGTAAATGTCTTTATATCAGCTTCAATACCTGCACCACCACCGCTGTCCGCCCCTGCTATTGTTAATGCCCTTTTAATCATCAGTAAAATGCCCCCAGTACGAAGTGTATCCTTGAAGGAGCGCTGTCTCCTAT
>JALWWX010000247.1 GCA_027078675.1 Aquificales bacterium | reverse complement strand
ACAGGTTTAGGGTGGAGCAGGTTATAGGGATAGTGAAGAACAGGTTTGGGGATAGGGATAGGGTTAGGGATTTTCATACAGCGAGTTTGTATGTTCTTGCAAGGTTTGCTCTTTACAATCTCCTTCTTTTGTATAAGCTCCTTTTATTGTGTCTTAATCTTTTGAGGGTATATCAGAGGTTCTTTTGGTTTTCTCTTAAGCCTTAGGGTATTTTTCCAACAGGCTTTTACCTTCTTGACTGGCTATTGAAAAGGAATTAAAATAACTATTTGCTAAGATGGAAGCTGGCGTAGCTCAGTTGGTAGAGCGCGGGATTTGTAATCCCGCGGTCGTGGGTTCAAGTCCCACCGCCAGCTCCATTGCGAAAGGAGGGGTGGCCGAGCGGTCAAAGGCAGGGGACTGTAAATCCCCCGGGCTTACGCCCTGCGCAGGTTCGAATCCTGCCCCCTCCACCATGGAAGCGGGTGTAGCTCAGTTGGTAGAGCAGCGGCCTTCCAAGCCGCAGGTCGCGGGTTCGAGTCCCGTCGCCCGCTCCATAAATAGAAAAACCTAAGGGAGGTGGTAGGTATGAAGGTTAAAGTCATAACTTTCCTAAGTGTATTTTTCATATCCATAGGATTAGCCCGTGAAGCACCAGGACTACATCTGTCTGGTAACTTTTCCCTTTCCACTTTAGGGCACCTTTTAAGCTTAGCACTTGGTTATAGCGGCGGTGATGATTTGAGCTTAAGATTAAAAGGTAGTTATACCTCAGTAAGTGGAGCATCTATTCTAAATTTGAAAGGTGGTATAAGAAAGTACATAGGTACTACGAAGCCTTCTGGTCCCTTTGTAGAGGGAGGTTTTGGTTACTGGAGTGTTAGTGGGCGAAGTGAGAATTTGACAATAAATATTGGGGCTTTTTCATTGTATGGAAATCTTGGATACAGATTTGGTCAAAGGTTTTTTGTTGAAGGGTCTGTAGGAGTGGAGTCATTCTTTATAATATTTGCATTGCCTGTGGCAGAGATTGCGGTAGGTGTAAGTTTTTAAAATATAATATTAAAAATATAAACTGCCCAGGTAGCTCAGTCGGTGGAGCGCACCCTTGGTAAGGGTGAGGTCGCCGGTTCAAGTCCGGTCCTGGGCTTTATTTTTGAAAATGGTTTTATTATAATGTAGAAAATATGAGGGGGTTTTGGAAGGGAGTAATTTTCTTCTTTTTTCGGAGTGTTTGCTCTTTCTTACGCTGAGCCTAATAAAAAAGTTCATATTTCTCTTAATGGTTTTGGAGTCAGTAAATTCCTTTTTGGGGGTGTAGCTTTTGGATATAGTATAGGTGATAATTCAAGTTTAAGATTGAAAGGTTTGTATCACGTTAATAATAGCGTAGAAATAAAAGGTGGTATAAGAAAGTTCTTTAGACCAGGAAAATTCCATGGACCTTTTCTTGAAGGAGAGCTTGGAGTATACATATTTTCCAAGGAGAAGGTTTCTTCCGTGGGCATCTCCATTCCCAGGGAAACAGCTTCTTTTGTGAGCATCCCCATAATTTATTTAGGTATTGGATACAGATATATGTTTTTAGAAAAATTCTTTATTGAAGGTTCCTTAGGCCTTGATGCATTTTTCTTTATTATCCCTATTCCAAAGCCTGAAGTAGGAATTGGCATTAGTTTTTAGAGGTAATACTAAAGAAGTTAGGAGCTATAATTTTGCTATAATAATTTTTCCATTATAAGGAGGTTGGTATAGATGGCAAGGGAGAAGTTTGTAAGGGAGAAGGAACATGTTAATGTAGGTACGATAGGGCATGTAGATCACGGTAAGAGCACATTGACATCAGCGATAACATGTGGGTTAGCAGCGGGCATAATGGAGGGGGGAAAGGCGGAGTGTTACAAGTATGAGGACATAGACAAGGCACCTGAGGAGAAGGAGAGGGGGATAACGATAAACATAACTCATGTAGAGTATGAGACACCCAAGAGGCATTATGCACATGTGGACTGTCCTGGGCATGCGGACTACATAAAGAACATGATAACGGGAGCGGCACAGATGGACGGAGCGATACTGGTAGTATCAGCGGCTGATGGGCCTATGCCTCAGACGAGGGAGCACGTATTATTAGCGAGGCAAGTTAATGTGCCATACATAGTGGTATATATGAACAAGTGCGACATGGTAGATGACGAGGAGCTATTAGATTTGGTTGAGTTGGAGGTGAGGGAGCTACTTAGCAAGTATGAATTTCCTGGGGAGGAGGTGCCTGTTATAAGGGGGTCAGCGTTAGGTGCGTTACAGGAGTTGGAGGCAGGTAGTCCTGGGAAGTGGTGTGAGAGCATAGTTGAGTTATTGAAGGCGTTGGATGAGTATATACCAACTCCGCAGAGGGAGGTTGACAAGCCATTTTTGATGCCTATAGAGGATGTATTTAGCATATCTGGGAGGGGAACGGTGGTTACGGGAAGGGTAGAGAGGGGGGTATTGAAGCCTGGAGAGGAGGTGGAGGTGGTAGGGTTAAGGGAGGAGCCGTTGAGGACGGTGGCTACGTCGATAGAGATGTTTAGGAAGGTATTGGATGAGGCGTTGCCAGGGGATAATGTGGGTGTATTATTGAGGGGTGTAGGGAAGGATGATGTGGAGAGGGGGCAGGTGTTAGCTAAGCCTGGGAGTGTGAAGGCTTATAGGAGGTTTAGGGCGCAGGTTTATGTATTGAGTAAGGAGGAGGGTGGAAGGCATACACCATTTTTTGTGAATTACAGGCCACAGTTTTACATAAGGACTGCTGATGTGACTGGGACGGTGGTGAAGTTACCGGAGGGTCAGGAGATGGTTATGCCTGGGGATAATGTGGAGTTGGAGGTGGAGTTGATACAGCCTGTGGCGTTGGAGGAGGGATTGAGGTTTGCTATAAGGGAGGGAGGAAGGACGGTAGGTGCTGGAGTAATCACTAAAATCTTAGAGTAG
>JALWWX010000246.1 GCA_027078675.1 Aquificales bacterium | reverse complement strand
CCCGTATCAAGAGGGATGATATCAACCGTTTATGTTAAAGGCGAGGCTGTAAACGATGTGTTTGAACTTTTTAAATCCGTTTATGAGGGGGAAAAGTTTGTTAAGGTCTTGAAGGAACCGCCCCATATATCTTGGGTAAGGGGTACGAACTATGCCCTTATATGTCCCTTATATGATAGTAGAACGGGTATTTATACGATAATAAGTGCTATTGACAATCTGGGTAAAGGAGCTTCACTACAGGCTGTTCAGAATATGAATATAATGGCGGGTTTTAAAGAGGATGAGGGAATAGATTTAAAGCCTATTATAGTATGAAGCTCAGGCTGAGGATATTCCTTTTAAGGGGAGATAGAAAGTTATCTAAGAGTGATATAAAGGAGAGGGATAACTTTTGGATAGGAGTCAGATACATACTTGAATTTAAATATCTTGAGGCTTCAAAGTGGTTGTTGTTGTCTGAAGATTCAAAAGAGAAATATCTACTGCTTAGCCTTATTAATTTAGCCCTCGGTGATAGGGAACGTGCGATGGAGTATGCGGAGTATATTGAAAGTTCACCCGCCCTTTATGATATTTCCGTAAAGGTTGATAACCCGCATCTCGGAATAGAAAAAGTGGTAAAGGATATGAATGACATCATACACTTAGCGGAGTTGATCTTCTGATCTGTTTTTCAATCGTATTCACAAGCAGGAAGGGTAATCGGGATAAATCTTCTATCTCCAGACCCGTTTCTTCAAAATAGAATCTCACCTTACTTACACCTTTCAATCCTATTCCTATTATGGGTACCAACCTTTTCTGCATTCTTATGAAGTCCCTTAAGGCAATTCCTTTAAGTCCTGTCGTAGGTTCTCCGTCCGTAAAAATAAGGATGATGCTTTTTGTATTCTTTGATAGTTTCCTCGCACAACTTACAGCTTCCCTTATAGCCTTTTCAACATTAGTTTTTCCTTTGATGAAGCTTACTATGTTCTTTTCCTTTATATTTTCTGCGGTGTATACATTGTCGTTGAACAGAAGGAAGGTAAAGGGTATTCCTGAGTTTTCAAGAGAATCCTTTACTAAGTTAAATACGCCGAGGAGAAACTGTATATGGTTACCCTTTTTTACCGATGAAGATATATCAAGTAGCATTATAAAGTGAATAGCGGGAAGGGGAGTTTCCTTCAGTTTTTTGAAGATTTTTCCTCTTTTTGCGGGTATTTCAATTCCTATTCTTGCATTGTTTATTTTACTGCCCTGCAGTGTATTTATTCTTTCTCTTTCCCTTTCAAGCAGAAGTTCAAGCTTTCTCATGGAGGTTTCTGAGAGTCTCTTTATATTATCACTTCCCCTTAACATCGCTCCTCCTGTGTTACTCGCACTTTTTGAATCACTCGGAAACAATATCCTTATAAATCCCCTGTGTTCAACCTCAAACTTCAAAGAGAGGGGAAACAAAGTTTTAAGAAGGATTATGTCTTTCTCAATTATATCAAGCCTGCTCATCTGATATCCGTAATCAATCATCCACCCAGGTAGCTTTGAGAACTCTTCCATAAATCCTTTAAGGAAGTCAAGGGGTAAAGGACCGTAGGGTTTAAATTTTTTCATTAGGGTAACCGTATCCTTTGAAAGCTTGACAATTATATCCCTTGCTATCCTACCGCTGTGCGTCTGGAAATTTTTATTACTAAGCTCCGCAATCAGCAGATAGACTATACCCTCTTTAACCGACATTTCAAGATCTTTTATGTAATCAAACCATATCTCTTCTGTCAGTATGCTTAACCTTTTTCCTCTATTTTCACTTAAAAAGCGATCAATTCCCTTGTATGTTTGTTCCCCTTTATTAATAAACAAAAGGATACTCCTGTGATGTTTATAGTAGGGTTTTAGATTAACAGTTTCTTTTCTCCTGTGGTTTAAAATCCTATAGTACTCTAATGCAAACATAAGCAAAGCACCGCTTGATGGGGGATACCCGTGTTTAAAGCTTTTTTTCTGAATTAGATTAAGGGTATAAAGATCGGTATTTTTAAGGAAGTAGAGTTCCTTTTCTAAAAAGGTATGTTTCATATATGTAGGGATACAGCTTAGGGTAGAAGTATCGTAATATATAACATCGGGTTCTTTCAGATGGTCTGGTATATCTTCAACCTCTCCCCTCTGCCAGCTTTCCAGATGAGATGTTTTTAAAGGATTAAATATCGCCATCCAGCGATCAGATTCAATAAATCTATCACTCATTTTGCTCAGAACCTTTCATTATAGATCGGTATATCTTTTTTATCTTCTCCTGTTTTTCTCCTTTTATAGGTTTCCACTTGTATGCTACCATTCCCTCTCTTGCCATCTTGTTCATAAGAACAAAGGCTATTGCTAAGGAAAGTAGAAGGATGGAAAATCCTGCTATGTGAAGGAAATCAAACTTTTGGCTGAACAGGGATATGATTATTTCCCTAAGTACAAATATAATACCCGCCTCAATCATCTGTCTCTTCCTTAATCTTTGATACTCAATAACATCAAGGAACATTCTGAAAAGTTCAACGAGAACGAAAAAGTTAAGTACGTTTATTATTAGGTATTTGAAAGCTTCTTTATCTTTATGGGCAAGCTCTTCGGTGAAATGTGTTACAAAATAACGGAGATCAAAGATAATGATTATTACTGCCATTACAAGTGTGAAAATTATTATTGGAATGGTCAGTAGTACAAGGATACTTACGAATTTGTTGTAAAAATTTATAACCTTTCGGATAAATGTGGGGGAAAGTATATTCATATCTTACTATTTTAGATAAAATATTGGTAAGGTAAAATGATAACGGGCAGGTGATAAGATGGAAAGTACACTTAAGGCAATAGCGGAGGCAATAGAAAGGGAGTCGGTTTTAATTCATAGGGATGCTCTAATTGACGGATACAGGGAGATTATGAAGCTATCCAAATTCGGGGCTGATATGGTTGTAAGAAAAGCAGCGGAATATGGAGGTAAAAAGGGAGCTGTTACGCTTAAGGAAAGGTATGGTGTTTATACGGATATCTTTGAAGATGCTTTAAGGTTCCTTTCCGTTATAGCGGAATCATCCCGCATGATTGATCTCTTTGAATACAGCATAGGCAGTATGGAGATATACATAGAAGGCTCAATACTTGTTGAGGCGGTAGGTAAAAGCGATAAGCCCGTGTGCAGACCTATGGCGTCCTTTTTTAAAGGGTTTCTCGGCGAACTTCTGGGAAAGAATATAGAGGTGAAAGAAACTGAATGTCAAGCGCAGGGGAAGGAGCGGTGTGTTTTTAAAATAGAATTAAAATAATTCCTCCCTTATCCGATAGCTAAGGATAAGGAGGGTGTAGTATGTTCAGAGCGTTGTGGACTTCAGCATCTGGCATGACAGCCCAGCAAACAAATCTGGACATTATATCTCACAACATGGCTAATGTAAGCACTGTGGGTTATAAGAAGATGAGACCAACCTTTCAAGAGCTTTTGTATCAGACCATACGGGATCCTGGTGCTCCCACCTCACCGGTTACCAGAAATCCGTCGGGATTTCAGATAGGACTCGGTGTTTATATATCCGATACCTACGGTATATTTACACAGGGCAATATTGTACAAACGGGAAATCAACTTGATATAGCTATTCAAGGAGACGGATTCTTTAAGGTGATACTGCCCGACGGAACTATAGCTTACACAAGGAGCGGTCAATTGAGGATTGATCAGGAAGGAAGGATAGTAAACTCCGAAGGATATCCTATAGATCCCGAAATCATAGTTCCGCAGGATGCTGTCTCCGTGGGTATAGGTCCCGATGGAACAGTAACGGTGATTAGGCAAAACTCAACATACGCGGAGGAAATTGGTAGGATTGAACTTGCCCGTTTTATAAATCCAGCGGGTCTGAGAAGGATAGGCAATAACCTTTATCTTCAAACCGATGCTTCAGGCGAGCCGATTATAGATTATCCTGGCAATCAGGGTTTGGGAACGTTGTTGCAAGGCTACTTGGAATCATCAAATGTTAATATAGTGGAGGAGATGGTTAATCTTATAATAGCTCAGAGGGCCTATGAGTTTAATTCAAAGGGTATTACAGCGGCGGACGAGATGCTTTCCCAGGCTGCTAATCTGCGTCGTTAGTATATTACTTATCAGCAATTACACCTTCGGTAGTGTTGAGGATTTAATAAGATCAGAGGTAGAGCGGATTTACGGTGATAAGGTAAGAATAGAAAGTATAAGTGTTTACATACCTCCTGGAACGAAAATTGAGAATCCTTCGGTAAAAATACATCTGAGGGAAGGATACGGGGAAGGTTCTGCTACTATTATTACCGGAAGGAGGTTGTTAAGGGCTAAGTTGAAGGTTTCCTGGAGGGTAAGGGTCCCTGTCGCTATAACAGATATAGAAAGGGGAGAGATCATAACACAGGACAAAGTCAGGTGGGAAGACAGGTATATTTCTAAATATATAAGGGATATATTGACTGAAGATGCTATCCTTTCAGATTATGAAGCAATACGTATGATAAAAAGTGGGGAGATAATAAAAAAGAGATTTTTAAGGAAAAGGTACCTTGTAAAAAGGGGTGATATGGTAAGGCTCTTTTACAGAAGAGGAAGTATTGAGATATCTTATGAGGGTGAGGCGCTTGAAAACGGATACAGGGGATCCCTTATAAGGGTGAGGGTTTTGTCTTCGGGCAAGATAATAAAGGGTAGGGTCTTATCAGAAGGTGAGGTTGAAATCAGATGAAGAAAATAGGTATAACGGGAAATCTTGGGTGCGGAAAATCTACGGTAGGTAGCATGTTTAAAAGGCTGGGTGCGATTGTTGTTGATGCGGATGAGATAATAAGGGGGTTTTATAAAAGAAATTCACCCATTTATGATAAGCTTATTTCTCTTCTTGGTGATGAGGTTGTTAGTGATAATGGTGATATTGATAGGAAGAGGGTTGCTGATATAGTTTTTGAGAATCCTGAGCTTTTAAAAAAGCTTGAGAAAATAACCCATACAGCTTTATATGAAAAACTTTGGGAAATAGAAAGGAACTTAGGGGAGGATGACATTTTTATGGTAGAAGCAAGCCTTATATTTGAGAAAAATACAAGACACATGTACGATAAAGTTATAGTCGTATATGCACCTTATGATACATGTAAGAGGAGGGCTACGGAGAAGGGAATGTCACCGGAGGATTTTGAAAGAAGGATGAGATATCAGATGGATATTGAAAAAAAGAAGGAGCTTGGAGATATAATTATAGACAATAGCGGTGACATAAATAATACATGGGAACAAGTTAAGGAGGTTTATAAAACACTAAAATCAGATCCGTAAAATCCGATATAATATTATGGGGTGATTAGAAGATGATAAACAGGGTAGAAGTAAATAAACTTGTTAACTATGTTGTTAACTTAGAAAAGAGGAAAGGTGTAAAAGGGAACGAATCTGTTAAAGGTGATAGGGTGGAGATTTCAAGTGTTGCAAAGGAAGCATCAAAGGTTGATTATGACGATATAAAGTTGAAGGTGGAAAGGATAAAAAGGGAAATAGAAAACGGCACCTATGAGGTTTCTCCAGATAAGATAGTTTCTGGAATATACAAGTTCATAGGTATTGAATAATCCACCTCCTTAAATTCTCCACCCTTATGGATTGGATCTTAAAAAGACTTGAGTTAATAAAAAGTGAAAATCTTTATCGTGAAAGAGTAGTTTCTGATAACCTAATAAATTTGTGTTCAAATGATTATCTGGGTTTAAGAAGGAATAAGGAAGTTATAAAAGCATGTATTGATGTTTGCTTTCAACTGGGTGTAGGATCGGGAGCTTCACAGCTTGTTTCCGGGTATACATCTTGGCACAAAAAACTTGAAGATAAGTTAAAGGAGTTTAAAGGAACGGAGGGGTGTGTGCTTTTCGGCTCTGGCTATCTTGCCAATACGGGTACCATACCCGTACTGGCGGAGGAGGGTGATCTTATTCTCAGTGATGAGCTTAACCACGCCTCAATAATAGACGGATGTAAACTGTCTAAGGCGGAGGTGCAAATATTCAGACATAAGGATTATGAAGACCTCTACAGCAGGCTCAAAAAACTGAGGCACCGTTTTAGGAAGGTACTCATTGTCACCGACAGTGTTTTCAGTATGGAAGGGGATGTGGCGGATATATCCGCCCTGCGGAGTATATGCGAAGAGTTTGATTGTATGCTTTACATAGATGATGCCCACGCTACGGGTGTGCTTGGTAATGGAAAGGGTTCACTGCAGGAGTTCGGTGTAGAGTGGAAAGAAAATATAATTGTAATGGGAACCCTATCAAAGGCGGTGGGTTCCTACGGTGCCTTTATCTGTGGATCTTCTGCACTTGTAGAATATATCATAAATAGGGTCAGGAGTTTAATATTCTCTACATCTCTTCCTCCGCCCCTTTGTGCATCAGCAATTAAAGCCTTGGAAATCATTGAAAAGGATGTAACTCTTATAGAGGAATTGAAAAGAAGAACAGAGGAAACCTATGTATTTTTAAAAGAAAAAGGTGTAAACGTCTTATGGAACGGCACACCCATATTGCCTATTATTATAGGGTCGGAGGAGAAAGCTTTGGTTATTTCAGAAAAGCTTCTTTCCGAGGGTATACTTTTGAGGGCTATAAGGTATCCTGCGGTTCCAAAGGGTAAAGCACGTCTGAGGCTTACCGTATCCTTACTTTACGGAAGGGAGGAGTGGTTTAAATATCTTGATGTTTTTGTTAATACTTTGAAAAAATTATCTTAAAATGGAAAATAGACAGATATGGGGAAAATTTTCTTTGTCTGCCTTTTGGTGATAGCTTTGGCCTTTTCAATGAAGATAAAACCTGAAGTTATTGAACAGAGGAAATCATCAAAGTATAAAGAAAATCTTATTAATATCAGGAAAGATCTTAACAGGAAGGCAAATAGGAAGGTAGTAAGGTATGATGGAAGAACAGGGATTCCTTCAAAAAGCGGAATTCCTGCGGTGGGTAAGGCTTTACCTATTAATATCTCAGCAAATGATATGTACTGCGAAAAGGGAGTGTGTATTATTGCGATTGTTCTTGAAGGTGGAAAGGGGGGAAGGGTTCACTTTTCTGAGTTTAACTTGAAAAAGGGGGAACGTGTTATTGTAAGATCTCCTGGGGGAGATGTTATTTACGAATACAGAGGTAAAGGTCCACACAGGCGAGGTGATTTTTGGAGCGGAGTTGTACCTTACGATACACTGTATATTGAATATTATTTCAAGGGTAGGAATCCCAAGGGAAGCTTTAAAATAGATAAGGTCACATACCTGTGGGATTTTCCTTTTCGCAAAAGGCAACCACCTGACCCTATCGGTAATCCTCCCTGCGATGCCAAGGATGCGGTATGTTGTTCTGCGGATGTGTGTTTTGATAAATTCATGGATGCTGTAGCTTTATACTTATTCTTAGGCAGGGACGGTTTTGAATATTTATGTACGGGAACTCTTGTTTCAAATTTATCCGCAAATCATGATCCCCTTTTTCTTACAGCAAACCACTGTATAGGTACACAGCAAGAAGCGGAAACAGCAGTATTCTGGTTTAATTACTACAATTCATCCTGCAATCCTACCAATCCTGATGCACAGCGTATGGCTGTTTATGTACCTTATGCTACATTATTGGACACCTACGCGGACGGAGATGCGAGCCTTTTGAGAATAGACGGAAGTCTTCGTATAGACCTTACGAGCTATTTTTTGGCGGGTGTTCTTTTCAACGGCAACATAATGATAGGCGGTAGTGTTTTCGGATACAGCCATCCCCTCGGTAATCCCCTTATCTACCATGCGGGTGTTATTGAGAATATATGCGAATCCGATTTCCTTATACCGAGGCCAGTAAGATGTGACGGTAGCGGTAACAGTTTTTTGGTAAGGTGGGATGATGGAGGTACCCACGGGGGATCAAGCGGTTCTTGTCTTTTTTATAGGCTCGGTAGTGAATGGTATTGTATAGGTACACTTTCCTTTGGTGAAAGACCAACGGCACAATGCCCCCCTCTAAGGGATTACTTTGCGGATATTTCCGTTTTTTACAATACAAGATCTGCAGTAAGGGAGTATTTTTCTTACGGTTTGGGAGATGATACATACGAGGAAAACGATACCCTTCAAAATCCTGCCCTTATAAGTCTTAATTGTGGGGATTCCCTTAATCTTACGGGGTTGATTGTAAAGGATATGGACAAGGATTTTTTTCTTTTTGAAGCTCCGAAGGGATGCGTTATACAAATAGATGTCAATTTTAAACATATATTCGGAGATATAGACATATATCTATACGACACCTCCGGTAATAGGCTTGCATCTTCAACAGGTATAGGAGACGGAGAAAGTCTTAATTTTACATTTGCTTCAAATGAGGGCGTTATTTTGGAAGTTGATTTGGTGGATGACACCTTTCAAGAGTATTCCCTTACAGTAAGCTCTCGCCCTAAGCAAGAACCTCCAATTTGTAGCGTTATTATAAACAACGGTGCGGAATTTACGAATAGTCCTGAGGTTAATCTTTCTATTACCGCAAGCGATTCTGTATTTTCAGCCAGTGAACTTGAAATATGCATTTATGAAGAGGGTAAAGGATGTACAACATGGATCCCTTTCTCTCCAAATATAGGTTTTAATGTGTCTCCCACAGATGGCACCAAGATTATTAATGTTGATGTTAGAAATCCCTTGGGTCTTCAATCCTCATGTAGCGATAGTATAATATTTGACACCACACCCCCATCCGGCGGTACCTTAAATGCAAGCTTAACAGATGTGACTACCATAACCCTTTCGTGGGACGGTTTCACCGATAATCTTTCAGGTGTGTCCGAATATGTACTCGTTTACGATACGTCCGCACCTCCGTCAAATTGTCAGGAAGGAAATCCTCTATACAGGGGTCAGCTGAACTCTTATGTTCACGACGGTATATCTCCCGGCTATACTTATTATTACAGGGTATGCGCGGTTGACGGAGCGGGTAATATTTCCCCGGGTGTTTCATCTTATATCACAGTAAACAACGAACCTCCAGTTATAGAAAGTTTTACAGCAAACCCAACTGAGGGTTATGCCCCCTTGACCGTTTCATTTTCATGGAGTGTAAGCGACAGGGAAGGGGACAAGCTTCTGTGTGAGATTGATATAGGTAACAACGGACTTGTTGACTTTTCCATATCTGATTGTACACCCAATACATTTTCCTTCACCTTTGACAATCCTGGGACCTATCCCGTTAAACTTATAGTATCCGACAGCGGTGGAAACAGATCGGAAGCTATCGTCAGTATAAATGTTCTTGAAAAGCAGGATGTTAACAAACCTCCTTACATATCATACTTTGATGTCTTTCCCACTCAAGGAGTAGCTCCTTTAGAGGTAAGGATAGGCTTTAGTGTCGGGGATCCAGAAGGGGACACCCTGGCATGTTATATAGATGTTGATGGTGACGGAAGTGCGGATTATGAGATACAAAATTGTACCTCTGGGAATTTGACACACGAATATGAGAAGGAGGGGCATTATACCGTGATTCTTACCGTTAAGGATGGATGGGGTAATTCCGCAAGTGAAGAAATGTCTGTAACAGTTGTTGATGATATTCTTACCGATGATACGGAGAACAATATATTCGGTTGTAGCGGTAGTCCGGGCGGTTTAATTTATGTTTTAATTTTCCTGAGCATAGTCTTCTTCAGGAGATTAAAATTAATAAACTAAATGATACTGAGCGATAGGACTTTGAGAAGGCTTATTTCCGCGGGTGAGCTTCTAATAGAACCCTTCAATGAGGAGTGTATTCAATGTTCCTCCATTGATCTTAGGCTCGGCGATGAGATAGGTTTTTA
>JALWWX010000245.1 GCA_027078675.1 Aquificales bacterium | reverse complement strand
AGTTTAACTTCCTGTAAAAGGTTCAAAAGGATGGCTTTCAGATTGTCAGCACCTACCCTACGGGCGAAATCGGAAAAGCTTTCTCCTTCCTTTCTGTTTTCAAGATAATGGGAAAGTAAGGCATATAATGCCTCCTCCACCCTGTCAAGGGGAAATCCTTGAATGACTTTGAAACCCTCCCTATCAACGGACCCTCCCGCAAATATATCAACTGCTAACACAACCTCGTCTCCCAATCTTGCCTTTGTACCCACAAGACCTATGTCACCGCTTCCGTGCTGACCGCAACCTTTGGCACAAGCGGACCAGTGTATTCTTACGGGTATATCAAGCTTTAATTTTTCCGACAAAAACTCTGCAGTTCTGAGTGCGTCCGTCTTGTTGGGAATCACACCGAAAGCACAGGTATCACTTCCAGCACACGCTATAAGATGGGTCTTGAAGGGGGAATCCACAACCTTGTACTTTTGGAATATTTCTTCCTTTAAAAGATCCTTAAGATTTTCCTCTGGCACATTGGGTATATAAAGATTTTGATATACGGAGAGTCTCAATTCCCTGCTTCCGTACTTTCTTGATAGCTCAGCTATCTCTCTTAAATCCTCAGCCCTTATCTTACCCGCGGGTACAACAACGGACACCGCATAAGTTCCGTTTCTTAAATTTATTATCCCTTCCCTCTCACCCCATCTGTTTACCAGATCTTCACCTTTTTCGGGAAGCGCCCTATACATTCTCTGTTCTATCTCTTCCCTGAATCTATCAACACCCCACTCCTGGAGTAAAAAGTAGAGCCTGTTTTTACTTCTGTTTTCACGATTACCGTAGGTTGTGTAGATATCAAGTATAGCCCTGCATACATCTGGAGCTTCGTAAGGTTCAATAAATAGGTTCATATCCACAGCCTTTACGGGACCTCCCGATCCTATCTTTCCTCCCAAGTAAAGGTTAAAGCCTAATTTTCCTTCCCTTTCCGCAAGATAAAGGCATATATCGTTATAAAGGGCATTTATAGAATCTGTTTTTGAACCGAGTACGGATATATTGAATTTTCTGGGAAGATTCGCATATCTCTTTTTACCCAAGAAAACCCTTGTGATCTCGTGAGACAGCTTAACCGTATCTATAAGGGAATCCTCAGCAAGACCCGTTAGAGGATCTCCGGTAACATTCCTTACATTATCCATACCCGTCTGCAGGGTTGACAAGCCTACACTCTCAAGGGCTTCAAGTATCTCGGGAATATTCTCAAGCTTGATCCACCTTATCTGTAGCTGTTGCCTTGAGGTTATCTCCACTCCTCCCCTGCCGAACTTATCCGCAAGGTGAGAAACCACCTTCGCCTGCTCATAGGTCAGCCTACCATTCGGTACCCTTATCCTTATCATAAAGTATCCAGGAGTTGCCTTCCTGTAAAATATTCCGTACCACTTTAATCTTACATCCCTGTCGTCTTCTGGTATTGCTTCCCAATCTCCCTTTTCAAAATACTCATACATCCTCTTCTTAAATTCTTCATCAAAAGGATGGAGTTCCTCCTTTATGGCTTCAATCTTGTTTATCTTCTCTACTTTACCCTTTGCATATTCCTTAAGAAGCTGTTCAACGAGCTCCGCACAGCTTCCGCAGGATGTGGAAGCCTTCGTAAGCCTTTGTATATCCTCAAGGCTTACAGCACCTTTTTCAGTGATTGCCTTTACTATTTCACCCTTTGTTACCGCATTGCAGTTACATACAATGTCTGTATCCTTTAGCTCCTCCGTATGAACCTCCTCCGCAGGCATTATATGTTTCAAGAGGAAATAGGGTCTCTCTTCCGATATGTCTTTACCTGTCTTTATTAGATCAAGTATGTAATTGTTGCCCCTTATATCACCGTACAAAATTGTTCCTACAATTTTGTTTTCCCTTATAATAGCCTTTCTGTATATGGATTTACCGTTATCCACAAAAGATATAACCTCATCCCCTTCCTTCTCCATAAAATCACCTGCTGAGAAAAGCTTAATACCCGCTACTTTAAGCATTGCATAGGAAAGAGATCCTTCATATTTCTTTTCATTACCCTTAAGTAAATTGTGGGAAAGTACCTTTACCTGCTCCATTATTGGGGCAACAAGACCGTAGGTCCTTCCCCTGTGTTCAATACATTCGCCAACCGCGTAAACATCTGGCGCTGATGTTTCAAGAAAATCATTTACGAGTATTCCCCTGTTTACCTTAAGCCCGGAATTTTTAGCTACATCAACATTAGGTCTTATACCTGTTGCGATAACCACAAAGTCCGCCCTTATTTCCGTACCGTCAGAGAACCTCACACCCTCCGCCCTTTTTTCGCCCAGTATCTCCTCCGTATTCTTTTCCAAATGAATGTTTAAACCCATTTTCTCAAGATCTCTTTTAAGTAACTCGGACGCTGTTTTATCAAGCTGTTGCTCCATTAACCTATCAAGAATATGCACAAGGTGAACCTCAAGACCTATATCTAAAAGTGCCTTTGCTACTTCAAGGCCCAAAAGTCCCCCGCCTATAACAACAGCCCTTTCTGAAACGCGAGCATAATCAAGAATATCAAACACATCCTTGGCTGTCCTGTAAGTAAACACACCCTTCTTATCTGTACCCTTTATGGAAGGCGGAATAAAGGGTTTACTCCCTGTTGCAATAACTATCTTGTCGTAACTGTAAAGTTCTCCATCTTCCGTTACGAGAACCTTTTTCTTAGGAAATATCCTGTCAACCTTCTTTCCTATTTCAAGCCTTACACCCTTTTCCTCATACCACTGCCAACGCTTTATGTATATATCACTTAAAAGTTTTCTTCCCGCCAAAACCTCCGTTATAAGTATCCTGTTGTATCCTATAAACTTTTCATCCCCGAAAACCTGTATTCTTAAATCCTTATCTTCAGACTCGTCCAATATATGTTCAACAAGTGAAGTTCCCGCAATACCGTTACCTACAATAACTATTTTCATCA
>JALWWX010000244.1 GCA_027078675.1 Aquificales bacterium | reverse complement strand
CTCTGGATACCCTCCAGTCTACGCAGGTAACGGAAGAGCAGTTTTCGCATGTCACTATCCACAATTGATACTTTGTTGATTTGCCAATGCTTTCTTCCTCCAATTCCTACTTCACCACCCACACCGGCACCACCTTCATATATCGCCCGCTCCGCAAACGCACAAAATGTACCCCGCTGCTCAACCCCTCCGTCCCAAGCCGTACTTCTCGCCACCCCGCCTCCTGCTGCCCTCGCGCTATCACCACCTCCTTCCGCCCATACCCGTCATATAGCACCACCTCTACCGCTCCACTGAGCCCAATCCCGTACCGCACTACCACCTCCTCCCCTTCCTGCGTCGCCTCCAGCCCGTACTCCTTCCCCAGCCGAATCTCCCGCACTTCCCGCAAACAGTACTCCCCTAAGCGCACCGTGTCCGGTCCCATACCCGTCTCCACACACACTGCCCGATCCCCAACATCTACACTGCTCACCTTTACCTCGACCGCTTCCCGATCCGTTCCACCATACACCCCATACCACAGCCGCACCACTTCGCCACTGCCAAATCCTCCCGACCGCTGCCCCGCAAGCCGTACCTTCCCCATCCCTTCATCTATCACCTCCCACTCGCCTTCTACCGACTCCAGCCGCCGATACCCCAGCACTCGCCCGTCCCATTCCAGCTCAATCTGCAATGCCTCCACCTTTGCTTCCCCACTGCTATCCGCATATACCACCCGCACCATCGCCTCCTCGCCCGGCAGCTTCGCTTCATCCACTGCTTCCACCCATATCCCGATCCCCACCTGCTCCCGCCTCCCTCGCACTTCCACCTGCTCCACTCCCACACTGCTTTCCACTGCCACCATCACCGCATATTCTCCCGCCTCGCCCGGCAACAACCGCACCCCGACCCGCTGCTCCTCACCAGCACCAAGCGTAAACGTCCGCGGTCCGGTGATCACAAACTCACTCACATCCCCACCTGCCAGCCGCACATCCGCTACCTCCACCGCCACGCTTCCTGCATTCCGCACCACAATCGCCCCTTCCCCGCCATCACACCCCAACACCGGTCCGATCACTGTCCCTTCCACTTCCAGCCCCACCACAACTGCACACCCTCGCACCATCACCCCGCTTTCCACCCGCGGCGCCTCCTCCGGTCCCGGCGCCGCATCACTCACTATCCGCACCCGCACACTGTCAGACGGATACGTCCGTGCCCGAAACCGCACCCCAAGCCGCAGCGTATCTCCTACATCCAGTGTCACCGGAAACTGCACCCAGTTCTCTGCCCAAAACGCCTGCGGATCACTCATCACCCCATCGTCAAACTCCACCGACCAGATCTGCAATTGCCATACCGCTCCCGCATTCCAGATCTTTATCTCCCCTCGCTCCGCTGACTCCTTCCCCAGCTCCACACACTCGAACCGATACCCTTCCGCTCCGATCTTCGGCACATACGCCTGCCCTCGAAGCTCTCCTGCCACCGGCTCCGCATCCGCAAACACTGCCCGAATCACTGCCCGCAGCGTGTCACCGGCTGCCGTCTCCACCTGCGGCTCATATGCCACCCGCACCACCACCTCCTGCTGCGGATTCAGCACGATCCCTTTCGGCGTTGCCACCTCGCTTCCGGCAAACTCATACCCGGTGATCCGGAAGTGTTCGACCTGCCCTTCCAGCACCACCGTATCGATCCGCACCGCATTGCTCCCGCCATTGCCTATCACCACCTGCCCGCTGTGTACTGTCCGCATCCGCTGCCACCCCCAGTCATACCCCGTAATGTACGGCGCTGCTGCTATTCCTTCCCCCTTCCACACAGAAATGTTGTCATCGCCCGGCGGCGCATCACTGACAAATTCCACCTGGATCTCATACTGCCCCGCCACCTGCGGTGCAAAACACGCGCCCTTCCAGTACACCACCTCCCCCGGTGCAACCACCAGCGGAAACGTATCCGCATCATCAGCGATGAAAAACGGTGGCTCAACGCCCCGGATCGTATCGATCCGCAATGGCGCACTGCCCCGATTCTCGATCCGGATCGTCTGCGCAAAGTCGTAGAGATTTTCGCTGTTACACCGCTGCTCCCCTGCTGCCACCTGCCGGGCATCCCAGTCGCCAACGGCGATGTGCGGCTGCACCCCCTGCCCCTCCAGAGCGACCTGCCAGCGGGCACACGCTGCTACGATCTGAACCGTATCCCGTTCCCAATCCGTTTCATCTGCTCGCTCCTGCTTCGGTTCATATTCGATCACCACCCGCAGGGTACCGCCCGAAGCAAGCAACGCTGGCAATGGTGGTGTTACTGCAGCGATCCGGTATGCTTCTGCCCGCTGCAACCACACCGTATCGATCACCACCACAGAATCCGATCGGTTCACCACCCGAAGCACCTGCTGCTTTTTCGTCCCCACCCGCACCGAGCCAAACTGCAGGAGCGTGTCGCTCAGTGCCAATTCCGGTGCATCGTACACCACACTATCCAGCCGCACATTGCCCCGCCAGTCCACCACCCCATAGACCGCTTTGCCATCACGCGAGGGATCGATCACTTCCAGTCGAAAGCGGATCTGTCGCCAGTACCCTTCGCCGCGGTTTTCCAGCACCGGTGGCGAGATCATTCGGAGGCGGTAGTTATAGGACCGATCGCTGAGCAGTTCCACTCTGCTGATGCCAGTATCTTCGTAGGGAAGATCGAGGGAGTCATCACGGGCGGTAACGGTGGCGATGCCGCAGCTATCCTGCCGCTGCAATCGTGGTGCTTCCGTGTCCAGCTTCCCCAGCCGGTTCCACGCCCCAAGACTCGTCGCTGCATCATCTCCATATCCCCGAAACTGTCCAGAATACAGCATTACGCCCATCAGGGCATCGCTCTGGATATGATAACCGCCAGCGGTCAGATTCGACAGCCGGATCGCCCACTGCCCGGTGCCCGGCACTCGCTGTCCCAGTATCCCCGGCACCTGCTGCCACAACGCCTCCCCATTGACCCGAATCGACCGGATCT
>JALWWX010000243.1 GCA_027078675.1 Aquificales bacterium | reverse complement strand
GAATAATCCATAGGTGTGTCAAGTTCATCCGCTGAAAAGCAATCAAGGGCTCCCGATAGTATAGCCTTTATCTTCTTGTTTCCCAATGTTCCTCCCGCATACTTAAATATAAGTTCCCTCAAGGTCGTATTCATAGGAAGCTCATAAACACCTGGTTTTTTAACCTTCCCGCTTACTGGGAACAGCTTGGGTCCTGGATATTCAGAGGGTCCTATATATCTGTACTCTTCCCAACCCTTTTCAACAATGATAGGTATGTTACATATTGTCTCCACATTGTTGACAACGGTGGGGCATCCCCACAAGCCTTTTTGAACTGGGAAGGGTGGTTTTAATCTGGGGTGTCCCCTTTTACCCTCCAATGACTCTATAAGAGCTGTTTCCTCACCGCATATGTATGCACCGCCACCGCGTGCCACATATATATCAAGGCTGTATCCTGAACCGAGTATATTCTTCCCAAGGAATCCTCTACTTTTTGCCTCTTCTATGGCATTTCTGAGTATATAGTATCCAGCTGGATACTCTCCTCTTATGTATATGAATGCCTTTTCCGCTCCTATAGCGTAAGAGGATATTATCATTCCCTCTATAAGCAGGTGTGGATCCCTTTCAATTAATACCCTGTCTTTAAAGGTACCTGGTTCCGATTCATCCGCATTACATATAAAGTATCTGGGAGGAGGATTTTGCACCGCAAACTGCCATTTCTTTCCAGTGGGAAAACCTGCTCCTCCCCTTCCTCTCAGCTGGCTCTTATCAACCCAATCAATAATCTCCTTAGGATCCATACTTAGTGCCTTTTTAAGTGCGTTGTATCCTCCTGATTCTATATATTCATCTATTGAATGAGTCTTTACCTTTTTAGCCCTTGCAAGCAAAAGGTTAAGGGTTGTTTCCGCCTTAATATCAAGTATATTTGGCAAGTATTTCATCTAACTTCTCCTCTCCTTCAAATTTGTAAGTATCTTCATCAATCATAAATAGGGGAGCTTCTGAACATCCACCTATACACTGAACGGGGATCAGCTTGAATCTTCCGTCCTCCGTAACCTCACCCATATCAATACCCAGCTTCTTTTTAAGAGCGGATATGAGTTTGTCCTTCTGCATGAAGTGACATACTATACTTACACATACCCTTATCCTATGACGGGCTGGGCTTTCTGTGTCAAACATATCATAGAAGGCGACCACGCCTTCCACATGGTTAAGTGGCAATCCTAACATATCAGATAACGGCTTGAGGCTTTCCTTGGGTATATAACCGTAGTGATTCTGAATTTCATGAAGACACATTAGTATGGCCTGTTCCTTTCTGGGAAAATAATTTATGTGACTTTTAAGCTTCTCCTCAAGCTCTTTTTCAAACATGTTTTAAATTTTACAATATAATCTTTTCCTGACAATGGTAAATTTAAGGGAATTTATAATACCCGCCATTGATTTAAAGGACGGTAAGGTTGTAAGGTTGGAAAAGGGAGATTTTTCAAAGATAAAAAAGTACAGGGATGATCCGTCTTCCGTGGCAGAGCTTTTTGATTCTTCCGGATTTAAGAGGCTACATGTGGTGGATCTTGATGGTGCCAAGAATGGTAAACCTATAAATGGTGAAGCAATAAAGCGTATAAGGGAGAATTTTCGCGGGGAAATTGAAGTCGGCGGAGGACTCAGGACATGCGAACATATATCACTTTACGAAGACATGGGTATAGACTACTTTGTTCTTGGAACTATTGCTATTACTGATGCAGATACCTTTGAGCGTATGGTTTATAAATTTAGAGATAAGATTATACTTGCGATAGACAGTAAAGGTGGTAAGGTGGCAGTCTCTGGATGGCAAACCTCATCCGATTTTAAGCCTTATGATCTTGTAAAGCGTTATGATAACCTTCCTATATGGGGTTATCTTTATACTATAGTGGAAAGGGATGGAACCCTTGAAGGTATTGATGTTGAACCTTATAGGGTTATAAGATCAATGACTTCAAAGCCCTTAATAGCTTCCGGCGGTGTTTCTTCTTTGGAAGATGTAAAAAAATTGAGCAATGTTGTGGATTTTGTTGTTGTCGGGAAAGCTATTTATGAAGGACTCATTGATTTATAATTAACTCCGCTATTTGAACAGCGTTAGTTGCAGCTCCCTTCCTTATATTATCCGCAACCACCCACATTGACAATCCCCTTTCAAAAACTAAGGATTCTCTTATCCTTCCTACAAAAACCTCATCCTTTCCTTCCGCATCTATGGGTGTGGGGTATACCTTGTTTTCAGGATCATCCATAACAACTATGCCCTTACCTTTGCTTAATATATCCCTTGCCTCTTGAGGAGAGATAAATTCCTTTGTTTCTATGGTTATTGCCTCCGCATGCCCGTAAAATACCGGGACTCTGACAGTAGTTGCATTAATTTTGATATCCGGATCATGCAGTATTTTTCTCGTCTCGTTAACCATCTTCATTTCTTCCTTTGTATAAAGGTTTTCTAAGAAGATGTCTATATGGGGTACGACATTAAAGGCTATCCTCCTCGGTATGTAATTCTCCTTAGGAAATTCCTCACCTCTGCACCACGCCCTTACTTGATCTTCAAGTTCCCTTATAGCCTTTGCACCCGCGCCAGATACGGATTGATAGGTGGAAACTATTATCTTGCTTATACCCACTTTATCATATATGGGTTTTAGGGCAACAACCATTTGTATTGTTGAACAGTTTGGATTGGCTATTATACCCTTATGGTTTTTAACATCCTCTGGATTTACCTCTGGTACAACGAGGGGAACATCTTTTTCCAATCTCCAAGCGGATGAGTTATCAATAACTACCGCGTTATTCCTTGCAAAAAGAGGTGCATAGGTTTTACTTACTCCGCTTCCCGCTGAAAATAAGGCTATATCAATTCCTCTGAAATTATTTTCTTTGGATAAATCCTTTACCTCAATTGCTTCTCCTTTAAAGGTCAGTTTTGTACCTGCGGATCTTGAAGATGCATAAAGCACAATGTCATTGACGGGGAAATTCCTTTCCTCAAGGACTTGTAAAAATTTTCTTCCTACTTCACCGGTTGCTCCTACAATGGCTACTCTGTATCCCATCGCCCATAGATTTTATCACTTTTTATTCAAATTAACAGGTATTTCTTCCTGAATTTCATCTTTAATAACACATCCAGATCCAAGTTGTATCTTTGACCCTATTTCTGATAAAAGGCCCTTTCTATTGCCTTCCGTTTTTATATTTTCACCTATGATACTTGACGTTTTATCAACGAAGATACCAAAGCCCTTATTGTTGGTTATTTTTGAATTTGCTATGTAAATTTTTGACCACTCTGTTACTGCTATACCGTTACCAGCAGGAGACCTCTCTATATTTGTGTGTAATACATTAGCCCTTGATGCCTTTAACCATATTTGGGCGTGTGAACCAGACTTTCTTGAGTTACCTGTTAAACTGCATTTTATGATCTCCCCAACCGTATTGTTATGCATGGAAATACAATGGGCATCAATGTTTTTTATTATAGAATTTATTATTTTTATATTTGACATGTTGCCCGCGTAAACTCCTCCGGTTCCCTCTCTCATGGAAGAGAGGTTAATCCTTTCTAAGTAAGCTGTGGACTCGTCCATATCTATGCAATAATTTGATCCTTTAAACTCTTTTATTTGTGTGGATTTAATGATTAGTTTTGAACCGCTATTTATGTTAAATACAGGTGTTTCGCAGTTAATGATTATTGAATCTACTATAGAAATGTGCGAGCTGTATTCAGAGTAAATGAAACCTTTGCATCCTGTAATGTTTGAATTTTTTACTTCAAGAACCGAAGAGTTTGTGCATTTAATGGCGTAATCCCTGAAGTTTTTTATCTCAGATCTATTTATTAATAGATGTGCATTCTTTAATAAGAAGGCGGTCTCTCCGTTGTTTATATGGCATTCATTTATCTCAAGATGTGCTTTGGGTTCAAGGTATATAAGGGGTGATATATTCCTTTCCCTGTGAACCGAACCTTCTATGAATATATTTTTTAACCTTAGGCTGATTCCGTCTGGAACTACTATAGCGGGTGCGGTTTTAAACTTTATTACTATAGGAGTTTTTGGATTTCCTATTTCAGTATCTTCTTCAATAATAATAGGTTCAGATACCTCTATATAGGGAACCGCCGTAAGTGTCTCAAGGGAAAGGCTTTGTAATACTGTTAAAGGATCCAGCTTAAGGGGATGCATAAGTTCCTTTGCATTAAGAAGCATTGCTTTGTCGTATAGTTTTACTTTTCTTCCCTTTATATATCTGAATATCTCACCGCCGTCTATTTTTATCCTTGCATTGTCTTTGCCTATTATAGGTAGCTCTGTTCTTTTAAATACGCATCCAGATAAAAGTACATAAGCATCCTTTAAAACCTCTATTGATACAGATTCAAAGCAAACATTTTCAAAGGTTACTCTACCTCCTTTAATAATTATCGTGCTGTGGGGTTCTTTTCCTTCTATTTTTACATTTTCAAAGTGAAGACTCATTTCTAATTCCACTTTATCCGTAACCGTTAGAGATGTTGAATTTCTACTACGTCCGCATATTCCCCTTGGAAGTTTGTCAAACTTTTTTCCTATTTTGAATATTTTGAAAATACTTGCGGTATCTTTATCGTTACCTTTGTAGAGTTCACCAATCAATTTATTTAGATCAAATACTCCTTCTCCGAGTATTTTCATTTTTATACCCCCTCATGTTACAAGTGTGCCTATCCTCTCCCCTGAAACTACCTTTTTTAAATTTCCTGGCTCCTTTATATTGAAAACTATGACGGGTAAATTTATTTCCTTGCACATCGTCATAGCTGTGTAATCCATCACCTTAAGACCTCTGTTTATCACCTCTATATAGGTTATCTCTTTTATAAGATCCGCGTTAGGGTCCTTCTCCGGATCTGTTGTGTATATACCGCTTACCTTTGTGGCTTTCAGTAACACATCCGCTCCTATTTCTGCAGCCCTCAAGGCTGCTGCGGTATCCGTGGAAAAGAAGGGATTGCCCGTACCTCCCGCAAATATTACGATCCTACCCTTTTCAAGATGTCTTACCGCCCTTCTCCTTATGTAAGGTTCCGCAACTTGCCTCATCTCTATTGCAGACAGAACCCTTGTGGGAATCTTCACCAGTCTTTCAAGGGTGTCCTGAAGGGCGAGGGCGTTAATAACGGTAGCCATCATACCCATGTAATCAGCTGTTGCCCTGTCTATATTTAAATTTTGACCTTCCCTAATACCTCTAAAAATATTACCGCCTCCTATTACTATTGCTATCTCTGTACCCAGATCATATATCTCTTTTATCTCTCTGGATATGTATTCAAGGAAATCTGGATCAATACCGTATCTTTCCTTTCCAGCAAATGCCTCCCCTGATAACTTCAGAAGGACCCTCTTATATTTGGGTTCATTTTGCAATATTAAGCACCTCCGAGTTCAAACCTCCTGAATCTTACTACTGCTACTATATTTCCTTTTTCCTTTAGCATATCTGATACTGTTTTTTTATCATCCTTTATGAATAACTGTTCTAACAACACTCTTTCTTTAAGTACCTTTTTAAGCTTACCTTCAACAATCTTATCAATTATGTGTTCCGGTTTTCCTTCCCCTAGAGTTTGTTCTCTGAGTATTGATTTTTCTTTATCTATAACATCTTGAGGTACATCTTCTAAGGATACATATTCTGGTCTCATAGCAGCTATTTGCATAGCTATATCCTGAACGATCCTTTTTATTTCTTCCTCGTCTCCTTCCCCTTGGATCCTGTATTCCAAAAGCACTCCTATCCTGCCTTCCCCATGTGTATAAGTATGCAATTTACTTTTATCGTCGGCATCAAATCTTGAAAATCTCTTTAACTGTATATTCTCACCTATCTTTGCAATGGCTTCTTTTATAAGTTCAGATACCTTTTTGCCTAAGGATTTAATGGTTTGTTCAAGTATGTTCTCACCTTCTCCTTCTTTGTTCTTGTTCCCTTCTTCTTCTGTTATATGTTTAGCGATTGTCTCAGCCAGCTTTCTGAATTCTTCGTTTCTTGCAACAAAATCCGTTTCACAGTTTAACTCTAAGATAACACCCCTCTTTCCGTCTTCAGTTACATAGGTGTATATTAAACCTTCCTTTGTTACCCTTCCTGCCTTTTTCTCTGCCTTTGCAAGCCCTTTAATCCTTAATATGTCCTTTGCCTTTTCTATATCACCTTTTGCCTCTTCCAGGGCTTTTTTACATTCCAAGACACCCGCGCCAGTCATTTCCCTTAATTTTCTTACTTCATCCATACTTACGGGCATTAAAGCACCTCCTTATCATTCGTACTCTATTGTATCTTTATCAATTTCCTCATACTTTTCCGACATTTCCATGGCTTTCTCAAAGAGGGCCCTTTCGTCTTCCGCAACGGTAACAACTTGCCTTTTGACAACTTCTGTTTCAACCTCTTCCGCACTTTCTTTCCTTGTTTTACCTTCTATAACCGCATCCGCTATCTTTGAGGTAAGAAGCTTGATAGATTTTATGGCATCATCGTTACCTGGTATGATGTAGTCTATATCGTCGGGGTCGCAGTTTGAATCCGCTATTGCAACTATGGTTATTCCCAGTTTCTTTGCCTCTTCCACAGCTATCCTTTCCCTTACTGTGTCAACTATCCAGAGTATATCGGGTATCCTTTCCATATCTCTTATCCCACTGTACAGCTTTTTCAGTTTTTCCATAGTTCTTTTAAGCTTTCTTACTTCCTTTTTGGGGAGGACGTCAAATATTCCTTCTTCTTCCATTATTTCAAGTTTTCTAAGTTTCATTATGCTCTTTCTTACTGTTCTGAAGTTTGTAAGCAGTCCACCCACCCATCTTTCGCATACATAAAAGGCACCGCATCTTTCTGCCTCTTCCCTTATTACATCCCTTGCCTGTTTTTTTGTCCCAACGAAAAGTATCTCCGCTCCTTTTGCCACACTGTCCGCAACGAAATGATAGGCATTTTCCAGGTACACAACGGTTTTGTTAAGGTCAATTATATGGATGCCATTCCTTACCCCGTAGAGGTAAGGTGCCATTTTGGGGTTCCACCTTCCCTTTCCGTGGCCAAAGTGGACCCCAGCTTCAAGCAGATCTTTCATTGAGATAACTGCCATAACATATACCTCCTTGGGTTTCGCCACCCTTTCCCGCACCCGCACATGCGGGCAACCCAAGAGGGAAAGGTGCGTTTTAATTTAAGTAAATTATATCAGAAAATTTATATCCTTCTTGATCTCCTCACTATTGCAGGAATGTTTTCTATGTCTTCATTGTTGTATCCTTGATTTACTGCTGGTATCCTATAGGTTTCCGTTTGTTTTTCCACAACCTTCAGTTCTGGTTGTTTATTTTGCTGTGGTTCTCCGAAATCCGTTGCTATGGTTGCTATCCTTATATAATCCGTTCTTGAGTTATCAAGTATTGCACCAAAAATAAGGAAGGCGTTTTCGTCAGCATTTAACCTTATTCTGTTAATAGCTTCTTCAACTTCGCTGTAAGGTGTATCTTCGCTTACCCATATGGTAAGCAGGAGCCTTCTTGCACCTGCTATAGTGTTTCCTTCAAGAAGTGGGCTGTTTATTACCTTTTGAACAACTTCTTCTATCTTGTCAGGTCCTTCTCCTTCACCTATTCCTATGAGGGCAAGGCCTCCGTTGTGCATTATGGTTCTTACATCCGCAAAGTCTACGTTTATAAGGGCGGGTACCACAATGGTATTTGTAATTCCATAAACAGTTTTTGCTAAAATGGAGTCAACCATTCTGAATGCGGAACCTATGGTCATATTCTTCGTTTCTGGTAAATCAAGCTCGCTGAGTTTTTGATTATGTATAACTATATATGTATCCACATTCTTTTTAAGCTCTTCCAATCCTTTAAGCGCCCTTTCCATCTTCCATGTACCCTCAAAGCTAAAAGGGAGTGTAACTACTGCAACAGTTAGGATGCCCATCTCCTTAGCCAAACCTGCTATTACAGGTGCTGCTCCCGTTCCTGTACCTCCACCAAGACCCGCGGATATGAAAACCATATCCGCATCCTTCATTATTTCCTGAAGCCTGTCCCTGTCCTCAAGAGCAG
This sequence comes from Aquificales bacterium, assembly GCA_027078675.1. Taxonomy (GTDB): domain Bacteria; phylum Aquificota; class Aquificia; order Aquificales; family Aquificaceae; genus WFWF01. Next base: position 25,329 of record JALWWX010000243.1, on the reverse strand, counting down.
CCTTTTCGCCGACTGACGGATCCGCACCTGCCCCCAGTCCCTTTGTTATTTTTTCCCCTATCTGGATTTTGTTGGGTACATTAAGCATTTCAAGATGCTGTTTATCCGTGTTAACAGCGTAGATTTCTATTCCTTCCGTAGGATATTCGGCAAGATTGTACATGCTGTTTACCATATTGCAACCACCACCACCTACCCCAAAGACCTTAATTCTTGCAGGGTTTACTGGAGCCATTTTAAACCTCCTTTAGAGCATATTTTTTATGTCTTCAAAAAATTTTTTAATGCGATTTACAAAAGCACCCTCCCTTCTTCTTATGCCGTTGTCACTTCTTACCAAGAAATCCTGCTTATCAAGATTCCTTACCTTATGTATAAGCAGACCTACCGCTGTTGCATAGGCTGGATCTTTGATACTGTTGTCTATACTGCCTATATTTATGGGTTTGCCTATTCTTACCGATGTGCTAAAGTACTTTTCTGCAAATTCTTTAATACCCTTCAGATTTGCGGTTCCGCCTGTTATAACCACTCCGGCGTTAGCATAGTCAAGGGAAACATTTGCATCTTCAAGCTTTGATACCACCCTTTCCATTATTTCTTCAAGCCTTGCCTGTATTATACTTGCTATTTCACTCTTATTTATGGTTATCTCTTTATCTTCTCCCCTACGATATATGCTTATATGTTCATCGTTTCTTATAAGTTCTGCCATGGCATAACCATGCTCCTTTTTAAGCCTTTCCGCATCTTCAAAGGGTAGTTTCATAATCTGCAATATATCCTTTGTTATATTTATGCCTGCAAGATTAACGGAACCTACAACTTCGGGACTTCCGTCCCTGTATAAGATGAAGTCCGTCAGACCTGCTCCTATATCTATCAAAAGCACACCTGCTTCTTTCTCTTCTTCTAATAAAACCGCTTCTGCTGAAGCTATAATGCTCGGAACTGTATCAGATACACCTATGTTTGCTTCTTCAACAGCCCTCTTCATATTAAGCACAACTGTCGTTGGAACTTTTATAGCATGCAGGTCAACTGAAAGCTTTGATCCTACAAGACCTAATGGGTTTATTATTCCTTCCGCATCGTCAAGCTTGTATCTTTTAGGGATAATATGCAGTATATCATATCCTTCCTGCTTTAACTTATTTCTGCCAGCCTCCAAAAGTTTGTTTATATGCTCTTCCGTTATTTCGTTGGACTGGGAGGTGAGGGTTATACCTTCCGTATCATTTTGGCTTGTCATCTTTGATGAGGATATACCAAGGATTACATCAGATATATCAAAGGCGGATTTCCTGTAAACTTCCTTTATAGCTTCGCCTATTGCATGGCTCGCGTCCCTCAGAAATATTATTGAACCGCGATCAACACCCCTTGAAGGCACCTCCCCCTTGCTCATAACATGCAATTCCTTCTGACTGTCAAGTTCTCCTATGAGTGCTACTATTTTGCTTGTTCCTACATCCAGAGAAGCAAAAACCTTCATAAATCCTCCATACCTATAAGTTTCTTAAGGCTGGCAAACTTCTTGAATCTTAAGTCAACGCTTACATTCTCCAGATTACTGCTCATTATTATATTTATAACACTATAGTATCTTTCTATCACAGCGGAGTTAAGTGCTTCAAGAGGCGGAAGCAGAAGTTTTACGTTAGGATTGGTTAAGTACAATATAATTTTATTATCGGACACATAAGTCTCCCTTATATTAGACCTTGATAATATGTTTTCGTAAAAGAAGACGAACTTTTCCCTTAGGTTGTCAATATTATTAGTGAATATAACTGGGTATTTGCCATTAATATACCTGTAAGGCAGAATATTACCCTTTTCGTCAACTAAATATATTTTATTGTTTTCCTTAATTATAGCTACCGGCTCCTTTTCATATACCTTTATCTTTAATACAATGCCTTCCTTTGTAATGTCCCTGTCAATGCTCACATCTTTTACTATACCGCCTAACGATTCATTCAACAGTTTTTTTACAGTTGACTCTTTCAGAAAAAGCCAATTCCAATTGAATTGAGCTAGTACTTCCTCTATCTTTTTATCATTAATGTATCTGCTTTTATAAACTTCTATCTTCTTTGCCTTGAAAAAATTTATATTATCAAGGAAAAAGGGTAGTGTATATCCAAGAACAGCCATTGATGCTATCCACAGTAATCCTAAAAGAACCCCCGTATATATTTTTATCCTGCTTTTTCCCTCACTTTGCACTGTCCCACCTCCGTGTTAACTAATAATTATATGCAACAACTCCCGAAAATCTATACCTACCTTCTCGGAAGCCATAGGTAGTAAGCTTAATTCAGTCATACCTGGTATGGTATTGATTTCTAAGGTGAATATTTCCTTTTTATCGGTAATCCTAAAGTCAACCCTTGCCATATCTTTCAACTCAAATATATCGTTTATTAAAGAAGATATTTTATAAAGCTTATCAGTCAACTCTTTGTCCTCCAAAAACACATATTCTGTCTTCCCTTTTGTGTATTTACTTTCATAGTCATATATTCCCTTCTTGGGTCTTATCTCTATGGGGGGTAGCGGTTTTCCTTTTAAAAGACCTACTGTTACATCTTTACCTTTTATAAACTCCTCAACCATTACCCTTTTTCCTTTATTGAGAAGATTTGATATTGTTTCTACAAGCTCATCCTTACCGTTGCAGATATAAAGATCCACACTTGAGCCTTCGTCAACAGGCTTTACTATACAAGGAAATATATCCCATGCTTTTACTTCCTCTTCGTCCTCTGGAACAAGCCACCTCGGAGTCTTTATACCGTGATATTCTAAGAGTTTTTTTGTTATATCCTTTCTCATACATATAGAACTCCCGAGTACACCCGTTCCCGTGTAAGGAATGCCAAGTATATCAAGCATACCTTGAATACGTCCGTCCTCTCCGTAGGCACCGTGGAGGGCTATAAATACCTTGTCCGGTTTTATTTCAAGGAGTTTACAGGGTGTGTTGCTGTCAAGGTCCATTTCTACAACCTCATGTCCGAGTTCCCTTAAGCCTTCCGCAACAGCCTTGCCAGTTTTCAGTGATATTTCCCTTTCAGAGGATCTTCCACCCATCAGTACCACTATCCTCAACCAATCTCACCTCCTCTTCAAGTACTATACCCGTTTCATTTTTCACAAGTTCTACCGCCCTTTTTATCAGATAAACCGTATCTTCAAAGGTTCCACCTCCGAGGTTGATTAAGAAGTTTGCATGTTTTTGTGAGAACATTACATTACCCTTTTTTAAGCCTTTAACTCCCGACTTTTCAAGCAATAAACCTGCCGGGGCTTCCTTAGGATTCTTAAAGGTTGAACCGGATGTGGGCATATTTATGGGTTGTTTTTTTATCCTGTCTGTTTTAATCTTTGCTATTTCTTCTTTTACGGAAATTGAGGATGGATAAAGCTCAAAGGTTGCTTCTATAACTACACCTAAGTGTGGAAAAGGAGATTTTCTGTAACCGAAGGAAAGGTCACTGACTTCCGCCTCTTCGGTGTTACCCTCCCATGTTATAAATTTGATTCTTTTAAGAGATTTACAAATTTCATAACCGTATGCTCCCGCATTCATTGATACCGCACCGCCTATTGTTGCGGGAAAGCCGTATAGTCTATATACACCGTCCATATTTTTTTCCACGGATATGTTTATAAGATCACTTAAGGGATTTCCCCCTTTTAAAGTTACTTCAATATGGTTGTTGCCTTCTTTTATTATCGGTGTACTTCTCAATCTGGACATATTTATAACAACACCCTTTATACTTCCGAAAATTGTGTTTGATCCTCTTCCGAGTATATATACGGGCATATCTTTGTCCCTTGAAAGATTTATAAGGTAGCGTATGTCTTCTTCTGTTTCAGGAAAGGCAAGTGTATGACATCTTCCTCCTATTTTTATTGTCGTTAAGTGGGAAAGATCCGCATTGTGTATGATATTCATATCACTCCTTATCTAAGAATACTACCGTTATTCCAGAACCTCCCTCTTGGGGATATGCATCCCTGAAAAATACCACATAGGGGGACTTCTTCAAATATTCCCTTATGGCATTTTTTATTGCTCCCGTTCCGACGCCGTGTATAATTTTTGCCATCTTTACACCAGATGCGTGTGCCTCTTCTAAGAAGGTTTCAAGCTTAAACAATGCCTCATCTATGCTAAGGCCTTTTAGATATAACTCAGAAGGTAAAACCTTTCTTATGTATATGCCATTTTCTGTGTCGGATTGTTTGGTGTTATTGTTAACGGGTATAAGTTCTTTTAGCTTTGCTCTTAGCTTTATATGACCAAAAGAAACTATGGCTATATTACCCTCTATTCTTTCAATCTTACCTTTTTTACCTCTATTTGTGGCAAGCTCAACCCAGTCTCCTACCGAGAATTTTAATATCCTTTCATCACCTATTTTTGTAGCAATTTCCTTTTTCTTTGTTTCTATAAACCGTTCAAGCTCATTTATATTGTTCCCAGATAGCAATTTCCTTGCTTCCTTTTTAAGATTTTCAAGGAAATTATAGGCTTCAGATGCTATACTTATCCAGTTTTCTTTTTTCTTTCTTTCCAATTCCTCGCTTAATCTTTTGTACTTTTCCTTTTCCCTCTCCAAGGATTCTTTAAGGGACTCAACTTCTTCCAGTTTCTTATGATACTCACGTGTATATTCCTCAAGAAGTTCAACAGCTTTGAGATATTCTTCGCCTGTAGATCCTATCTTTTTCCTTGCTATATTAAGTATCTCTTCTGGCAATCCTAATCTTCCTGCTATGTATAGTGCCATGCTCTGACCTATTGTGTTATATATTATCTGGTAGGTTGGTTTTAGAGTAGTTTTATCAAAGGTTACACTTGCAGGTATGTAGTATTCAGAGCTTATTGCATACAATTTAATGGGTGTATGGTGTGTATTGACGAATACATAAGCTTTTTTTTCCTTAAGATATTCAAGCAGGCCTATGCCTATAGCTGAACCTTCAACCGGGTCAGTTCCTGCACCAAGCTCATCTATAAGCACAAGTGTTTTTTCATTAACTTTATCAAGGAAATCAACAATATTTGATATGTGATAGGAGAAGGTGGATAGATCTTGTTGTATACTCTGTTCATCTCCTATATCAACGAAGATATTTTCAAATACGGGTAGTTCACTTTCGGGATCCGCGGGTATGGGTATAGCGGATTGGAACATAAGGGCAAGTAGTCCCAGTGTTTTAAGGGAAACGGTTTTACCTCCTGTATTAGGACCGGTAAGTATTAACCCCTTTTTTTCTTCAAGGATTATATTAACGGGTACAACATTTTCTTTTTCTAAAACGAGAAGAGGGTGTTTGGCATTTTTAAGGATAACCTTATCTCCCATGTGCGGAAACACACCTTTTATTGTTTTGGCGAACATGTACTTTGCTTTTATGTAATCTATGTAAACGAGGGTTTGAAAGCTCCTTAAAAGCCTATCACCGTCTTCACCCACATATCTCGTAATTCTCTGCAGAACTTTCTTTACTTCCTTCTCTTCCTTCTCCCTAAGTACGCTTATTCTGTTGTTAAGCTCCACCACGAATTGTGGTTCTACATAGGTTGTGTACCCGGTGGAGGATGTACCGTGAACTATGCCGTATAACTTTCTATAGTGGGATGTTTTGACGGGTACAACATATCTGTTGTTTCTTAAGGTTATAACTCTATCGGAGAATATGTAGGATGTATCAGGCCTTTCAAAAAGACGTTCCAATCGTGACTTTACTTCTTCTTCAAGTTTTCTTAATTCTGACCTTATATTGTACAGATCATCGCTTGCTTCATCTTTAACGAACCCCCGTGGATCAATGGTTGTTTCTATAAGCGCTTCAATGGGTTGAAATGAATATAAACTTTTGAGAAGTTTTCTTAAATGAGGAAATTCCTCTAAAAATGCGGATATGCCCGATTTTACTATCTTTATAAGTTTAATTATGTTAAGTATTTTAAGCAGTTCATTAACGCTTAAGAATACACCAGGTATTTTTGATTTTTCAATAATATCCTCTATATCTTCAAATCTATAAATTTCAATCCTTTCCGCTATGTTAAAAAAGGTTTTTGAAAGCTCAATCTCTTCATTTATTGCTTCTCTACTTTTTAAAGGTCTTATCTTATCTATATACTTCTCCGTAGCTTCCGAGTTTGTAAATTTTTTCAGATATTCTTTTATTTTCCAGAATTCAAGTTTTTCAAGGTCCGCTTCCCTCATAGTCCGAGAACATCAAACATACTGTAAAAACCAGGGGACTTTCCCTTTATCCATTTGATAGCTTCAACAGTACCCTTTGCAAAGGTTTTCCTGCTCGTTGCCCTGTGGGTAAGCTCTATCCTTTCACCCATGCCAAGGAAGTGGACCGTATGATCTCCTACAACATCTCCTCCCCTAAGTGCAAAAACACCTATCTCCTTATCTTGCCTATTTGCAAAACCTTGTCTCCCAAAAACTATATCTTTCTTGCCCGTGGAGTTTTTTATTATATCAAGCAGTTTCATGGCGGTACCACTTGGTGCATCCTTTTTAAATCTATGATGAATTTCCGTAAGTTCAATATCAAAATCCTTATCTTTTAGAACGCTTGATGCTATTTCAACGAGCTTAAATAACAAGTTAACTCCCAAGCTCATATTGGGCGAGAGTAGGATGGGTGCTTGCTTTGACATAGATTTAATATCTTCTATTTCCTTTTCAGAGAAACCTGTTGTACCTATGACTACAGCTTTACCGTCAGCTGTTGCGAGGGCGGTATGACCCACAGCGGATGCTGGGTTCCCAGAGAAATCAACAACAACATCTGTATATTCAAGGACTTCTTCAAGCCTTGAGGTGAGAGGCTTACCCTTATAGTAAGATATACCGGTTGCCTCACCGAGATCCTTACTTCTGATACAATCTGGGTGTTCAACACCTGCTACAATTTCAACATCCGGATCCTCTTCCGCAACCTCCAGAATTGCTTTACCCATCCTTCCCAGGGCACCGCATATAACCGCCTTTGTCATTCTCCCGCCTCTCCGAAAATTAGATCTTCAAGTTCCTTTGCTGCTTCCTCCGCTTGATCCGGGGGTACAACGGACGGGTAAACAGCCACTTTTACTCCTTCTCTAAAGAGAAGTGAAGCTATGATGTTCTGGAGCTTCTCCATTTCTTCAGGTGTTATGTCGTTTCTTATACTCTCCTCAATTGACTTGTTCGTCATGAAAAAACCTACCAGGCTAAAAGGTACAGCGATATACTGTTCTTCCATGACCACTCTCCCTTGTTAGTTATTAACTTAAAATATTAACACATAATGAATTATATAGAGTACAAATTAGCCCTGTGTGCGGTTCCTATAGTGGCTAAGATATTGCGGTGGTGGTCAAAATCAATAAAATGGGACGTGGATTATGACTTTAAAAATGACAGAAGGAAGATATACGCCATTCTGCACGGTCATGCACTGGGACTTGCCCTTCACGGTGTTGATAAGGATATATATGTACTATCAAGCAGATCACCAGACGGGGAAATTTCCGCCCGCCTTCTTGAATCTCTTGGCTACAATGTCATAAGGGGTTCCACGGAAGACGGTGATCCTTCAAAGGGAGGCAGATTCGGTGCGCTAAGATTAATAAAGGTTTTAAAGAAGGGAGGGAAGATGGCTCTTACTGTTGACGGCCCAAAGGGACCTTATCTGAGTGTAGGAAAAGGGATAATATTTCTTGCTCAAAAAACCGGATGTCCTATACTGCCAATGTATGTTAGATTTGACAAAGCTAAAACATTAAATACATGGGACAGATTTCTTATACCCTTTCCTTTTACAAGGGGTACTATAGAGTTCGGAAAGCTTATATATGTTAAAGAGGATGATGATATAGAGGAGAAGAGAAAAGAACTTGAGGAAGTTATGAGGTCTTTCGTTTACTCCGATAAATAAAATTGGCTATATCACCAGCTACCGCAAAGAGTAAGGTACCTATAACAGCGGTTACAAGTATTAGGGGTACTGTTATACCGCTGTATAAAGGATTAAGTGCTGATATTATGACTGAGAATTCACCTCTTGAGAGAAATGAGAGGGAAGCCCTTAGCCTTGCTTTACTTTTAAGACCATAAATGTAAGCTCCTATATATGTTGATATACCTTTAAGTAATATGCTTAGTACTATAAGTAGCAATAGTAGGAACTTGTTTTCTGGTAATTGAAAATCTATATCGTAGGTGAAAAAGAAGAAGAATATACCTATTGAGAGTTCTTTGAGGCTTGACAGATGTTGTTCAATGTTATGGGCTATCTTTGTTTGGGGTATGGCTACTCCTATAAGGAAGGCTCCCAATGCCTCAGATATACCCTGCATTTTAAAGAAGGAACCGAATAAAAGTACGATACCCAAGACCAAAAATATAAAGTTTTCATCATCTGAGACTTTATCCATTAGGTTTGTTAATTTTGAGAGTACAAACTTGTACAAAAGGAAAAAGCCTATAAGTATTAAGGACATCTTTAGCAGGCTTAATCCCACGGAAAGTAAACTCGGCTCGGAACCACTTGTAAGGTAGGACAGGAAGGTAAGTATTACTATTGCAATTATATCTTCAAATATGAGAATACCGAGTAGTAATTCCGCTTCTGGATTTACGAGCCTTCTGTAATCCACAAGTAGTTTTGCAACTATGGAGGTACTTGATGGGTATATAACACTTGCGATAATAAAGGCGGAAAGGTAATCAAACCCTATAAGTACAAGAAGTACGAAAGGTATTCCAAGATTAAATATAAGATCAACCATTGCGGGCATAAATGTGTTTAGCATACCTTTCAATCTGTCAAAGGAAAATTCAAGTCCTATGAAGAAAAACAAAAGTATAATGCCGAGTTCTTTGAAGATATAAAGATTGTCAATATGGGACGAATCTATCCATATCTTGCCAAGAAATCCTGCGGCAAGGAATGTTATTATTGCAGGTATTCCTACTTTTTTAAGTATATAGGTTAATATAAATACCAATATGAAGAGGATGGATATTTCTATGGGTATTGTATGTTCCATTAGTCTTTACACTTTTTGCAGAATGAGATCACTTGATTAACTTGATTTCTTGTACCAACAACCACCAGGGTATCTCCAGCTCTTATAATTTCCTTATAAGGATCAGGGCTTGGTATTATTTTGTCTCCCCTAACAATAGCTATAATTGAAGCACCAGTTCTCTTCCTTACCTGCAGATCCGCTATGGTTTTATTTTCAAAATTTGATCCTTCTTCCACCTTTATCCATTCCATTACCATTTCTTTCATTATGAGTTCCATCTTGCTTGAGGGTATTGGCTGGTAAACTGCACCCGCGAGCAAAAAACCTATTTCCCTTGATTCTTCATCGGAAAGTTCAATTGTGCATAGGGGTTCTTCGTCTTCCATAAGATATATTTCCCTTTTACCAGTACTATATATGATTATTGCCACTTCTTTACCGTTTTCAAGTATAAGATCATATTTTTTACCTATACCTGGCAGATCTGTCTCCCTTAGTTCCATATTTTTATAATAAAATATTATTTCCGATGGAGAAAAAGAATATAATCGTCTTGCTCTCAGGGGGGATGGATAGTGCAACGCTATTATGGTATGCTAAGAGGGAGTTTTCTGAAGTGTATGCAATCTCTTTTAACTACGGACAGAGGCATAGTGTTGAAATTACTTATGCAAAGGAGATTGCAAAAATCGCTGGTGTTAAGGATCATATAGTGGTGGATATTCCCGTTTACAAGGCTGTTAGGGAATCCGCCCTATTGAATGAAGAAATAGATATACCATCGGGTGAATATACGGAGGAACCACCCATTACTACTGTACCCATGAGAAATATAAACTTTCTTTCAATAGCTTCCATATTTGCAGATATACTTGAGATTAACCACATAGGCATAGGTGTTCATGCATTGGATGTTCCCTATCCCGATTGTAGACCTGAGTTTATAGCTTCAGCGGAGGCTGCTATAAATGCTGGATCTACTTATGTAGCTAAGAAGAAGGAAAGGATTCACATATACGCACCCTTTCTTGGCATGACAAAGAAAGAAATAGCAAAATTGGGAAAGGAACTGGGTGTACCATTTGAAAAGACCTATTCATGCTACAAGGGTACATTACCTCCTTGCGGTGAGTGTCCTACATGTCTCCAAAGGAAGGAAGCCCTTGAGTCTATAGGATATCAACCTTAGACTTTGCCAGTTTTAACTCCTTTGATGCATCCTCAGGCAATATTCCCACTATAATGTTATTTGTTTCCATTTCAAAACCGCCAAAAACGGAGATTCTTGGCATTACTCTGAAGTAGTAATGGTAATCCTTATCCCAAGGACTTCCGGACTGAAGTGTGAGGTTGTAGGGCATGTTTTCTCCTAAGACAGTCTTTAGTAACTTAACTATGTATTTAGTTATGTAGGATAGTTCATCAAGTTTCTTTTCTTCAAGAAAACAACATGTTACGTTTTTGGGTATTATCCATGTTTCGTAAGGAGTTGTGGGAGCATAGGCAAGTATGGCGACAAAATTATCCGTTTCTTTTATAAGTCTTAAACCTTCCTCCTTTTCCTTTTCTATAAGGTTTTTCATCGGGTGTTTTTCTGATGTTTCGTATTTTTTCTTTTCCAAGAGATACCTCTCTGGATAAAAGGGGAGACCAAGTACCTGGGAGTGAGGATGTTGGATGGATGCTCCCGCTTCCTTTCCTCTGTTTCTGAAAACCGCTACATACTTAATGCCATTTATGTTATAAAAGTATTTCATCCTTCTCTGATAAACTTCAAGGACCTTTTCAAAATGATCAATTGTATCAATATCCGCGCTATGTTCCCGTGCTTCTATAATCACATCGTGTAAGCCTTGGATTGCGGGAAATTTGTTGGGTACAACCCTTACTATCCATTTACCCTCCTCCTCACATATATCAACGGGTTCCGCGGTAAGGCTTTCATTACCTGGGCAAAAGGGACATTGGATTGGTTCTTCCTTAGAAAGGCCTTTGATAAGTTGCGGTCTTTTGCTTCTCAGGGATGATATTATTATCTTCTTCCCCGTTAGGGGATCTTCCCTTATAAAAAAACTCATAACAAAATACAATAGTATAAAGCACCTGTAAAAACAAGGGAGTCAAATCTATCAACAAATCCCCCGTGTTCTCCGAATATGTTTGAAAAATCCTTTATACCTGCTTGTCTTTTTATAAAACTTTTAAGTAGATCTCCTATTACTGCGGATATACCTATTATCAATCCGGAAAGCATTGACTGTATTATATCCATATCGGAGATCAAGGGAAATACTATTACTGCGGATATCAATCCTCCTATCAATCCTTCAACAGTCTTTTTAGGAGATAATCTCGGTGCCAAAGGTGTTTTACCCAATGTCTTGCCTATATAGTAAGCGGATATATCAACCGCCCATACGGTTACAATGAGGGCTAAAAGTTCATCAAAACCCATTTCTCTTATAAAGATGAGATATACGGGAAGAACACCCGCATATATACTTGTAAAAAAAACTTTCAAAAATACATCCATGTCCCAGCGTATGTAACCGTAAGAAAAACAATAGAGGAAGGATAGTAATATACCCAAGGCGGGGTTTATCCACGTGGAAATTACTATAAGGGGTATAAAAAGATGGGCATATCTTATGCCAAAGGTTATAAAAATTTCCCTTGACATAAAATAGGAGAGTATCAGTACTCCTATGGCAACCGTATAGATACTTATAAAGGCGAGTGCTAATGTTACTATACCTATGATTATTCCCGTAAATTCCCTACTCATTAAGAATCCTGCCGAATTTTCTCTTTCTTTTGGAAAAGTCCTCTATAGCTTCATCAAGTATATCCCTATTAAAGTCAGGCCAACATACATCGGTGAAGTAAAGTTCCGTGTATGCAATGTTCCAAAGAAGGAAATTAGATATCCTCTTTTCTCCCGCAGTTCTTATAAGCAGGTCGGGGTCCGGGACGGAACCAAGATCAAGAAACTTGGAAAAGCTTATTTCATCAACTTCTTTCAAACCTTTATTTATCAATTTCCTTACAGCTCTTACTATATCATCCCTTCCCCCGTAGTCTATGGCAAGGATGAGATTGAGCTTAATATCCTTTGGTTTATCCCTTTCCATGGCTTCCATGAGGGTCAAAATATCTTTATCAATCCTGTCCCTTCTGCCTATGAACCTTGTATATATTCCCAGTTCTATAAGCTCATCCCTTTTATCTGTAAGATATTTTTTTAGCAAACCGAAGAGTAATTCAACTTCCTCCTTTGGTCTGTACCAGTTTTCCGTAGAAAAGGCAAAGAGGGTAAGATAGCTTACACCTATTTCTATGCAGTATCGTGCTATATCTTCCGCAACCTCAACACCTTTATAATGCCCTGCTATTCTTGGCAGACCTCTTTCCCTTGCCCATCTGCCATTCCCGTCCATTATTATTGCTATATGTCTTGGAATCTTTGTTTTTTCCATATTACTTTACTCAATTATATTCTGCGCCTCTTCAGATGTGGGGTATTTTTCCCTTAGCTCTTTTAATGTTTTATTGGCTTCTTCTTCATTGCCTTCCATCCTGTATATTCTTACAAGCATCAGATAGGCGGACGGGGCTTTGTTACAGTTGGGTAACCTTCCTTCTTCACACATCTCAATAAGCTTTTTGAATTCTTCCTTTGCCTTTTCTGTATTGCCAAGTTCAAAATATGCTCTACCTTTCCAAAAGTAGGCATTGTCCGTAAGATCATTGTCTGGAAAGTTCTCAATAAAATTGGCAAAGGCTTCCACAGCTTGGTTTAACCTTTTGAGGTTATACAATTTGAAAGCCCTGTTGTAGGCTTTTCTGTAATCTTCTTCGTATTCCTCTTCTTCCTCTTCTACCGTTTCAATTTTTCCCGTACTCGGCAGTTTTAATTTTTCTAACTCAACCCTCAGGTCAGTTATATTTCTTGATATATTATCTATTCTTACATTAGTCTTATAGATATCCTCTTCAATCTTTGTTATTTTATCTTCCATGGCTTCAATCCTTCTCTCCAGCAGGGATATTCTGTCTTCCCCCTGATTGGCGGTGAGACCCGCGCATGAAATCATGTATGATAAAAAAGGTAGGAGTGCAAGGGTTTTTTTCATTCGGTTTTCCTCCTTATTTACGAAATAATATATTATCATGGCGGATATTAAGGAAGATAAATTTCTGATAATAGCGGGTCCGTGTGTCATAGAAAATGAAAGGGTTACCTTTGAGGTTGCTGAAAGTCTATGTTCGTTGCAGGAAAAGTATAGGGAATTTAAGTTTGTGTTTAAGGTTTCCTTTGACAAGGCAAACAGGACCTCAATACACTCTTACAGGGGTCCGGGTCTTGAAGAGGGCTTAAGGGTTATAAGGAGGGTAGGCGAAGAGTATGGTCTGAAACTGACAACGGATATTCATGAGAGCTGGCAGGCTGAACCTGTGGCTGAGGTTGTTGACATAATCCAGATTCCCGCCTTTCTGTGCAGACAGACTGATTTATTGCTCTCTGCTGCGAGAACTGGGAAGGCTGTGAATGTAAAGAAAGGGCAATTCCTTGCACCTTGGGACACAAAAAATATAGTTGAAAAACTTAAATACGGAGGGGCAAAGGAGATTTTTTTAACGGAAAGGGGAACAACCTTCGGTTATAACAACCTCGTGGTTGATTTCAGGAGTCTTCCCATAATGTCTCAGTACGCAAAGGTTATATATGATGCAACCCACAGTGTTCAGATACCAGGCGGTATGGGTACCAAATCGGGAGGTAACAGAAACTTTGTCTTTCCCCTTGCACTGGCTGGGGTTGTTGTGGGATGCAACGGTATATTTATGGAAACACATCCGGATCCAGACAATGCCCTGTCTGATGGTCCTAATATGGTACCCCTTAAATACCTTGACATTCTTCTTGAGGCGATAGGTGAGGCTTTGGAAATAAATAAAAAATATAAAGAATACTATGATATGAAAACGAAATAATAAACTATGCCAGCAATTATCCTATATATACCAAACGGGAGGAAACCATGGTTTTTTAAATATCCGAGGAATATTTTTATGGTAATCGTAGCCACAATAAAGGCACTTATAAATCCTGCACCGAGTAGTGTCCAATTTTCAGAGGTGAAATTGCTTCCGCTTTTAAAAAGATCGTAGGATGTAGCCATAAACATGGTGGGTACCGCAAGAAGAAAGGAGAACTCCGCCGCTTCTTTTCTGCTCAATCCCGAAAGTAACCCTCCCACTATGGTAGCCCCTGACCTTGACACACCGGGAACAACCGCAACGGACTGACACACACCTATAAAGAAAGCTTTGCGTAAAGGAAGGGATTCAATTGTATGTTTATCCCTTTCTTTTAATAGTAAATCAACCGCAATTAAAACGAAACCGCCTATAATCAGAGAAACGACAACGGTTAAATAGCTTTCCAAGAACACACCCTTTATAACCTTATAAAGACTGAAGCCTATTATACCCGTAGGTATGAAAGCTACAATAATCTTTTTCCATATATCCCTGTCCCTTATTAATCTTTCCCTTTCTGTTATCAATACCGCAAGGATAGCTCCAAATTGAATAGCTATCTCAAAACTTTTTAGAAACTCTGTCTGTTTAAGACCGAGGACTTTGGCTGTTAAAATGAGATGACCGGTGGATGAGATAGGCAAGAATTCCGTTAGTCCTTCAACTATACCCAATATTATGCTGTCTAATAAATCCATGGTGATTTATGTTATCATACCTGCTTAGAGAAACATGCAGGACAGAAGGAAGGCAAGGTTTGAAAGCTTATTGAAGGAGGAAATAAGCAATATAATTTCCCGCGAGGTGAAAAATCCGAATGTGGGATTGGTAACTATAACAAGGGTTGAGGTTACACCGGATTACACAAAGGCAAAGGTTTATTTCAGGGTTATACCAGAGGAGAAAGAGGAGGAAACCCTAAAAGCCCTTTCAAATTCCGCAGGATTTATAAGACACTTGCTTAAAAAAAGCATAAGGGCGAGGATAATCCCTTCCTTAGAGTTCAGAATTGACAAAGAACTTAAAGTGTGGGAGAGGATATGGACAGAAATGTCCGATGAAAATATATGACTTTGTTGTTGTCGGCGCTGGTCCCTCGGGTTCCTATACAGCTTTTAAACTTAGCAGGGTGGGTTTTAAGGTCCTTGTTATTGACAAATACGAATTTCCAAGGGATAAACTGTGCGGAGGATGTTTATCAAAAAGGATTGAGGGATTTATACCACAGGGATTGAAGAATCTGGTAAAGAATGAAATAAAGGGGGGAACTATCGGTTACAGAGGATCTTCCTATATTACCAAGTTTTCAGATGATACTATTGCCTACATTATACACAGAAGGGACTTTGATAATTTTCTTTTGGAAAGTGCAAGGGAATCGGGGGCGGAGTTCATACCTGCATGCGAATTTGAAAGTTTTATAACGGATAAGGACTGGATTAAGGTACATACATCTAAGGGAGTTTTTTTTACCAAATACCTCGTAGGGGCGGATGGCTTTTATTCAAAGGTCTTAAAGAGACTTGGTTTTAAGAGGAGGAAGTATTACAGAGCTGTGGAGGTGTTCATTAAAGGTGAACTGTCGGAAAGGGTCATTATAGAGCTCGGTTATGTAAAAAGGGGATATTTGTGGGTTTTTCCCAGCGGAGAAGGTACAGTAAGTGTGGGTATAGCCAGTACAGGCTCTGAAAATATAGCCCTTATATTAAGGGATTATGTAGAAAGGAAATTCGGTGTTAAAGATGTAAGATGTAAAGGGTGGTTTATACCTTTTTCGGAAAAGGCGGAGGACATAAATACGGGTAAGGGTAACATACTCCTTGTGGGCGATAGTGCAAATATGACCGATCCTTTGCTCGGTGAGGGTATATTTTACGGACTGTGGGGAGGTGAACTGCTTTTTAAAAGTGCTTTGAAGGATTTTGATTATGTGTGGGAATATTATATGGATTATGTAAGGAAGGAGATGGTTCCTGAGTTCGTTTACGCAGGAAAGATTGCCTCCTTAGCCTACAGATTTCAGAAGGTTGCATTCCGGATGGGAAGGGGTAAAGCACTTGAGCGTTATATAGATCTGCTTAAAGGTATAAGGGGATACAAGCATATCTACAGAAGGGGTTTAATTGACTTCTTTTTGAGCTTATTAGGATAGGGCTTCTGATAGAATAAAAAAGCATGTTCGGTAATGTGTGCATAATAGGTGTAGGTTTTATGGGAGGGTCGCTTGCCCTTTCTTTGAGGGAGGCGGGTTTGTGTAACAGTATTTACGGTATAGACATAGATAAGAATTCCATTGATAAGGCGCTGGATCTCGGAATAATAGACTACGGCTATACGGATCTCGGTTGTATAAAAGGTATAGAGTTAGATATTGTAATTATTGCAACACCCGTTGGAACCTTTACAGAAATAGGTGAATGTTTAAAGGATTTGATAGAGGAGGATGTGATAGTTACGGATATAGGTAGTGTTAAGGGAAATATAGTTTATAAAATGGAATCCTTTTTAGGTGGTAGATTTGTAGGCGGTCATCCTATTGCGGGAACGGAAAAATCAGGGGTGGAATACAGCAGATCGGACCTATATAAAGGTAAAAAGGTGATAATAACGCCCACGGAAAATACAAACGGTGCATTTATGAACAGGGTTATTGATATGTGGAGATCCATAGGCTCACGTGTTGAATTTATGGATCCTTTTACCCACGATTATGTATTCGGTGCGGTTTCCCATCTTCCTCATGCTGTTGCCTTTGGTTTAATAGAAACCATAGACAGAATGTCCAAGGAGATTGATTTGTTCAAGTACCCCGGCGCGGGTTTTAAGGATTTTACAAGGATTGCAGCAAGTAACCCAGTGATGTGGAGGGATATTTTTATGGAGAATAGCAATAATGTAATAGAAGCTATAGATGTTTATATGGATGTCCTTTCTGATATAAAGAGGATGATTGAAAAAGGAGAATCGGAAAAGCTATGTAAATATTTGGAGAGGATAAGGGAAAAGAGGTTGATGATTGATGAAGATAAGTAGGATAAAAAAGGTGGAAGGGGAGCTTAGAGTACCTTCTGACAAATCCATAACCCACAGGGGTATATTGCTCGGTACCATAGGTAATGGGAAAACACTTTTAAGGGAATGGCTGGATTCCGCTGATACAAGATCCACCTTAAGTATAGTTAAGATGCTGGGTGTGAATGTGGAAGAGAAGGGAAGGGAACTTTTAATAGAAGGTAGGAAGGGTGTATTTAAAGAACCTGCTGATATCCTTGATGCGGGCAATTCTGGAACAACCGCAAGATTAACAATAGGATTACTCTCAACCCAGCCCTTCTTCAGCGTTATAACGGGTGACGAAAGTTTGAGAAACAGACCCATGCTTAGGGTGGTAAAGCCCTTGCGAGAAATGGGTGCTACTATTGATGGAAGGGAAGGTGGTAATAGATTACCCGTAGCGATAAGGGGCGGTAATCTTAAGGGTATTTCTTTTTTTAATAAGAAGTCTTCCGCACAGGTTAAGTCTTCCCTTATGATAGCTGGTCTGTTTGCAGAAGGTATAACAGAGATTACCGAACCTTTCATGTCCAGGGATCACACGGAGAGAATGCTTAAGTACATGGGTGTTGAGGTTGTGCAGATGGAAACGGAGAAGGGGCACATAATCAAAGTTAGAGGGGGTCAGATCCCAAACGGTGAGGAGATCTACTGTCCAGCGGATCCTTCTTCTTCAGCCTTCTTTGCGGGTTTGGCTACACTTCTTGAGGGAAGCGAGATACTTTTAAAGGATGTACTCGTAAATCCTACAAGGGACGGATTTTTCCGTATTTTAAAAAGAATGGGGGGCAAAATAGAATACATCAATGTAAGGGAGATTTCCGGGGAAACCGTAGCGGATATATTGGTAAAATCCGCGGACAAGCTTGAACCCGTTACCATAAAAGGTGATATTCTGCCTTCACTTATAGATGAGATACCCATTCTTGCGATCGTTATGGCGTTTGCGGACGGTGTCTCTTGTGTAAGGCAGGCGGAAGAGCTGAGGGTAAAAGAGAGCGACAGGATAAGGGCTGTGGTTACTAATTTGAGGAGAATGGGTGTAAATGTTGAAGAATTTGATGACGGTTTTTGTATAGAAGGTAAGGGTAAGCTTCAAGGAGCTTTAATAAACACTTACGGGGATCATCGGATTGCAATGGCGTTTACTGTTGCAGGACTTGTGGCGGAAGGTGAAACCCATATAGATAACGCGGAATGTGTAAAGGTATCTTATCCGAGGTTTTATGATGATCTCAATATAATAGTTAGGAATGGGAATATTTGACAAATTTTTAAAGAAGAGGGAAAAAAGGAAGGAAAACTTGTGGACAAAATGTCCGGAGTGTAAAACCATACTTTACATACCGGAGCTTTTAATGAATCTTAAGGTTTGTCCTCGTTGTGATTATCATTTTCCCATGAACATATCTGAAAGGGTTGAGTCTCTGCTGGATGAAAACAGCTATGAGAAACTCTTTGAGAATATACTACCAGAAGATCCTTTGGAATTTAAAGATAAAAAGAGTTATAAGGATAGATTGAAAGAAGCTAAGGAAAAATCAGGTAGTACTGAAGCCATGAGTATTTATAAAGGTTCCATACTCGGCAGGGGGGTAATAGTAGCCCTGATGGATTTTGAATTTATAGGTGGGAGTATGGGTTCGGTGGTGGGAGAGAGGTTTTATAGGGCATGTCAGCTGGCAAGTGAGGAAGGTACACCCTTGATAGCGGTCACTGCATCTGGCGGTGCAAGAATGCAAGAAGGAATACTTTCCCTTATGCAGATGGCTAAAACAACGATGGGTGTTAACATGCTTAAATCAAAAGGAATTCCTTATATAACTGTATTAACAAATCCCACAATGGGTGGTGTATCTGCAAGCTTTGCCTTTCTCGGAGACATCATTATTGCGGAACCGAAGGCTTTAATAGGATTTGCGGGTCCGAGGGTTATAGAGCAAACAATAAAACAGAGCTTGCCCGAGGGCTTTCAGCGATCAGAATTTTTACTTGAAAAGGGTATGATTGATATGGTGGTTCACAGAAAAGATCTCAGGAATACATTAAAAAATCTGCTGGATCTCACCTTCTATGGGGAAAGGTGTTATGAAGATAGAAGCCCTTGCTGAGGATCATCCCTTTTCCTTAGTTTTGCCTCTCGTAGAAAGGGGTGAACTTGATCCGTGGAAGGTTGATATAGTTGAATTAAGTAACATGTATATAGCGGAATTGAAGAGGAGGGAAATTCTGGACCTTAGGATACCTGCAGGGGCTGTGGTTGCTGCAGCATTCTTGCTTAAAAAGAAGGTTGAGGTAATATTTCCCAAGCCGGAAAGAAAACCAAGAAGGAAAAAAGAATACACATTGAAGGAAATAGTGGAGATGTTTGAGGAAGAAGAACCTCATATAAGGTCGGAGATAGAAAATAATGTTAGAAGGATTATTAAAAGGAAAAAGAGTAAGACTGAGGGTAAAAGAAGGAAAGGTACATCTACAACAAGGAAGATACCACTTAATATTTCAAGATTTGAGGATGTGCTTAAAGAGGTCATGGAATTTTTGAAAGATATGGACATAGGAAAGAGGATAGCTTTTATAACCTTTCTTGACAGAATGAAATTTGTTCCTCAGTTTATGGCTCTTATGCATCTTTATTATGACGGTGTTATTGACATTTATCAGGATGAACCTTTCGGTGAAATTGTTATAGAAAAAAGCTCTAATTTATGAGTTCTAAAAATAGGTTCCTAAGTTTTTCTATAACTCCCTCCTCTCCTAGTTTTTTCTTTATATAATCCGAGGCTTCATAAAATTTCTCATACCAATCCTTTTTCCCAAAATATTCCTCAACTACACCGCAGGCAAAATCTACATCCTTCTGAATTATTTCCGGCACTATTTCACTTCCTGTTATTATGTTGGGCAAACTTATATACCTTGATTTTACAACAAGCCTGGCTATCCTGTAAGTAAGGGGATTTATCCTGTAGAATACTATATGAGGATTCTTTAGTAAGGTTGCTTCAAGGGATGCTGTACCCGATGTTATAAGGGAAAATTCGGAGTACTTCATAATATCGTAGCTTAAATTATAATCCGTATCGTCAAATATTCTTATGTCGCCTTGGCAATATCTGTTTAAAATTGACCTGTAACTTTTAAATGTAGGTACCGCACCTTTAATGCCTTTTCTTGAAAATACCCTTTTGTAAATCTCACACAGATAGGGTGCCATCCTCTTTACCTCACTCTCCCTGCTTCCGGGGAATATGCCTACTATTTTCCCTTCCGTTCCGGTTATATTTAAAAACTCTTCCTTTTCAAAACGGGGTTTTACAAGGTCAACCAGTGGATGTCCTACATAATGGACTTTAAAATGTTTATTTTCAAAACTCTTATATATATCCAACTCAAAGGGCAGGATAACTATAAGATGATCTGTAAAGCTGACAATATCGTGAACCCTCTCTTCCTTCCATGCCCAAATTTGGGGGGATATAAAGTAAATGATCTTTTTAACTCCAAAGCTTTTTGCTTTTTTTATAAGCGGTATGTTAAAACCCGGAGCATCACATACTATAAGCACATCTGTATTTTTAAGATGTTTTTCCATATTCCTTTTAACTTTCCATATTCTCTTAAGTTTCGGTAGTAGTTCAAAAAGACCGAAGCCTGAAATATCTTCAATACTACCTAAGCTTTTTATACCTATCTCTTTCAGTCTTTTATCAGTTATACCGTATATATCAAAACTTTCAAAACCCTCTTTAAATATATGATAAATATAGTTTGAGGCTGAAATGTCTCCTATAGAAAGGGTTATCTTCATTAATCTTTTGTCCTAACTGTTACCCTCAGTTTTCTTTCTGATTCTTCAACTCTTCCCCTTATATTATCTGTGTCTATATAAAAGTTGTGAACCTTCTCTACCCTTCCGTTGCTCCATATACTTATATTTCTCTCCGCCCTGAAATTTTTTACATGGTTTATAAACTTTGTTTTCAGATAAACCCCGTCATGGTGTTCCATTATTTCAACATCCCCTATATCCATATAAGCATTTTCTGTTACCGCCTCCCTCCACAAGTTTATAATATTCTCATCTTCTATCTCAAAAATGATTCCAAATTCAAGATCCTCCTTCTCCTCTTGTTTAATCCTTGCCTTTATAATCCTATCCAACTCTCTTCCAAATTCCCTTACTTTGTTGTAGACCTCTTCTTTAAGCTTCTCATCTATGGGCATGATTAGAAGGCTGTGTAAAGCATAGACATGAATGTACTTGCCTTCCTATCCGTCTCGGATATGTAATTGACCTGGAATTGGACATTCCTGTGGAGATGATACTTTGCTCCGAAGATATACGCATTATCATCCCTGCCTTCATTTCTTGCTTTTCTATAGCCGAGAGAAACGTTTATAATATCAGGAATAACACCGAGTTCAACGAGGCCTGTTATTACCGTCTTCTCAAGTTGTGGATTTGTATTAAATATGTTTGTTGGTTCTCCTGTTTTTGATAAGGGAGACTGACCGTAGGTAAGAAATACACCCAAGGGTATGTTTCTTATGTAACCCATAGCCTGGAAATCCAGTGCTAGCGCCCGGGTGAACAGGGATTCCTCTTTGCCCGGATCTATACTTATACTACCCACGGGTGAATTTACTATAATTGTCTCCCCTGTATTGTTCCTAACAACAGTTTTACCACCCCAGTACTGCAACCCTACACCTATATCCCACCCCGCGACGTTTGGAGTAAATGCCACTCGCCCATAATTGGAAAGTTCTTTTATATCAAGGGTTGTTATATCCCTTCCGTAAAAGGGTGCCCACAATGCTCCCGTTACATAAAACAGATTGCTGTAATAGTAAAACCCTATACCTGTTGCAGGTGTACCAGTGCCTATATACTGTTGCGCTGATATGACTTCTGAGGTTTCAAGTATTACTAAATTACTTATCGCACCTGTGTTCATTACTTCAAAAACAGCAGGTGCACCGAGCGTATAAGTGGTATAGGGAACTATACCAAAGTAGTTTTTCTTCGTTCCTATTACGAAAGGTATACGCAGGGTAAAAGCATCTGCAGCTCCTTCTGCTATATATCCAACGTTTTTGCTAATCCTACCTCCAGAGAAAAGTGTCCATTCGTCTGGAAGTTGTATTCTTCTTTCGAAAATCTCATCTCTGTTTACTTTTCTACTTTCTCCTGTCACTTTAAGCTTTGCAACAATTGATAAATTCAACACCTTAGGTATAGAAAGAAAATCCGCTTCCTTTATGGTGGGTTGTCTTATTTGTGTGTATCCAGAAGCTTTGAAAAACCTACCGTAAGAATTAAGGGACGGAAAGCTGTGAGGTGAATGACATGTATTACATGATGTATTCATCTGTCTTGCAAAAGAAGGAACAGCCTCCGAATACTTAAAGCATAGGAAAACCACAACTATAAACAGTAATAGCTTGCCCCTGCCCTTCATCTTCTACCTCCCGCTTCATTATTTTAACTTATTTCTACCGCATATTCTCTACTTAGAGAAAAAAATCCCTTTGCTTTTTTTAAAGCCATCTCTTTTTCTTCTCCCTTTATGTGAGGATCATTAAGCATAAAACTGTAAACCTTTCCCCTTACAAAGGCTCTGTAAGTTTTGAAGAAAGGTAGTACTGTATAAAACTCTTCATCTTTTGTTTCCCCGAAGTATGTTTCCTCGTATACTTTAGCCAAATCCCTTCTATCCATGAATTCCAATTCCATTGACAAGAAACACATATCATTTACCATATCACCGCATCTGAACCTCTCATTAAATTCAATACAGTCAAATATACATATACCTTCATCAAGGAAGGCAACATGTTCCAGCCTTATATCTCCGTGTCCGTCAACAATTTTCCCTTCGGAAATTCTCTTGTTAAAAAGATAACTGTATCTTTCATAGAATGAATTTGTCTTCTCTTTTATATATTCATAATCTTCTGCAGAAATGGTTTTTCCTATAAAAGGTTTAACCTGCTCAAAATTTTCATCCGTATTAAATTTCATAACTTCTATTCTTCCGTACTCAGGGGTTTTGCGCGCATTCTTGTGAAAACATGCAATCTTTCTTGCGATACTTCTTATTTCCTCATCTTTTATATCATTTAGTCTGTTTATTAACAAGTTTTTATCATCTATCCTTCTCATCTTCACCGCATATTCAACTACGTTTGAGGAATTTTCTATCTGGGGATCTCCGTTAACCATACTTATGGGAACAACTCCCAGATATATATAACTGCATAGCCTTCTGTTAAGTTCAACTTCCCTTTCACAGAAAAGTTTCCTTTTTTCAAGGGTTGAATAGTCAAGAAAGCCGAAGTTTACGGGCTTCTTTATCTTATAAACTATATCATCAAGAAGTATAACCCAGGATGTGTGGGTTTGAATAAGTTTGCCTTTCAGTTTTTCTACCAATTTGTTTATCATTGGTATACTTAATTATAAAGGATGACTAAGTTAATTAAGCTTATTGTTGCCTGTTCTTTGTGTGTGTTGATAGCTTACCTTATATATCTCCTCATATTCGGAGGCACATAATGAGGTACATACTCGCTTCATCATCAAAGAGGAGACAACAGATAATGAGTATGCTCGGTTTTAGCTTTGAGGCTGTAGATCCTAATATAGAAGAGGAACCTGTCCATTGGCATCCAGTCATAAATGCGAGGAAGCTTGCTTTTAAGAAGGCTTATAAGGTATGGCTTAAACACAAAGATGCGGTAGTTATAGGTTCTGACACAATAGTTTTCTTTGATAATAAAACCTTCGGTAAACCCAGGGACAAAGAAGATGCAATAAATATGCTGAAGGACCTTTCAGGCAGATGGCACAATGTGGTTACTGCTATAGCTGTGGTGGGAAAATCTTACAGGAGAATAGGTCACGATATTACGAGGGTAAAATTCAGAAAGCTTGGAGAGGATGAAATTATAAAATATGTAGAATCTTGGTCTCCTCTTGATAAAGCAGGTTCTTACGGTATACAGGATTACGGGGCTTCCTTCATAGAAAGGATAGAAGGGGACTTTTATACGGTGATGGGTATGTCCCCGAGACTTCTTCTTACTTTATTGGGATTACTGTAAATTCCTGGCCATTTATTCTTATAACTACAAATTCGGGAATACCCTTAAAGTTCGTTAATCTTCTCCTGCCGTTATAGGCTTCCACCCTGAATTCCTTTACCCTGGCGAGGTTATAAATTTTGCCTTCCCCAGTATATCTTATGTCTCCATAATCATACGGGAATTCTTCATATTTAAGAAACCCCTCTTCAACAAAAAACACAGCTTTAACCACACCTTCTTCAAATAAGCCCCCCGCGGTAATCAAATAAAGTCTTGAGTTTTCTCCATCCTCCTCAATATACATATCCTTTGCGGACAATATAGCCCTTTGTATGTCCCAAAAAAGCCTTGCCTTACTTTTTATATCCTCTCCCAGATCCACAAGATTTATGCTGTTCTTTACCATATTATGGAAGGAAAAGGCTATCAGTCCGAAGATAAGACCGAACAGGGTAAGTACGATAAGTATTTCTACAAGTGTAAAAGCCTTATTATCTCTGTTCATATCTTTTGAAGGATACTGTGTTGTAAATGTAAATGACTTCCCTTAAACCGGGAAAATCTTTAACCGCCTTTTCCCTTATTTTAACATCCTTTAACTCCCCCCTTTTTATCTTGTTATCAAGTACGATCATATCCTCATATCTGCGTGCTTCTTCCTCAAGCATATATCTTGCTCTTGCAAGCAGGTCAAGAAATACTGTAAAGGCTATAACAATTATGGATAGGGCTATGAGGGTTTCTATAAGGGTGAAGCCTCTATTGTTCCCATATATCAATGTCGTCTTCTGTTCCCTCCTCTCCATCAGGTCCAGGTGATCTAAGCTCATAGGGACGATTAACACCGGGTGATATGTAAATAAAATCATTGCCCCATGCATCCTTGGGTACAGAATCAAGATACCTTTTCCATCTCGGCGGAATTGGAGGAACGGTAGGTTTTTCAACAAGGGCTTTAAGACCTTGTTCCGTTGTGGGATATCTTCCGTTGTCAAGTCTGTACTGCTCTAATGCGTCCTTTATTGCTTTCATCTGTACCTTGGTTGTTTCTATCTTTGCTTCATCAACCCTTCCGG
>JALWWX010000242.1 GCA_027078675.1 Aquificales bacterium | reverse complement strand
GGAAATATAATTGATGACACAAGGATAAAGGCATCACTGCCTACCATAGACTACCTCATAGACGCAAAGGCAAAGGTAATACTTATGTCCCATCTCGGAAGACCTTCCAACAGAGACCCTAAGTATTCAATGGTCCCCGTTGCAAAGAGATTATCAAGGTACATCCAGAGGGAAGTAAGGCTTGCACCAGACTGTGTGGGAGAGGAAGTGGAAAATATGGTTAAAGAGATGAAAGAGGGGGATGTTTTACTCTTAGAGAACCTTCGCTTCCATAAAGGAGAAACGGAAGGAGATGAGGAATTTGCCAAGGCATTGGCTAAACTGGGTGATGTTTATGTAAGCGATGCCTTCGGTACATGTCACAGAAAGCATGCTTCTGTTTATCTCGTTCCTAAGTTATTAAAACCCGCGGTTATGGGCTTTCTTCTTGAAAAGGAAATAAACTATTTTTCCAAGGCGATGATAGATCCTCAAAGACCCGTTGTGGGAATAATAGGGGGTGCCAAGGTTTCAACTAAGCTCGGTATAATAAAGAATCTTCTGAAAAGGGTTGATAAACTCTTTATCGGAGGAGCGATGGCATTTACCTTCATAAAGGCAATGGATTATGATGTGGGCAGTTCTCTGATTGAGGAAGATCTTATAGATATCGCAAAGGATATACTTGATATTTCAAAGAAGCTTGATGTTAAGCTGTATCTTCCCGTAGATTTTGTGGTGGGTGTTGAGATTTCGGATAAGACACCTACAAAGATTGTACCTTGGCAGGAGATACCCAAAGGGTGGAAGGGCATGGATATAGGTCCGGTTTCCATAAATCTGATAAAAGAGATAATATCCGATGCCCAAACCATAATATGGAACGGACCCATGGGTGTATTTGAGCTTGATAGGTTTAAGGATGGTACATACGAGGTAGCAAAAATGCTTGCAAATTCCTCAGCCCTTACCATAGCGGGGGGCGGTGACACGGATCATGCCATCCATAAAGCGGGTGTGTATAATGCAATTGATTTTGTATCAACTGGCGGGGGAGCATTCCTTCAGCTGTTAGAAGGTAACAATCTTCCCTGCCTGGAAGTTATTGATGATAAGGAGGCTTGATGGAAGACATAATAAAAGTAGTCAAGGAATCCGCCCTGATAGGCGGATTGGTTCTGAAGGAGAACTTCGGGAAGATAAATGAAAAGGATATTGAGGAGAAAAATGTTAAGGATTTTGTAAGTTATGTGGACAAGGAGGCGGAAAGAAGGATAACGGAATACATTGAAAAACATTTTCCCGACCATACAATAATAGGAGAGGAGGGTACCAATCACGAAACGAAAAGTGAATTCGCGTGGTACATAGATCCCCTTGACGGAACAAAGAACTATATATGCGGTTTTCCCATATTCGGTGTGTCGGTGGGTGTTTTGAGAGAAGGAAAGCCCTATGCTGGTGCGGTTTATCTTCCCTTTTTTGATGATCTGTACTGGGCTTGTGAAAACATAGGAGCTTTTAAAAATAATAAAAGGATAAATGTAAGTAACAGGAGGGAGAAGAAGTATTGTTACATAGTTTACGGGTTTCCCTCAAGGGCAAGGAGAAATCTGGATAACTACTGGAATGTGTTTAAAAGTCTGTTTACTGATGTTGCTGCTATGAGGAGACCAGGTGCTGCAGCGGTTGATCTGTGCTTTTTGGCTGAAGGGATCTTTGACGGTCTTGCGGAGTTTGAACTTAACCCTTGGGATCTCGTCGCTGGTATAGTAATACTTAAGGAAGCGGGAGGATCTTACTTCCTTTCCAAGGGGTTCGGGAGAGGAACCGACATAATAGCCTCAAACGGATTCCTTCAAGAGTACTTAGAAGAAACCGTTAAGAAATACATATCCTTTGATTATTAAGCTCCGTACTTTTTGAGCCTTCCCGCATGGGCAAGCATAAGCTGTATAAGTTTTTTTGCTTCAAATATACCCAGTTCACCTTTAAGGCATTCCCTCTCCGTAAATCTTGAGGATGTACCGCCCAAAACATAGGGTGATTTTAGTAAAACGGGAACCGGATGCCAAGAATGACCCTTCATCAGGGAAGGGGTTGAGTGATCACCGGTTATAACGAGTACATCCGGCTTTATATCAAGTATGCTGGGAAGCTCTCTATCAAACTCTTCTATTTTCTCAACCTTTTTCTCCCAGTTACCATCCTCGCCGTAAGAATCCGTTTTCTTTATATGAATAAAAAAGTAATCATAATCTTCCCACACCCTCTTTAATGTATCAATCTGTGATTTTAAATCCTCTCCCTCAAACTCAATTATGTCCATACCTACAAGACTCGCAAGTCCCCTGTACATAGGGTAGGTAGCTATACAACAGGGCTTGATGCGAAATCTTTCTTCCATTGTCGGTATTCCCGGCATCTGGGAGAATCCCCTAAGCAGTATATAATTAGCCCTTTCCCTCTCTTTTAGAATCTCCGAGACCCTTTTAATAAACTCATTAACTATGCGTGCGACCCTCTCCGCATTAGGATTCCTACCGATTGCGATAAACGGCTCCGCCCCCTCAACTTGGGGATCCGTGTCATTTATATCATCGCTTCCCTCGGGCAGAGGCTCAGGAAATCTGAACACTATGGCGAGCCTGTGTTCTATACCCGATTCAATAAATATCTTTACACCGTCTATTTCCCTCAGCCTTTCCCTTATAACACCTACTATTTCCCTGTTTTCATCCGTACTTATCCTGCCCGCCCTTCTATCTTTTACTATTACCTTCTCACCTTCGTAAGTTACCGTTGCAAAGTTACCCCTTACCGCTATGTCCGTGTTTTTAACTTCCATGCCCAAACCGAGGGCTTCCAATATACCCCTTCCTATTGAATAGGAAACCGGATCGTAGCCGAATATACCCAGATGACCCGGTCCGCTACCGGGTGTTATACCCAAGTCAACGGGAATGTGCAAACCGAGGGCGGAAGACTTGGCAAGATTATCAAGATTAGGTGTGTGTGCCAACTCAAGCTCTGTTTTTCCGTCCTTTACGGGTAATCCCCCCAACCCGTCAAGCACGACCA
>JALWWX010000241.1 GCA_027078675.1 Aquificales bacterium | reverse complement strand
AGGCGGAAGGCGCAGCTCCCATAGTAAAGGGTTACCCTATAAAGAATCCGAAAACGGTGGCAACCGCCATAAGGATAGGAAATCCTTACAGTTGGCACAGTGCCCTTAAGGCTGTTAATGAATCTGGTGGTCTTATTGATGCTGTCAGCGATACGGAAATACTCTATGCTTACAAACTTGTTGCTTCCCTTGAGGGTGTATTTTGCGAACCAGCCTCCGCTGCATGTGTTGCGGGTTTAATAAAGCTCGTTAGAGAAGGTAAGATAAAGGAAGGTAGGGTCGTTTGTACCCTTACGGGTAACGGACTGAAGGATCCTGATACAGCCATATCCGTGTGTGAAGAACCCATTGAAGTCCCTCCTGTTCTTGAAAAGGTCGTGGAGGAAATGGGAATTGGATAAGATAATAAATAAGATAATAGAAGTGGGAAAAGCCCTCCACAAGGAAGGTCTGGTTGACAGCCACTCTGGTAATATAAGCTGTAAGTTCAGGAGATACCTTTTTATTACAAGAAAAAATGCAATGCTCGGTAATATAAACAGGGAAGATATAATTAAACTGGAAATAGGAAAACCCTCACCCATAAAGGAAAGGGCTTCATCGGAGGTAGATGTTCATCTCAAGATAATAGAAAAGACTGGAAAAAGGGCTGTCGTCCATGCCCATCCTCCTTACACGGTCGCTTTATCCCTTCATTTAAGAAAAATAGAACCTATTGACTGGGAAGGAAAGGAGATAGTGGGCAATATACCTGTAATTGATATTGAAAAACCTTCAGCCTCAGAAGAACTCGCTTCAACGCTGGGGGATATTCTTACTAAAACACCCATTGCCATTGTAAAAGGACACGGTGTCTTCTCATCCGCGGACGATTTGTTTGAAGCTTACAAATTTATATCCGTTTTGGAACATTCGTGCAGGATAATATCCTTGGAGGTTAAAAATGGAAAAGCTCCATGAATATAAAGGATGCAAGTTCTATGAAGATCTTTACTACGACATAGACAATCAGGTGTGGTTTAGGATAGAAGATGATGGGACTGTTACCGTAGGAGCAACCCACATAGGTCAGGCAAGGGCTGGTAAGATAATAAACATAAGAATAAAACCGCCTGGCAAACATGTTAAAAAGGGTAAACCCGTCGCATCCCTTGAAAGCGGTAAGTGGACAGGACCGATACCCGCAGTAATAGAAGGGGAAGTGGTTGAAAGGAACGAAAAATTATTTGAAAAACCGGAGATAATAAACGAAGACCCATACGGTGAGGGGTGGATAGCAAGACTGAAACCCATAGATCTTGAAAGGGATCTAAAAGATCTTATAACGGGAGAGGAGGCTGTAAATAAACTAAAAGAGTACATTGACTCAGAGGGGGTGGAGTGTAGATAGATAATTGCATGCGGTTGTTATAAATCTTTCAGGTAACTTTTTATTTGCTTTTGTATAAACAACCTTTACATTACCTATTTTCCTTTTGAGATTTTCGTACTCCTCAAGTGCTTTCATCTTTGCCTCATACAGCTTCATCATAATCCTGCTCTTGAAGTTTGCTTCAGCATCACCGGAGGTTTCAACAGAAATAAAAATGGTATCTCCCAAATCCTCTATAACCTTTGCCTGAACACCGTCGCTCTGTGTTGAAGGCATACATCCGAAGGGCTTTACAGATATAACCATGTGCGCCTTTTTGTGCTTAATCATGTATATGTGCTTACCCACCTCCATATGACCCTCTCCCCCCGTAAGACCAGGATTGTAATAATCCTTTGCATACTTCTCCATCAATTTTTGATCCTTTAAGGGAGAAGGTATATTACCAAGTATCTTTCTACCTTTATTGTATAGATACCTTACATAGTATGTAAAAATCTTAACAATCATTACTTCCTTCAAAAACTTTAACCTGCTCTTAAATAATCTCTCCCTTATATTTCTTTCCTTCTCCCACAGCAAATAATCTATCCATGTAGTAACCGGCTCTACTATAGGTTCAGCTCCTTCCTCTATAAGCCACTGAGCAAGCCTGTAATTACCATCTCCCTCCGTAGTTTGGGCAAAGAACTCTCCCATTATTTTAACCTTGGGTTTGGGTTGAAGGAAATTCACCTCAATCTCTGATAAATTTCTATATATCTCTCTGAGTGCCTCCTCAAAGTCTCTTCCTTTTCTCATAAATTCATAAAGTATATCTCCCGCATCTTCTCTCCACTTATCCGCTGATCCAGGAACAACCTCATAAGGTTTTATTTTGTAATAAATATCATTAACAAGATCCCCAGCAACTATGGATTTTATAAGACTTACTATAAAATCTCTGTTTATTTTAATACCGTGATTTTCAAACTCATTATTCAAAGCTTCAGATTGATTGAAGGTTATAACCGGCACATCAAAACCCGCTTCCCTTAATGCCTTCCTGTATTCCATCTCGTACATACCGAATCTACAAGGACCGCATGAACCCACGGTTAAAATGACATAATCCTCCCTTTTATCTTGCTCCCTCAGAAACTTTATAAGATTACCCGTCGTGTAATAGGTAGGATTACACTGTCCCCTGTTACAGTACTCCTTACCTATCTTTAAAGCTTCATTATCCGGTTCAGGAAGCGGAATAGCATTGTATCCCAAAAATTCCATTGCTCCCTTTATCGCCTTTTGATGAACAGCAGGAAGACCCCCGAAGATTATCTTCATTATTTAACCCTCCTTGTGCAAATATTTATCTTTTTTCTTTATAAATAACCATGCATCCGATCATATTTTTAAAAGGTTTTTTGGTAGGATAATCTGATCATGGAATTTGATCTGGTAATACTCGGAGCAGGAAGCGGTGGTTATGAAGCGGGTCTTTATGCGCACAGAAGGGGGTTAAAGGTAGCCTTCGTTGAGCTGAGTCCGGAAACTGTTGGGGGTAACTGCCTTAATAAGGGATGCATACCCTCCAAATATATGAGACACGGTGCCTACATAATTGGAAAAATCAAAAAAAGTAAATCATACGGTATAGAAATAGATTGCAACATAAGATTCAACTTTGAAGAAATGATAATGAACAGGGATAAGGTAGTAAAAACAATAAGGGAGAACTTCAAAAATTTTGCAAAACAGATAGGCATACCCATAATCTACGGCAGGGGCGTTCTTATAGATAGAAACACGGTTATGGTAGGTAACAAAAGAATAAAGGCGGAAAATATTTTAATAGCAACTGGTTCATCTCCCGTAGATATACCAGTTATAAAAACTGATGGCAAGAGGATAGTGAATACTGATCAGATATGGGATATTGACTATATACCGAAAAAGATTCTTATAGTGGGGGGAGGTGCTGCGGGTGTTGAGTTTGCTTATATATGGAATGCTTACGGCTCCGATGTTACACTCGTAGAACTGAAAGAAAGGATACTGCCGTCTCCTGGCATACCCGAGGATGCCTCGCGATATTTAACGAGGAAACTTACCAAGCTCGGCGTAAAGATAAAGACAAAAACATATATAAAGGAAGTCAAGGATACCAACGGAAAGCTTTCCGTAGTTTTATCCGACGGTACTGAATTGACACCAGATCTGATTCTCGTAACGGTGGGTAGAAAGCCAAACACGGAAGGGATAGGTCTTGAGGAGATTGGTGTAGAAAAGGATGAAAGGGGTTTTATAAAGGTAAATGAATTTTCTATGACAAATATAAAAGGGATTTATGCATGCGGAGATATCACATCTCCCTTAATGCTTGCCCATAAATCAATGTATGAGGGAAAGGTGGCTGTAAATCACATACTCGGTGAAAACAGCATGAAAAGAGATGAAAGCTTAATACCTAAAATAATTTATTCCGCCTTTGAGGTAGCTTCTGTAGGTCTTACGGAAGATGAGGCAGAAGACCAAGGCTATGAAACGGTTGTAGGTGTATCATCCTTTGTATTCAATCCGAAAGCTATGGATGATTCGGAAAATGAGGGATTTGTAAGAATAGTGGTTGATGAAGATTCGGAAAAGATATTGGGTTGTCATATATGCGGACCCCATGCGGGAGAACTTATACACCAAGTATTACACCTTATGAAGGCAGGTATCAGTTATAAGCTCTTAACAGAGAGTGTATTTGCCCATCCTTCCCTTTCCGAAGCAATAGGTCAAAGCGCCCTTGATGTAAAGTTCGGTCCCATAACATGGATCAAGAGGAGATAACTATCTTAGTTTCATCAACAACAATCCTTTTCTTCTCTATGTCCACTTCCTTAACTATTTCACTGACAAAAGGAATATAAGTCTTACCGTTATCAAGCTCAATCAAATAGTAAGGACCTATATCCTGAAGGGATTTCACCTTTCCCAACTTATTACCAGTGGAATCATAAACATCCAAACCTATAAGTTGATAATAATAGAACTCATCCTTCCCGAGAGGTGGCAAGTCATCCTCAGGTAAGAACACATGGGCGTTACTGAATTTTTCAGCTTCCTCAATAGAATCACAACCTTTTATTTTTACAATAAAAAAACCACCATGTTTTCTTATACATTCAACATCAAAAGGTACATAATCACCACCCCTCCTTTTAAGATATATCCTTTTTATATCTTTAAAAACCTTTTCATCCGCCATGGGTATAACTTTTATATAACCTTTCCGTCCGAAGGCACCCGTGATCTTGCCTATTATGACAAAATTCATAGCCCGCAAATATCTTATATTGTATCTTTTCGGTAAGGAGGTTGGAAATATGGCAATACCAACAAGAGAAGAAGTTGAAGCTGTCCTTGACGAGATAAGGCCCGCCCTTAGATTTGATGGCGGAGATGTTGAACTTGTGGATATCACCGAGGACGGTACAGTCCTTGTAAGACTAATGGGCGCATGCTCTGGTTGTGGCATGTCAGTATTTACACTAAAGGCAGGTATTGAAAGGGTTTTAAAGAATAAATTCCCCGATATTAAAGAGGTTAAAGATGTAAATACGGACATACCGACCACCTTCGGTTTTTAACTGATATAATATCTTTCCGTTATGATAGAAAAACCCGTTATCATAGGGGGTGAGAGGTTAAAGCGGGATGATTTTATTGAGGTTAAATATCCCTACACGGGGGAGGTTATAGGAAGGGCTGTTAAAGGCACAGAAGAGGATGTTTTAAAGGCTGTTGAAGTAGCCAAAGAAGGTTTTAAAGAGATAAGTTCCCTTACACCCTATGAGAGATACGAAATTCTTATGAAAGTAGCGGATCTTTTAAGGGAGAGATCGGAGGAATTTGCCAAGACACTCGTTTACGAGGTGGGCAAGACAATAAGGGAAGCCCGTACGGAAGTCCAAAGGGCTATACAGACTCTCATATTTTCCGCGGAAGAGGCAAAAAGAATAGAAGGTTCAACCTTTCTACCCGATGCCCATCCCAATGGAAAGGGTAAGGTAGGGTTTTATATAAGGGTACCAGTGGGAATAGTATCAGCTATAACTCCCTTCAACTTTCCCTTAAATCTGTCCATGCACAAGGTAGCCCCCGCCCTTGCTGCTGGAAATGCGGTTATTTTAAAACCTTCGGAAAGAACACCCCTTACTCCCATAATGATGGTTGAACTGTTTCTTGAAGCGGGAATTCCACCTAAGGCATTATCCGTTATACCCGGTTACGGAGATGTAGGAAAGGCAATGACAACCCACCCCGATATAAGGGTGGTCTCTTTTACGGGAAGCAGGAAGGTGGGAGATATTATCTCAAGACAGGTGGGGATAAAAAGACTTGTGTTGGAACTGGGTTCAAATTCTGCGATAGTCCTACATAAGGACGGGGATGTTGATAAGGCGGTGCAGAAAACGGTAGCGGGTGGTTATGCAATAGCTGGGCAGGTATGCATATCCGTACAGAGGGTGTTTGTACACGAAGAAGTTTTTGATCTGTTTACAGAAAAGTTAAAAGAGGCTGTTGAAAGATTAAAGGTTGGTGATCCCATGGATGAAACCACAGATGTGGGACCCTTAGTAGCATCTTCCGAAATTGAAAGGATTGAAGAATGGATAGAAGAATCCGTTAAGGAAGGTGCCAAGGTGATAACAGGTGGTGAACCCGTAAGTAAAGAGAAGGCTCTCCTTAAACCCACCATAATTTCCTTAGTGCCGAAAGATACAAAACTTTTTAAGGAAGAAGCCTTTGCCCCCGTTGTAGTTGTTAATCCTTACAGGGAAGTGGATGAGGCAATAGATATGGTAAACGATTCGGACTACGGATTACAGGTAGGTGTTTTCACAAAGGATATACACATTGCGTGGGAGTTTATAAAGAAGGCGGAAGCGGGAGGAATATTAATAAACGAAGGTCCCACCTTCAGGGTTGATCATCAACCTTACGGAGGAGTTAAATACTCAGGTATAGGAAGGGAAGGACCCAAATTTGCAATTGAGGATTATACGGAAATAAAAACGGTAATGTTTGATCTAAGCTAACCGCAATGATTTCATGCATATTACTTGCCGCTGGAAGGGGTAAGAGATTCGGCAGGAAAAAACAGTTCATAACTATAAAAGGAAAACCGCTTTTTATGTATTCCGTAGAAACAGTGCGTCAGCTTTTTGATGAAATAATACTCGTACTTCCCGAAGAGGATATAAATAATATAAATGTACCCCAAGATGTTAAAAAGGTAGCGGGAGGGGAAGAAAGGCAAGATTCTGTGCTAAATGCCCTTTTAGAAACAGAAGCTGAAACCGTTGTTATACACGACACCGCAAGACCCTTCGCCACAAGAGAGATGTTTACAAAAGTATCGGACCTTGGAGATTATGACGGAAAGATAGTAGCTGTACCTTCAAGGGATACCCTTAAGGAAGTGGCGGAGGATATAGTTGTTAGAACCATAGACAGAAGTGGGATATGGCTCGCCCAAACACCTCAAGCCTTTAAGAGAAGAATACTACTTGAATGCCACTTTAAGGCAAGGAATGAAGGCTTTTATGGGACTGATGATGCAAGCCTGCTTGAAAGATACGGCTACAAAATAGGAATAATAGAAGGGTCATACTGGAACTTTAAAGTAACCTACCCAGAAGATATAAGCGTACTGGAAAAGCTAATTGGTGGGGGTGGAGGGACTCGAACCCTCACGGGGCTTTAACCCCAGCGGATTTTAAGTCCGCTGCGTCTGCCAGTTCCGCCACACCCCCTGCAAGAATATAATTATATTACCCTTAAAATCCTTTTGGTTTAAAATAGAAAAGCCCTATGGACCAAATATTGATAAGATTGGGTGCAATAGCCATAGGAGGCGGTGCGGGTGCAATTCTGAGGTACCTGCTTAACGAATCCATCTACAAAATATATCACGGCATGTTCCCCCTCGGCACATTTACCGTAAACCTTATAGGTTCCTTAGTAATAGGCTTCCTCTTTGCCCTCTTTGACAAGATACCTATAAGCTCAGATATAAGGAGCTTCCTATTTGCAGGACTTATAGGATCCTTTACAACCTTCTCAACCTATATACTTGAAACTGTCAATTTGATCAGAATAGAAGAATTCAAACTTGCACTCCTTAACATCCTTTTGAGCAACACCTTCCCACTCCTTTTCGGATTCATCGGCTTCTACACAGCCAAGGTGTTGCTAAAATTGGTATAGATCACAGAAGTCCGCGCCTTGAGTTATAATTTAACTATATTAAAGGAGGGTGTAGCTCAGCTGGTAGAGCAGTGGACTGTGGATCCACGGGTCGCGGGTTCGAGTCCCGTCACCCTCCCCTAATTGACGGCTCTTTCAAAATCTGGACAGGCTCCTGATGGGCAAGTTCTGGAAATTCAAGAAATTCAACATCTACTCTATCATTTAAGATTTTTACCTCTTTTATAAAAAGTCTTGCCAGTGCCTGCTTTTCCTTTGGTTCAAGAGAAGGATAAACCTTATAAAATCCTTCAAATCCTTTCTTTATTATTTCAAAATCAATGACCGTGCTTTCCTTTCTCCTTATTTTAAGCCTTATTTCTTCAAGTTTTTTCTCTAATTCTTCCTTTTCCTTTGACCGCTTATTGACTTCTTCCCTTACCTCTATCGGCTTACTTCTATTAAGTAGGGATAAATTTAAAAGCTTCCTTATTTATTTGCTTCTTCTCTCAATCTCTTTTTCAAGTTTAATTTCCCCTTTTCTCAATTCATCAATTTAATTTAGAACAACACGGTTTGAACTCTCAAGTATTCTTTTAAGCAAACGGTTATCCTTTGCCATATTACCCGTTGACTCAACCATTACATTATCAAATTCTCTTGCCTGTAAAGTTTTGATAAGCAAGCTGTTTTATCCCTGTGCTGTATCCTTGTGCATTTGTAATAAAAGAATTTGTCTCCTTAAGGATATAATGAGTGAGGATGTCAACTTTTTAGAAGAGAACTAGTTCGAAGAAGGGGATAGAATTGAGATATGAACGCCCTAAACCTTGTAAGGGATACATTAGATAAAATTTACCACTGGCATAGAGTTTATTCAAGTGTTAAGGCAAAGGCAGTCCCGCCCTAACTTCAGGGGTATGTCTCTAAAATACATTCATAAATACCTCTCATACGAATGCTACTGTGTAAGCATAGAAGCAATCAGGAAATTGTTCCACTCGGTGGGCAGTATACTCAAAGACTTATACACTTATGCACTATGGGTGTATGTTGACGAGACAAAGGTAAAAAAGCGAAGGACATTCTACTATATGTGGCTTGCGGTGGACGAGGGAGGCAGACCTGTATATGCAAGTCTGACAGCCAGGAAGGACTCATTGACAGCCCAAGTTGTGCTAAGCAGCACTAACTGATAAGGGTTCATTATATGTGAGCGCTGTTAGGAAGCTTCTTGTAAAATGGTTACATGAGACTTTCTGGTAGAGGAATGTACTGGAGATGTGGGTCTTTCTGATAAAGCACAGGCCCAGGAAGTTTTACAAAAGGTTTTCCGGGAGCGCCAGGTATGATACTATTTGGAGTTGGCTCGCTTATTTCATCAATCTCTACACCCTACTGGAGGTTAAAAGTTTACATGTTCGCTGAGGCTTTTATAAAATTTGATAAGGAGTATTTAACAAAAGGTGATAATTACCTTGGTTTTTTGGAGGGAATAAAAATGCCAAAAAGTAATAAAAATCAAAATAATATATCACCTGACACTGTAAGAGAAGATGTTTTGAATTTTCTTTATCAAAAGTACAAGAAATCTCGAAGTGTAAAAAACCAAGCAGCCACTATAAGGGAAATAAAAAAAGCTCTTAAACAAAAAGGATACAAAGAACAAGAAATTGCGGGTGCGATTAGTTTCTTGCTTGATAGAGGTTGGATTAAAGAAGAAAAAGAGAAAACTAAATTTTTCATAAAAGACAAGCTGACAGAAGGTGAAAAAATTAGTTATAGAATAAGCGACATAGGAATATCCCATTTTGAAGGCCCTTCTAAATTCACCTCTCAAAATAAATTTAGCGGTATCAATATAACTAATATCTCAGGTGTAACTATCGTAGGGAATAATAACATAGTTCGCAACGAATATTTAGATTTATTTCACCATTTAGACGAACTCGCAGAAGTTTTGAGGAGCAGCACAGTCCTAACTGATGAAGAGAAGGCTGATATTCAAAGTGATATAGAAACTATAAAAAGTCAGTTGGGAAAACAAAATCCAAATAAAAAAGTTATATCTCTTGTATGGGAAAACCTAAAAGGAATAATCTCTAAGGTTCCAGAAGCAGCAGATAAAATGACAAAAGTAGCCTCGTTAATAAAAATGTTCATGGGGTAGGAAATGGGCTGTAATAAATTTTGAATTACTATCAGAGTCATGAAAATATCATCGATTAGATCTTGAATTTTACCAACCACACTATTTTATTGATTTTTCTAAAGGAAGATGGAAAGCTATAAAGAAGTTTTTATATATATGCCAGTATTGAATATAACAAGCTTATGATAAAAAAACCCAAGGGATATACAATATTTTGCATGGACGATATAAAAGATTGTTTTTTGATGGATGACGAGTTAAATACATAGAGACACTTGAGCCAATTTTTTAGCAATTTAAATTATATGTTAACGATATACTTTTTAATGCCTAAAGCGTTCTAGAAAACAATCATGTAAAACTAGGGGGTGTAGTTCTAATCGCTACCGCGCCTGATAGGATCAAGAATACTATTCGTTTTTGCTAAGCGCTCATCGGTATCAGG
>JALWWX010000240.1 GCA_027078675.1 Aquificales bacterium | reverse complement strand
TCCCTCCCCAAGGTTTTTTGGCGGACCGCCCGGTCCGCCCTTTCTAAATACTGAGTTTAACCTTTTGGCCCGCCTTCATTAACTTTATGGTGGTTTCATAGGCTGTTTTAAAATCGCCTACCGTACCGCCGAAACCTTTTGAAAATCTTTCTGCATCTTCCTTAGAACCGAAGGCTATGGCTGAGGGCTGACAGCACGGGTTAGCACTGCTACCTACTACGAACCAAGCACTGTAGAAGTTTATAGGGTTACCAGTTATAAAGTCCTGTAACATAACTATATCAATCTCTTCAATCTTGTTATTCTTCAGTAT
This sequence comes from Aquificales bacterium, assembly GCA_027078675.1. Lineage (GTDB taxonomy): Bacteria > Aquificota > Aquificia > Aquificales > Aquificaceae > WFWF01. Next base: position 2,784 of record JALWWX010000240.1, on the reverse strand, counting down.
CATGAAATGGCAGTGGGCACAACACGCTTTATACTTCTCTCCTTTCGTAGTATAGATAGTTACTTCAACCCTCTTATCTGTTTGCTTACCACAGAAACTGCATCTGTCTTCTTCGGTTTCTTTTTTTTCATTGAGTTTTATGTATCCGTGCTTTCTTATTATTTTTCCTTCATCTTCAAGTTCCTTTAGGTCCCTGTAGATGGTCATTAGGGAAACATTAAAGTAATCAGCCAACCTTTTTGCAGTATTAGTTCCCTCTCTTTTTAAAATTTCAATAATCTCTTCTTTTCTGTCCATGTCCGCCCACCTCACTTATTAATATAACCTCAGTTTATTACATTATTTCAATAAATAATGCTTGATATCCGATTATGTTGTAATAATCTAATTTAAAGGAGGTTCTGCAATGGAGAATATCACTGCAAACAAGGTGCTTGATACTTCGGGGCTTAACTGTCCTTTACCTGTTCTTAAGACGAAGAAGGCCCTTGAGGACATGCAATCGGGGGAAATATTAGAAGTCATTGCTACTGATCCTGGATCAAAGGCTGATATTCCCGCCTTCTGTCAAAGAACCGGTAATGAACTTGTAAAGATGGTTGAGGAGGGAGACAGGATCCTCTTCTACATCAGGAAGAAATAGGAGGCGGAGGTATGTCTAAGGAAAGACTTGCCATTATAGCTTCAAAGGGTACACTTGATATGGCATATCCGCCTCTCATCATAGGGTCAACCGCTGCATCCTTGGGTGTTGATACCGCAATATTTTTCACTTTTTACGGATTGAACATAGTACACAAAGAGAAGATGCACAATCTTAAGCTTGCACCTTTGGGTAACCCCGCAATGCCTATGTCCTTTCCGCCTTCTGTTGAAAAGTCTTTTCCTCCGGTTAAGGTCATTGAATCTATTTTTCCGGGACCTCCCCAAATAATGGGGATAATACCAGGTATGACCGATTTTATGACCTCCATGATGAAGAAGACGATGAAGGACAAAGGGGTTGCTAGTATCCCGGAGCTAATTGAACTATGCAAAGAAGCGGGTGTAAAGCTTATACCCTGTCAGATGACAATGGAGGTCTTCGGGTACAAGTATGAAGACCTTATAGACGGTTTGGAACCTCCGGGCGGTGCTGCTACCCTTATAGACTATGTAACTCAGGCGGAAAAACCGATGATGCTTTTTATATGAAATACCTTTAAGGAGGTATAGAATGGAGTACGAAAAGATCCTTTTTTACATCCTTACCATACCTTTTTTTGTGAGGGCTGAACCTACAACGGGTGAGCTTATTAACCCTCAGGCAGGTGCTCCTTTCTTCTTAGCTACTGCAGCTACCGCAATGGACTATGAAGTGGAGATGGTACTTACTTCTGAAGCGGGTTTTCTGCTTATGAAGGATAACGCCAAAAAGGTTAAGGTAAGGCCTGGTGTGGATCAAACCGTTTATGACTTTATAAAGATGGCAAAGGATGCGGGTGTCAAGATATATCTCTGTGTTCCCTCCCTTGACCTTACGGAGGAGTACAGTAAGGAGGATGTAAATGAAGAGATATGCGACGGAATATTGGGAGGTGCAGCATTTCTGGAAAAGGTCATGAGCGGAGAGTATGCCCTTATTACTCTTTAATAAATTAGGATATTCTTATATACTTATAAAAATTTCTTACTTGAATTATAATATACCGGGGGGTAAGTTAACTTGTAAGGAGGGTAAGTATGGATGGTCATAAGTACGGTTATAATATACCCATTTCAGATAAAACCAAGTCTGTTCCACTCGAAGAAAAGCGCAGGATCATAGAGGAGGTCAAGGCGGATTTCCGCTTTAAAGAGTACCTTTTTGGTTGTCTAAATTGCGGTGTCTGTACCGCATCTTGTCCTTCCAACAGATTCTTTGACTATTCACCGAGGGAGATAGTTCAACGTTTTCTGGAAGATGATATAGAAGTTCTTTATGACATGATGCACGAGTATATATGGGCTTGTTCTCAATGCTTTACATGTTGGATAAGGTGCCCCTTTGTCAACAATCCTGGCGGTCTTGTGGCCATAATGAGGGAAGTTGCTGTCAGGAATGCCTTTGAGGCGACGAAGGATCTCCTAAAGCCCTACGGAAGGGTACTCCTTAAGGTTATGACTACTGGAAATCAGCTTTCCGCGGATATGTTACAACCAGATTTCTTCCCCGACTGGGGTCCTAAGATGCAGGATAACATGGAAAACCTCAGGGCAAAGAGGATGGCAATACCCTTTGATGTAGGTAAATCGGTGAAGACCGCATGGGAGGTTTCCCTTGAAACTGCTATGGAGATGTACACTATATGGAGAGAGACGGGCATATTTGAAATGCTGGAGAAGATAGATCCCAATCTTTACAATGTAATCATGGATATAGTTGAAGAGAATGAAGAAAGATATGAAGAGCTTTATGAGGAGGAGGAAGAGTAATTTAAAGGAGGTATGTTATGGGTGAACTTTTGAGATATAAGAAGGATGCGTTCCCTATTATGAATCACCATTCCCATTATGACGAGATATTTGAGAGGATGGAGGAGCTTGAAGCGAAAGGGGAGATATTGATACACAGGATAACGGAAGAGAATCAACCTGTTGAAGTTCTTACAAGGACAGGAAGGGTAAAGCTTATACCCACAAACAAGCTTTGGCACCACAAATCGTGCGGTCAATGTGGAAACATACCTGGTTATCCCGCATCCGTTTTTTGGCTTATGAATAAATTTGGTCTTGATTATCTTAATGAACCTCACCAGACATCAT
>JALWWX010000239.1 GCA_027078675.1 Aquificales bacterium | reverse complement strand
AAACTTCTATACCGCGGGCGGTTGGGGAATAAACGGCAGGGTTCTCGGTAAGCTTGTGGGAAGAACGCAGGTAACCGGCAGGGGTGAAAATAACAGACTATTTATAATACCTACGAGTGACAGCTATAAGTTTGAACCCTTTTCAATAGTCTCAACCGTTTACAAGTATTTCGGCATACAGAATCCCGAAGTTATCACAGGAGAACCACCCATAGATGAAGTAAACCCTCCTAATGAAAAAGTTTAGCCTTTTCTTCCAAAGCCCTTTTAAATATTTCCCTATCCCCCTTATATTTAAGCAATTTCTTAACCTCCTCCGCTGGAAAAAATCTTGCATCCTGAACTTCCCAAGAAGGTGAAGGCTCTCCACCTTCATACTCCATAAGATAGTACACAACCCTCTTAAATATTTTCTCACCCTTAAACATATACCAATACTTTATATCTCCCAAAGGTTTAACTATCTTACCCTTTATACCCGTTTCTTCCTCAACCTCCCTTACCGCAGTATCTTCCGGTCTTTCACCTTCCTCAATATTCCCCTTAGGAAAGGTCCACTTGCCAGAAGGATTCTTTATAAGAAGCACCTCATCACCCTTAAACAGTACTCCGCCTGCGGAAAATTCCCTTTTTATCATTCTTCACGCTTTTGCCCTTTCATACAGGTTTATATACTCTTCCCTTTCCGGTCCCGTTGAAAGCAGGATTATAGGTACACCAGTGTACTCCTCTATAAAATGGATATAATCCACAGCACCGTCAGGTAGTCCGTCGGGATCCCTCAGCCCCCTCGTACTTTTTCTCCAACCCTTGAAAACCTTATAAACAGGCTTGCATCTTTCAAGGAGTGAAAGGGAAGCGGGAAAGTAATCTATATTTACACCATCACACTCGTAGGCAACACAAACTTTTATTTCATCAAGATTATCAAGCACATCAAGTTTTGTCAGTATTATTCCCTTTAACCCGTTAACACGAACCGCATGTTTAAGGGCAACAAGATCCAACCATCCACACCTCCTCGGTCTTCCTGTTGTAGAACCATATTCATTCCCCCACTCCCTTATCCTATCCGCCTCTTCTCCGAAAAGCTCCGTAGGAAAAGGTCCCCCGCCAACCCTTGTTGTGTAAGCCTTTGATACACCTATAACAAAGGCATCACTGAAAAAACTCGGCGGTAACCCCGTACCGTTTGTCAAACCGAGTGCGGAAGCATTGGATGAAGTTACAAAGGGATATGTACCCATGTCTATATCAAGCATAGTTCCCTGAGCACCTTCAAAAAGGATACTCTCCTTGGTATTCAAAAGGAACAGGGAAACATCCCCCACCAGCTCTTTTATATTTCTGTAAAGATCCATCGTCTTTTCATATATCTCATCCACATTCAAATCAAAGGTTTCGCAGTAAACCTTTTCACACAGCTCACGGGTAAATTCAATGTTGTCTTTAATAAGATTAAAAGCCCTCCTTTCATCCTCAAGATCGGATATCCTTATACCCCTTCTGCCGTACTTGAACATATAGGCTGGCCCTATACCCCTCAGGGTTGTTCCTATCCCCTTCTTCTTCTCAAACAACTTGTCCAAAAGTTTATGGTAAGGAAGTACCAAATGAGCCCTGTCACTGATCATTAACCTGTCTCTTATCTTTATTCCCCTCCTCTCTATATCTTCTATTTCCTCATTCAGAACTTCCAAATCTATAACCATACCCTGAGCCACTATACCCTTCGTACCCTCCTGGAGTATGCCCGTAGGTAGTAAATGAAGTATAAACTTCTCACCGCCGAGGATTACCGTATGACCTGCATTGCTCCCCCCCTGATACCTTACGGTTATATCATAATCCGCGGATAAAAGATCAACTATCTTTCCTTTTCCCTCATCACCCCACTGGGCGCCTACTATAACTACTTTACCGCTCAACCTCTCTAATCCGCTTCGCACGTTCTCTTCTCCTGAGATGCCTCAAGCACACCCAAGGTCCTTGCCACCGTTTCTCCTATAAAGGCGGGATTTTCTATAACATAAACTCCTGCTTCCTTTAATGCTTCCATCTTTGCTTTTGCAGTTCCTTTCCCCCCTGTTATTATGGCTCCTGCATGTCCCATCCTTTTACCTGGAGGTGCAGTTATACCAGCAATATATGCAAAAACAGGTTTATCAACATATTTGTCAATATACTCCGCAGCTTCCTCTTCCTCCGTACCACCTATTTCACCTATAAGAAGGATTGCTTCCGTTTCCGGATCCTCATTGAACATCTCAATAACTTCCCTATGGGAAAGCCCGTGAACGGGATCACCTCCGATACCTACCGCTGTTGACTGACCGAGACCCACCCTTGTAAGTTGATAAGCAGCCTCGTAGGTAAGGGTACCACTACGGGACACTATGCCAATCCTTCCCTTTTTGAATATATGACCGGGCATAATACCCACCTTGGCTTCACCGGGTGTTATAATACCGGGGCAGTTCGGACCTATGAGTACGGACTCTGGATAATTCTTTTTCAAATAATCCTTAACCTTCACCATGTCGTGTGCTGGTATACCCTCTGTTATACATACAACCACAGAAATACCGCTGTCCAGCGCCTCAACAATCGCATCGGGAGCGAATGGAGCGGGAACAAATATAAGGGAACAGTTGGCCCCAGTCTCTTCAACAGCTTCCCTAACAGTATTAAAAACGGGAATACCCTCAACCTCTTGACCGCCTTTCCCAGGTGTAACGCCTGCAACAACCTTAGTACCGTAGTTTTTACACTGCACTGCGTGAAAGGATCCTTCCTTTCCGGTGATCCCCTGAACAACAACCTTCGTATTCTTGTCAACTATAATAGACATTACTCATACCTCCCTGCAAGCTCTACAGCTTTCTTTGCACCGTCCCACATATCATCCGCGCTGACAAAGTTCAACCCCGACTCTTTCAACATCCTCTTACCTTCTTCCACATTTGTACCTTCCATCCTCACAACTATGGGAATATCAGTCTTGACATTCCTCACCGCCTCTATGAGACCCTGCGCCAACCTGTCACACCTTAAAATACCTCCGAATATGTTAACAAATACAGCCTTCACATCCTTATC
>JALWWX010000238.1 GCA_027078675.1 Aquificales bacterium | reverse complement strand
GGATACCTCTTGTTCAGCAAAGGATAAAAGAGTTCTTTGGTAAAGAACCCCATAAAGGTGTTAATCCGGATGAGGTTGTTGCGGTAGGTGCTGCCATACAGGCGGGAGTTCTCTCCGGAGATGTTAAGGAAATACTGCTTGTGGATGTTACCCCTCTCTCCTTGGGAGTAGAGACTTATGGCGGTGTTATGACCGTACTTATTCCGAGGAACACACCCATTCCTTACAGAAAATGTGAGATATTCACAACCGCATCAGATTACCAAACGGAAGTTGAAATTCATGTTCTCCAAGGTGAAAGACCAATGGCTAAGGACAATAAATCCTTGGGCAAATTCTACTTAACGGGAATACCTCCAGCTCCGAGGGGTGTACCCAAGATTGAGGTATGCTTTGACATAGACGCGGACGGAATACTCCATGTTACCGCAAAGGATACCGCTACTGGTAAAGAACAGTCCATAAGAGTTCAAGCTTCTTCCGGACTTACACAAGAAGAGATAGAGAGGATGATAAAGGAAGCTGAAGAACATGCGGAAGAAGACAGGAAGAGAAAAGAGCTTGTTGAGAAAAGAAATCAGTTGGATCAACTTGTTTACAATCTTGAAAAGATTATAAGGGAAAACAAAGACAAACTCCCTGAAGATAAGGTTAAAGAAGCGCAAGAGGTTATTGATAATGCTAAAAAGGTTATGGAATCTCAAAATGCTGAAGAAATTCAAAGGGCTATAGATAGAGTGCTTGAGGTTTCCTCCGCCATAGGATCAATACTCTACCAGTCCGCGGGTCAAACTCAAACGGGCCCTTCTGAAGAAAAGAAAGGTGGAGATGATGTTGCGGATGCCAAACCCGTAGATTGATAAAAAGGAGGGGGCCCATAAGCCCCCTTCTTTATCAGAACATGCACATTTTAATATCATGTGGATTAATAGGTTTGCCGTCGGTTCCAATAATTTGGATATTGCAATACATATTAGTATCATCCTGTGAGGCTTCAATAACTACTTGACCGTTATTCAAAGATATTCTGCCACCGCATGTGGGTACAGAAGTATCTTCGTAAAATACGGACTCGGTTTTTATGTTTACAGAAACCCTATTTTTTGCACAGAAATTGTCTTCGTAGGTTATGCTACCATTTATGTTTGCAGATATTTTATCTTTGCCGGAGCAGTATGCATCAACATCCATCCTTAAATTATTAAAACTAATAGAGTATTTATTATTATTGCCTTCATTTTTTATACTTAAAGGACCTCCATTTATGTTTATTGTTGCGTCTATTCCGTACTTAGAATCTTGACAACTGCTACCTATCTTATTTATATTTAACGACCAGGTCATTTTTCCTTCTTTTTTCATACTCATGCACTTGCCAGTATCATTGTTACAATGTCTTATGGTACAACCGTCACTATAGGTTATCTCTGCGAAATTAGGGTCATTCTGTGGACCCTTCCATGAACCACTTATTACACAGTCCACTATAGGTTGGTCCATTCCCATTTGACAGTTATTAAGTTCAAATCTGTAATTACCGCCATCTCCTGATGGATTCGGATTAATGTCCTTATTCATGTGCCCTCCGTTTGAGCAAGGTTGGGAATGCATTTGCATAGTTTCATAAACGTTTTCCTTTGTTATCATTTCTAAAACTTTGAGACTAATATATAACATGTTAGGCATATTTGCTTCTGAAGACTGCATGAAAACTAATCTTCCTTTCACTCCACTTGCATTGTCATATGTTTGATTTAATATATTGCTTGCTAAGGTATATTGAGCATCTTTACTGAGTTCTCCTAAATTGGTAATTTCGCCACCACCGCCTCCGCAAGCTGTAAACATAAATATTGATAAACTTGTCGGTAGCAAGAAATATTTTTCTTTCATTATAAGCCTCCTTTAGTATTTTTATGACCTAATAGTATATAACAAATAATTTGATAATCTCAGAAAAAGAGAGGTTTATGGAAGGGGGCCTATAAGCCCCCTTACTGCTTAGATTTTACCACTGACAGGTTTGAGTTGGTTCTGGAATAGGTTGACCGTTGCTATCAAGAACTTCAACCGAACAATCGGTATTTGCATTAACGACTACTTGTCCGTCATTTATTAACATACTACCACCACATGTATCGGTAGATGTGTCATAATAGAAATTGGGATCTGTTTTTACATTTATTTCCACCCTTGCATTTGCACAGAAGTTATCTTCATACGTTATTGAACCGTTTACACTCCAATAGATCACATTGGCTTCTGCACAGTAAACATCTGTTGAGAAGCTAAGATTTTCATAACTTATAGAAACGATATTCCCGCTCTTTTCCATACTAATCGGACCTCCATTTATTCTCATATCCTCTATGTATCCTCCCTGTGATACGCACAAACTATCGTCAAAGCTATATTTCCAAGTTAAATCATTAGAGACACTTATAGCTCCTGTAGGACTACTTATTTCACACCCACTCTTCAATGTAAATGTGAACGTAGGTGCATTACTGGTATCTACCACTATAGTGCAGTTGTAAGTGTAACCCGCCATTCGACAGTTTTCTACTTGAAATGTATATACACCGTTGGACGAACCTGTTAGACTACATGTTCCACCAGCATTATCACATGAACAAGTTGCGGCTTGTTTTACACTTAAATTTTTTGCCATCTTACTTAGTCCCCTTGAAACACTTAGAATGGAAAATTGACTTGACTGTGAGCTTACAAATCCTGAGAGGCCATCACTTATATTTGCTATAGCTCCTTGTTGATTTCCTGAATTAAACATAATTGCTACATTACTACTTACACCCGCCTGTTCCTCTGGGCTTAAATCTGTAAAGTTTTTGATTTTATCACCACCTCCACCACCTCCGCAGGCTATAACTCCTGCGGTTGCCAAAACTCCCGACAGTAAGAGCAGTTTACTCCTCATTTTAAACCTCCTTCATTTATTTTTAAAACATTTAATAGTGAACACTCGTAAAGCCTCAAGGTAAAAGTCACACTATGTAAGTTGAACCTCAACATACTCTTCCGCTTCGGGTGAAATATATATGTAATCTCCTTCCTGTTTTACAAAATTTCTGAAGGTGAGTGCCTTCATGGCTTTTGTAACAGCTTCCCTTGAAGAACCTGCCAAAGAGGCGAGTTCCCTGTGGGTTTTCTTCTTTA
>JALWWX010000237.1 GCA_027078675.1 Aquificales bacterium | reverse complement strand
TAAGTTTCAGCTCCCCGCTCCTCATCAATCCGAGAAGGTCTTCCGCCTTATGAGCAACTTCAACTATCGGGTTTAAACCGAGAAAACCAGCACCTCCCTTTATGGTATGCATACTCCTGAAGGCTCTATTAAGGAGTTCCTCATTTTCCGGATCCTTTTCAAGTTCAAGCATGTCATTTTCAAGACTCTCAAGTTGTTCCCTTGCTTCTACCGCAAACTCTTCAAAGATCTCTTTCATTTCATCCGGAATCACTGCTGACTCCTCCGTGTTTATGTATCATGTCAAGTAACATCTTGGCGTCAAACTTTACCAAAAAATCATCGGCTCCCACCCTGAAAGCCTTATCCATGTTTGCCTCATCACTAAGGGTTGTATTAACTATAACGGGTAAGTTCATAAGACCCACCGTTTCCTTAATTTTCTTAACGAGGGTAAATCCATCCATACGGGGCATTTCAAGGTCCGTAACAAGTACCTGTATGTAATCCGTTATATTTTTGTTTTCCTTCTGGGCAAGCTCCAGGTAATGCTGTAATATGTCCCACGCCGCCTGACCGTCCTCCGCCTTTATAACATTGTGACCGGCGCTCTCAATGATGTCGCTTATTATCTTCCTCGCAACGGGAGAATCCTCCGCCAATAAGACTGTCAGGCTCTTTTTGGATTTTACTTCCTTTGCTTCATTCTCCTCAAATATTACGAGAAGGTTCATATCACTGAGTATCCCTTCAAAGTCAAGTATTATTAAAAGCCCGTCCTCAGTATGAACAACCCCAGTTATTCTTCCGTTTAATTTATCGTTAAGTATGTCCGGAGCCTTCTTTATATCAGACCATGTTATCCTTCTTATCCTTTTAGCATCGTGTACTATTATGCCCACATTTTCCCTGAGGAATTCCAGATGTAACAGGAACTTCCTCCTCTCTGGAGGTTCTTCAATACCCATCCATTTGCATAAACTGACAACAGGTATAAGCTTACCCCTTATCTCAGCCATTCCTTCAACAACTTCGGGCATATTCGGAACCTTTGTTAGCTTGGGTAACCTTAGAACTTCCCTGACCTTGGCTACATTAACACCGAATATCCATTCATAAACTTCGCCGTCTTTATCTTCAAATATTCTGAAATCAACAATCTCAAGTTCATTAGATCCAGCTTTTAAAACCTCTGGGAGTCCTGTAGATTTAGATTCCATACCTACCCTTCTCCTTCTTCCAAAGTTTCCATTTTTTCCTCTATGCTGAGCATAAGTTTTTTAATCTCATTGGCTATCCTACTTGTATTGTCAGCCAGTCTTCTGAATTCCCCCGCAACAACTGCAAAACCTTTGCCCATTTCTCCTACCCTCGCCGCTTCTATGGCAGCGTTAAGGGCGAGAAGATTTGTCTGTTTGGCTATCTTTGTTAAGTTTTCAACCATTGATCTTATTTGTTCCGCGTCTTGCTTAAGCTCTTCTATAACTTTATCCCTTTCCACTTTTTCCATCACTAACCTCCTACACTTCTCACCGTATCATCCACAACATTTAAATGACTCTCAATGCTATAAGCTATTTCTTTAAAAGAATCGGAAATTTTCTCTATTTTTTCCTTGGTTTTTTCTATGATAACCTTTGCATTTTCCGCTAAATCTTTCTGTTCCTTGCTTTTATCTGACGTTGCTTCCAAATAACCTGATATTTCCTTTATTTTTGCCCTTATCTCGTTTAAGACCTTCTTTATGTTTTCTGTTGATTCCATTGCTTTATTGGCAAGTTTTCTTACTTCATCTGCTACAACTGCAAAACCTCTTCCCATTTCTCCCGCTCTTGCCGCCTCTATCGCAGCATTTAGGGCAAGAAGGTTGGTCTGTTCGGAGATTTCATTTATGAGAGAAATTATTCTATTTATGTTTTCTGATTCCGCGTATAATTTGCTTACGTATTCTATATCCCTCTTAAGTTCATTGTATATGTCAGATGAAAAGTTAGCTACGTTGTTTATTACCTTAACGCTCTCTTCTATAGCTTCCATTATCTTTTCCATCTCTTCAAAGCTTTCTACTATATCGGAGGCTATATAGCTTAACTTGTCAGCTATACCTTCAAGCTCCTTAGTGGGTACAGGCTTTTTGAATTTTTCCCTAAATATCCATACCCTCTTATCTTTCACAAGGAATTCTATGTTCGGATTATCCTCAATATTTTCAATATTACCCTTAGATAACACCTTAGCCTTTGTGTTAAAGAGGCTCGGCTTTCCGTCTTCAAAAAGTATTACACCTTCCTCCAGAACATCCATATACCTGTCAATGGAAGGATACATATTTAACCTCCAAAAATCTTTTCTATTTTTTCCTTTAAAACCTCCGGCGTAAAGGGTTTCACAATATAATTGTTGACTCCTGCCTTGAGGGCTTCAATAACATTTTCTTTCTTACCTTCCGCTGTTACCATTAGCACAGGTATGTTCTTTAGTTCATCATCGCTTCTTATAGCTTTTACAAGTTCAAGTCCGTCCATCTCGGGCATATTCCAATCCGTAACCACAAAGTCAAATTTTTCAGCCTTCAACTTAGCAAGCGCTTGTTTTCCGTTTTCCGCCTCCTCAATATTTGTAAAACCAAGCTGGTTTAGAATAGATTTAACTATCCTTCTCATAGTACTCATATCATCCACAACAAGTATTTTTATATTTGTTGGTGGCATACCCATAAAGAGACCTCCTTATAATCCCAATTCCTCCATTAGCTTATCTATGTCATCTTGAGACACCCTTTCTTTGTTTAATATCTGTGACACTTTACCTTTAATCTCATCAGCTCTTTCTTTATCAACAGAATCTTCAGAAATAGCGGAATAAACAGCAAGCTCTATTAATTTTTTCTTTATACCCTCAATTATGTCTATGACAAGCTGTAGCTGTTGACTTACAAGATCTTGAAAAGAAAAAAGAGACATCATCTCAAGTATTTTGTTATTTACAAAATCACCTTTTTCTTTTATAGCTTCAAGCTCCTGTCTTATTCGTTGGGTCGGGTTGAGTTGAAGCAGGAAATCAACCCTCTTACTGATATCCGCTATGCTTGATTGAATCTCTTCCGTTATACTCATGAGCTGGTGAGTTATATTTTCCGTATAGGTGATTATATCCTGCAGACTCTTAGTTGCGGAGGGCAACGTTTGAGAAGTTTCCTCAAGGGGCTTACTTATTTCACTTATTTTGGACTCAAGTACTGATATCTCCTCCAAAAGGTTCTTTACCATAGTCTCAAGATCTTTGATACCCATAATTAACAATATATAAAATTCGGAAGCTTTTTAAAAAGTTTTACAGAAAAATTTTTAATGTTTTCCTTGACATCAGCTAATATAGATTTATTCTAACTTCTAAGAGGGTAAAGTATGGCTGACAAGTTTCTATCTCAGGAAGAAATAGACTTACTGCTTCAGAGCCTCGGTAAAGAAGCTGGGGAAGAAGAATCAGCAATAGACACCTCCCAGGTAAAGACTTTTGACCTTAACTCCCTTGAACATGTTTCAATGAGCAGGGTTGCTGGACTTGAGTTAATAATTGAGAAGTGGGTAAGGAATGTAAAGACAGGACTTGCAACCATAGTGGTTAACCTTACTGATGTAAGATCGGAGGATATAACCCTAATAAAGTTTTCAGATTTTATACTTAAGATACCCCTTCCCTCCGCAATAGCAATTTTAAATATAAACCCTTTGAAAGGAAGCAGTTTTCTTGTTGTTGATCCCAAGCTTATTTTTGTCATAGTAAGCAGTATATTCGGTGGAGCGCCCAAACCTTACAAAGTTGAAGGTAAAGAGTTTACAAGGGTGGAAATGAGAATAATAAGAAGGGTTGTGGATGTGTTGGTGAAATCTTTTGAAGAAGCCTGGAATATTGTCATAGAAGGAAATATTGAAATAATGGGTATTGAGGTAAATCCTAAGTTTCTTACAGTGGCAAGTCCAAGGGAGAGATTTATAGTATCAAAGATAATTATTGATATTGAAGGATTTGAAGGGTTTGTTTATATGGCAATACCTGAAAGAAGTATTGAACCCTTTAAAGAAAAATTGAGGAATGTCTCTGAGATAGATATAGTCTCGGTTAAAGAAAATTTGATTGATAATATGAAAAATGTCCCTGTTAAGTTGGAAGCTTCCTTGGGTGAAACGGTTATAACTATCCAGGATCTTCTCAATCTTGAAGAGGGCCATGTATTGAAACTAAACACCCATATTAAAGAACCTATTAAGGTAAAAATACAAGGTGTTCCGAAACTTAAAGCTATTTTGGGAGAATCGGGTACAATGAAGGCTATAAAGATTTTGGAATTCATGGAGGAGGAATGATGGAAGAGGAAAAAAAGGAAGAACAGACCAGTGAAGAAACAAACAAGGAAGAGATAGATCAGGAAGAACTTGCAAAATCTTGGGAAGAAGCTTTAAAAGAGCAGGAAGAATTGTCAAAGGCAAGTTCAGAAAAGGCGGAAAGTGAAAGTGGGGAAGATGTAAGCGCATCCGCTGAGGCGGAGCTTAAGTTAGACCTTCAGAGCATACTTGAAATACCCCTTAACGTTGAAGTTATTATAGGAGAAGCGGAGATGCCCTTAAAGGATGTTCTTGATCTAAATCCGGGTGCGATCGTTGAACTTAATCGCGAGATAAGTGATCCTGTTGATATTAAAGTTAACGGTAAGCTTGTTGCAAGGGGGGAGATAGTCACCATAGGGGAGAATTTCGGGGTGAGAATAAAGGAGATATACGGTAAAGAGAGAAAGGATGTTATAGGGGCTTCTGTAAGCAAAAATATATAAAATACTTCTCCTATGAAGGAAAGGGTAGCACATCTTATAAAGGAGGCGGTGGAATCACTCTTTGGTGTAAAAGAGGCAAGGTTCAAGGTTGAGGTTCCGAGGGAAAAAGAGTGGGGGGATCTTTCAACCAACGTGGCTTTTATACTAAATAAGGCTCTTAAAAAATCTCCCCAAGAAATAGGAAACGCCCTCGCTGAGAAATTATTGGATTCGGGTGTGTTTTCGGATGTCAGGATTGAAAAAGGCTTTATAAATATGGATATAAAGAGGGAGGTGTGGATTGAAGAATTTACTTCCCTTATAAGAGAGGGAGTGGATAGGAAGTTCAGAAAGAATATAGGTAAAGGTGAGAAGGTACAAGTTGAATTTGTAAGTGCTAATCCTACAGGACCCCTTCATCTGGGTCACGGAAGGGGAGCAATTGTGGGCGATGTGCTTTGTAATGTGCTTGAGTTTTTCGGATACACAATCACCCGTGAGTACTATGTGAATGATGCGGGTAATCAGGTCTACTTACTCGGTAAATCAATATACGCAAGATATATGGAGTTGATGGGTAAATCCTATCCCTTTCCGGAAGAAGGATACAGGGGAGAATACATAAGAGATATTGCTGAGAACATTGTAAAGGAAAAGGGAAATACGTTGCTATCACTTTCTGAGGAGGAGGCTATTGATTTTTGTATTGAGTACGGTTTATCCGAAATGCTAAAAAGGATAAGAGAAGATCTTGAAGATTTGGATGTGCATTTTGATGTATGGTTCAGCGAGCGATCTTTGTATGAGAAGGGTTTGGTTGATAAAGTAATAAAAATATTGGAAGAAAAGGATCTTATATATGAGAAAGATGGTGCCTTGTGGTTTAAATCTTCCCTCTTCGGAGACGACAAAGACAGAGTTATAAGAAAATCCGATGGAAATTATACCTATTTTGCTTCAGATATAGCATATCATTACGAAAAATTTTCACGCGGTTTTAAAAAGGTGATAAACCTCTGGGGTGCGGATCATCATGGGTATGAAAGGAGACTAAAAGCGGCGCTGAAAGCCCTTGATATACCAGAAGACTGGTTAGAAGTGTACTTTGTGCAGATGGTTAAGCTCTTCAGGGAGGGCAAAGAAATTAAGATGTCAAAGAGGAGTGGTGAATTTGTAACACTAAGGGAACTTATAGAAGAAATTGGTAAGGATGCTGTAAGATTTATGTTCCTTACTAAGAGAAGTGATACCCCCCTGAGCATAGATGTTGATGTGGTTAAGGAGAAATCGTCGGAAAATCCCGTTTTCTATGTCCAGTATGCCCATGCCCGCATGTGCGGTATTTCAAGGGAGATGAAGAACAGATACGGAGTTGATAACTTACCCGAAGACTTTGCAAGATATCTTAACCTTTTAGAGCTGGAAGAGGAGATGGAACTTATAAAGAAGGCTGTTATGTTCGGCGATGAATTGACGGAGATAGTGTATAAAAAGGAACCTCACGTTATTACATACTTTCTGCAGGATATGGCTTCCCTATTTCACAGCTACTACAACAGTCACCGTATTGTAGGTGATGATATAAATATATCTATGGCGAGATACACACTAATAAAGGGCTTGAGGGATGTTTTTGCCTTTGCCCTTGAGTTAATGGGGGTTGAGGCACCAGAAAGTATGTAGGAAATGTTATGAAGGGATACAGGATTGTATTGTTGATAGGTCTTCTGGTTGCGCTTGTCTTCTTTTACTTAGGACTTAACGAGTGGATATATTCAAACAAACCTATAGCGAATCCACCTCCTATAGTTTATAAAGAAAGAAGCAATAAAGAAATAAGAAAGGAGCTGGCGGATAACATAAAACTGAAGGAGGAAAAAGAAAAGGAAGAAGAACAGAAAAGACAAAAGGTTGTAAAGGACATAAAGAAGCCCCAAAAAAATAATGTTAAAAAAGTAAAAACAAAAACAAAAATAATTCAGGTGGGAGCTTTCTCAAAAGAAAAGAATGCAAAGGTTGCACTCAAGAAGATAGCGAATATGGGTTATACTGCAATCATTTTAAGGGAGGACGGGTTTTTTAAGGTTAGGGTTAAGATTGAAGAGGATAAACTGAAGGATGCTCTTACAAAGCTCAGAAAGGTATTCGGTAATGTTATCATCATAAGATGAGAAGAATTTTATATCTTGGTTTCCTTATTATCGTAATATCATGCACTCCCTTTTCAACAAAGGATAAGGAAAGCCAATGGAGATATTACTACGATATGGGGATGTCTGCATACTATTCAAAGAATTTCTCGGAAGCAACAGCAAATCTACATAAGGCAGCGCGTGTTAAGGAGGATGAACCTATTATATGGAATGCCTTGGGTCAGGTTTACATGGAGGTTGAAGAGTGGGAAAAGGCTGAGAGGTGTTTAAAGAAGGCTTTAGAGATAGATGAACATTTCGGTGATGCACGCCTCAATCTCGGAATCCTCTATCTCAGAACAAAAAGGTATAAGGAGGCGGAAAAATATTTGAGCGAGGTTATAAATGATGAAACCTTTGAAAAGAAGCACATAGCCTACTTTTATATGGCAAAACTTAAGAAGGAGCTTGATGATAAAGAGGGATACATAAAGAATCTAAAAAAGGCTACAGCATACAATCCCCTCTTTGTTGAAGCCCAGCTTGAACTCGGAAGCGCATATCTTGAGATAAAGGAGTATGAGAAGGCGGAAAAGGTTTATACCTCCCTCCTTGCAAATAACTTTAAAAGCCCTTCTATATACCTTAGTCTTGCAAGGCTTTATATAGATATGGCAAAGTACGATCTTGCAAAGGAAATGATAAGGAGTGTATTTGAACATAAGCAGACTAATGAATTTCAAAGAAAGGAGGCCTACGATCTACTCAGTAAAATCCTTATAATAGAGCAGAAGCAAAGGGAAGGAATAAAAAAGGCTAAGGAGATTCAGAAAAAGATAGAATTAAGAAGGAAAAAGGAAGGTATAGCTGTTAAAGAGAAAAAAACTGAAGGTATAGTTATAAAAAAGCAGGAGGAAAAGAAGCCAAAGTATGGTATTCAGGTGGGAGCCTTTTCAAAGAAATCTAAGGCGGAGAAGATGGTTCAAAGATTGAAAAAACTCGGTTTCCAAAATGTCTTTATATCAGAATCCTCAGGTATCTATAAGGTGATCCTTGGAAAGTTTGATACAAGGAAAGAGGCTAAGAAAAAATTGAAGATATTAAGGAAAATAAACATTTACGGTTTTATAGTTGATATAGAATAAACCCTTTTTTTGTAAGCCTTAACCGTATTCAAAAGCAAAGCTGTAACTGTCATCGGACCTACACCGCCCGGTACGGGTGTAATTGCCTTAACCTTTTCCTTCACTTCATTAAACCTTACATCACCCACTATCTTACCGTTAACTTTGCTTATCCCCACATCAATAACTATGGCACCCTCTTTAACCTTTTCCTTGTCTATAAGTCCCGGTACACCTGTTGCGGATATGAGTATATCCGCCTCACGAGTAAAAACGGATATATCCCGTGTATATATATGACATACACTTACAGTAGCATTCCTGTTCAGCATAAGGGCGGATAGGGGTCTTCCAACAATAAACCCTGCTCCCACGATGGTTACATTTGCACCCTTGGGATCTATGTTGTAGTGTTTTAGTAGTATATCTATACCTAAAGGTGTACAGGGTATGAAACCTTCTTCCGACCCCGACAACAGCATACCCATATTTTCAGGATGAAAGCCATCCACATCCTTTGATGGTGCTATGCTTGTTATAATCTCCCTTTGATTTATCTGCTCGGGCAGAGGTAACTGCACGAGTATGCCGTCAACTTCCTCGTCCGCGTTTAGCTGGGCTATAAGTTCAAGAAGCTCTTCATGCCTCGTATTTTGAGGGAGCTTGTAATATAAGGATCTTATTCCTACCTTCTCACATGCTTTCCTCTTGTTGTTAACATAAATCTGGCTGGCAGGGTCATCTCCTACAAGTATAACCGCAAGGGCAGGTCTTCTTAAACCCTTTTGTAAAAATACTTCAACCTCTTTCTTAATTTCCTGCCTTATCTTTTCGGAAAGGGATCTACCGTCAAGTATCAGTGTCACTTTATTACTCCTCTATTCCCTTTTCCATTTTGTGCCAGCGGGGGTATCTTCCAAAATTATACCCATCTCATGAAGTTTATCCCTTATATAGTCAGCTACGGAGTAAACCTTTTCCTTCCTCGCCACATTCCTTGCTTCAACAAGTATCTCTATGAGCTTGTCCTCTAATACAGATTTTTCCGCTTCCCCTCCTAAGGAAATGGGACTTCTCTTACAACCTTCTCTCTCTTCTTCAAACATACCGAAGATGCCCCTCATATTGTTAAGTATGGAATTGACTGCAAATTCGTACGCTTCCAGTTCGGTTTTCTCTATGCTACCCTCTTTTATGTTCTTCTGTTTTATCTGCCCTAACTCCGAAACAAGCCCAAATATGTGGGCAAGGGCCTCAGGTGTATTGAAGTCTTCACTCAATGCTTCAAAGAATTTCTCCTCAGCCTTTTTGACTTTATCATAAAGGGGATGTGAACCTGCGGTAGATTCTTTTATTTTTAGTCCTTTAAGAATATCAAGGTCATCTATGGCAGACTTTATCCTATTGTACGCCCTCTGAGTTTCTTCCATCTTTTCCCAAGAGAAATCAAGAGGACTCCTGTAATGGGTAAAGAGTACAAGAAGTCTTAGTACATCCGGATGATACTTACTGTATATTTCTCTCAATGTTACATAATTGCCCAAGGATTTTGACATCTTCTGACCACCCACCGTTACCAAGCCGTTGTGCATCCAGTAGCGTGCAAAGGGTTTTCCCGTAATTGCTTCCGCCTGAGCTATTTCATTTTCATGGTGGGGAAATACAAGATCAAGACCCCCGCCATGTATATCAATAGTCTGTCCTAAATGTTTGAATATCATTGCTACACACTCTGTGTGCCATCCCGGTCTTCCTTTACCCCACGGTGAATCCCAGGATGGTTCTCCCTCCTTTGAAGACTTCCAAAGGGCAAAATCTAAGGGATCTCTCTTTTTCTCAGAAGGTTCAACTCTTGCCCCCGCCTCAAGTTCCTCAACACTTCTTTTTGAAAGCTTCCCGTAATCGGCAAAAGACCTTACAGAAAAGTAAACATCTCCCCCTGATTCATAGGCTATCCCTTTTTCTATCAGCTTTTCTATAACTTCTATTATCTCTTCTATATGCTCTGTAACCCTCGGTTCAACATCCGCGGGCCTTACACCTATAGCTTCCATATCTATGTAATAACTGGCTATATATCTGTTCGCTATGGTCATAAAGTCAACACATTCTTCCTTAGCCCTGTTTATAATCTTGTCATCAACATCCGTAAAGTTTCTTATAAACTTCACCCTGTAGCCTAAATGTTCAAGAAATCTTCTGAAGACATCAAATACTATAAGGCTCCTTCCGTGACCCACATGGGAATCGTCATATACAGTAACACCGCAGGTGTATATGAGAACATGAGGGGGATTGACAGGTACAAACTCCTCAAGCTTTCCAGTCAATGTGTTGTATATTTTAAGGCTCATAATGTGTAATAATATATCACCATCCCAATCGGTGGAGGTCGGTTATGGAAGAGAAGGTCAAACACAGGGAAGACGCTCTTGAGGTTTTAAAGAAGGCAAAGACAGTCGCGGTTGTGGGTATTTCTCCTAAGGAGGATAGACCTTCTTATTATGTCACCGCAAGGGTAATTGAGAAGGGACAACATAAGATTTATCTCATAAATCCGAGATATGCGGGTCAAGAGATCCTTGGAATAAAGGTGCTTTCATCCCTAAGAGAGGTTGATGAACCTATTGATATTGTTAATGTTTTTCGTAATCCTTCCTTTGCGGAAGAAATAGTAAAGGAAGCCCTTGAGGTGGGTGCAAGATGTGTATGGTTTCAGCCCGGGGCGGAAAATTATGAGGTAATTGAAAAATACAAGGAAAAGATAACCTTTGTCTACGAAGCCTGTATTGGTGTAGAAGCGGGGTACCTTAGCTGATATAATTAACCTTATGGGCAATTCAACCCTCGTTGAAGAAGCTATCAGTCTGCTTCCGGGGGGTGTAAACAGCCCTGTGAGGGCTTTTAAGGCGGTGGGGGGAGATCCCATAAGCCTTGTCAGGGGAAGGGGAAGTAGGGTATGGGATGCGGACGGTAGAGAATATATAGACTTTCTTGCCTCATGGGGACCACTTATATTGGGACATACCCATCCGAGGGTCGTTGAGAGGATAAAAAAAGAAGCGGAAAAAGGTCTTACTTACGGTCTTACCAATCCCGCGGAAATTGAGCTTGCAAAACTCGTTGTTGAATCGGTTCCCTCAGTTGAAAAGGTGAGGTTTGTTTCTTCTGGCACGGAAGCAACCATGTCCGCAATAAGATTGGCAAGAGGTTACACGGGCAGGAAATATATTGTGAAGTTTGAGGGCTGTTATCACGGACACTACGATAGCCTGCTCGTCAGTGCAGGTTCTGGTGTTGCAACCTTCGGCATACCGGGAACACCGGGCATACCCGAAGAGATAGCAAAGTTAACCATAGTTATACCCTACAATGATGTGACCTCTCTTAAAGAAGTCTTTGAAAAGTACGGGGACGATATAGCGTGTGTAATAGTTGAACCCGTTGCGGGTAACATGGGTGTTGTAATTCCCGACACGGAATTTTTAAGAGAACTCAGGGAAGTAACAAGAAATTACGATGCTTTGCTTATCTTTGATGAGGTTATAACGGGTTTCAGGCTTTCCATAGGAGGGGCACAGGAAGTTTTTGATATTGATCCTGATATAACATGTCTGGGTAAGATACTCGGAGGGGGTATGCCGGTGGGAGCTTACGGGGGTAAAAGGGAAATAATGTCTCAGATTGCTCCGGAAGGTCCTGTTTATCAGGCGGGAACTCTGTCTGGGAATCCCCTTGGAATGGTTGCTGGTGCGGAAACTATAACAATTTTGAGGGAAGAAAACCCTTACACGGATCTTGAAATCAAAATGCAAAGGCTTGCGGAGGGCGTTTCGGAAATACTCAGGGAAAAGGGGATACCCCATACCATAAACAGGATAGGATCCATGATGACCGTTTTCTTTACGGACAAGAGTGTAAGAAATTTTGAGGATGCAAAAACATCCGACACGGAATTGTTCGGTAAGTTCTTCAGAAATCTACTCAATAAGGGTGTACTGATACCCCCTTCCCAGTTTGAAGCGTGGTTTGTAAGTACAGCACACACGGATGAAGATATTGAGGAGGCTCTTGGCAGAATAAAATCTGCTGTGGAGGCTCTTTAGTGATCGCCTGGTACCTTATTATCCTTTCTTTGTTGTTTGTTTCTTGTGCAAAGAAGCCCGAATGTGTACCCAACCGTTCACATCTTCCCTTATCAAAGCAAGCTACCTTTGTGGAAAGTTCTTCAACCGTTGAGGTTGTTATTAAGGCAACGGGAAAGGGTTGTGGTGTAGAATCCGCGGTTGAAGATGCAAAGAAGGCTGCACTTTGGTATGTGCTTTTTGCAGGGGACAGACCTATACTTAAGACGGTAGAGGAAAGGGAAGAGTTTGAAAGGGTTGAAAAGCTTATATTCTCAAGGGTTGACGATTACATAAGATGGCAGAGCGAAATAAAGGGGAAGCGAACGGAAGGTGCATATACCCTCGTAACACTGCTTTTTAAGATTGATGTAGGTTTGCTAAAGGATGATTTGAAGAGGAGGGAGGTAATCAAGACCACAGAGGAACTACTTGAGGAGGTGGGATATCCCGTAATATATGTAGCCTATGAGGATAAGGAAGGAAAGATTGCTGCAACAACCATTCAGGAATACTTGCAAGATAGGGGTTTTGAGGTTTATGTAAAAAGCGGTTCAGAAAAGATAGACAAGATAATAAAGGATGTAACCGCCCTTGAAGGTATAGCGGATCCCCATTTTGCGTTGGCACTTCAGGCGGGAAGTGACATCCTCGTAAAGGTTGATGTTGCCACTTCATCAAGAAAGGTAGCGGGTGTAAAGGTGGATAAGGCTTCCGTAACCGTAGAAGCTTATCAGACAACCACCGGAAAGTTGTTGGCTTCTTCAACAGGTTATTCCCCCGAAAGGAAGGTGACGGATGTAAACTCTGTCATTCAGGAAGCTGCACAGGATGCGGCGGATAAGATAACTTTTCAAATAAAGAAGGAGTGGACAAGGATATTAAAGAAGGGAAGGCCCTTTAAGATAGTCCTTATATCTGAGAACGGTAATGAGGCAGTAGATGAAAATGTTTATACAACCTTAAAGAAGATATCAAATGGTAGGATAAGAAGAACTGCTTCTGGAAAAAATGTGTTTACATATCTTGTATATGTAAAAGGTGTAAACAATGCCTTTGAACTGTACAAGGTAATAAAGGAAAAATACGGGGGGTTCGGACCTATTGAGAAGGTGATGGATACGGGATATCTTTTAGTATTGAGGGTAAGATCCGATGATATGATTTGAGGGTGGAATGATAAAAGTTGTATTTATTATACTTGCGGGTATAAAGATTGCCTTTTCCGGAATAGATATAAGGGTGGAGGGATACGGTGAAACCCCGGAGGAGGCAAGAAAGGATGCCCTCAGACAGATATCGGAACTGGTAGTATCAGAAATTGCCTCGGAGGTTAAACTAAGGCACGCCCTTAGAGGGGAAAAGCTTGATAAAAGAATGAGGGTTTCTATATCACTTAAGACTAAAGGATATATAAGGGGTGTAAAGTTCGGTGAACCAGAAAGGATAAACGGCAAATATAGGGTAAAAGCGGTCTGGGATGAGGATTCAATGGAAGCTACTTTAAAATCCATCTATATGGAGCTTTCCGTGGATATAGATAAACTGACAAAGGAGGATCTAAGGGAACTTCTCAGAAAGATAGATTTCCTTATAGCCCTTTATACCCTTATGCCTCTCAGGGATATAGATATAGAAAAGGTTGTATCTATGAAGGATGAGGTGCTTAAAAGATTAAACTTCTCCGCTGTTATATTTTATACTGAGCCGGAAGACGCAACAGTAAAAATAAACGGTGTTATATACGAACCCTACAAGCCCATTTATCTACCGGAACGCATGTACATATTTACTGTTTCAAAAAAGGGCTATTATCCCGTTAAGGGCAGGTTCTATGCAATGAAGGGTACGACAAAAGTAATTAATATAAGACTTGTACCAGAAAGTGAAACCCTCCAGAAGTACAGACTCATTATAGAAGACTCTCCCGTTGATGTAAGGGACATAATAGAAAATACGCTCAGAAACTTCGGTGTTGATATAAGTCCGGACGCAGAAGATAAAATTGTTGTAAGTTTTAAACACTCAAAGGATGAATTTGGCGAATATATAAGGCACAGCATAAAGATACATGCAAGAGTTTACAAGGGAAGGAGGGTGGTGGCAGACACCATAGGAGAGACAGGATACTTTTTTACGCTGAGGAAAAATATGTGGGAGCCTATAAGGAAGAAGCTCAAAAAGGTTATAAGTGAAGTTTTAAGAGATCTGTTTATTAAAGTGAGAAAGCGGGATGAGTATGCTTACAGCTCCTCTATATTCTTAGTAACCTGAACACCTTCCCTCATATCCTTGAGGGTAACTTTTCCTTCGTTCATCTCATTTTCGCCTATTATAACAGCGTATCTAAAACCCATCTTATCCGCATATTCAAGTTGCTTTCTTAGTCCCCCCCTTCTGTATGAAAACTCTACTGTATATCCTTTACTTCTCAAGATATCTGCTACCTTAATGGCATACTCTTTTACTTCACCAAAGGGTATAACTATGTAACTTTCAACATCCTCTTCTACATCGGGCAACAGCAATGCTGTTCTTTCTATCCCTACAGCAAAGCCCGTTGCCGGTGTAGGGGGACCACCGAGCTGTTCAACGAGATAATCATATCTTCCTCCCGCTATTATTGTTGTATTGAGTTCATCGGAAACCGCTTCAAAAACCGTTCTGCTGTAGTAGTCAAGCCCTCTGACAAGAGAAGGATTTATCCTGTAAGGTATATCCGAGGAATTAAGGAAACTTTGGAGTCTTTCAAAATGCTCTTTGCATTCCTCACAGAGATAGTCTATCACCTTTGGTGAGGATTTAAATGTTTCCCTGCATGTTTCAACCTTACAATCAAGAACCCTCAAGGGATTTTTATCCTTTCTTTCCTTACATACTTCACATAGATTCTCTTCAACTTCATTGAGGAATTTAACAAGCTCTTCCCTGTATGCGGGTCTGCATTTTAAACACCCGAGGGAGTTTATTTCTATAACCACGGTTATGTTAAGCTCCTTAAGTATTTTGTAAACAATTTCAATGATCTCAAAATCCGCTTCTGGATCGCCCACACCGAATATCTCCGCACCTATCTGATGGAACTGTCTGTATCTACCCGCCTGAGGTCTCTCGTATCTGAACATGGGTCCCTCATAGAACAGTTTTCTGTAAGGTCTCTCAGCATACATCCTGTGCTGAATATACGCCCTTACAGTTCCCGCGGTACCTTCCGGTCTTAAGGCAAGCCATCTACCCTTTTTATCCTGAAAGGTGAACATCTCCTTTTGAACTATATCCGTAACTTCACCTATACTCCTTTGAAAAAGCTCCGCATACTCAACGACCGGAAGTATTATTTCTTCAAAGTTATGCAGTTTAAGTATCCTCCTTACAACATTGGTTATCCTTCTGAATTTTTTTAAATCATTACCTAAGATGTCGTGAAACCCTCTTACACTTCTGATTTCGTTGCTCATGGGAAAGAAAATTTTACAATAAATTGAATTATGAAACTTTTTATCGTTGAGTCGCCAACAAAGGCGAAAACTATAAAAAGATTTCTCGGAAAGGACTTTGTTGTAAAGGCAACAGCGGGACATATAAAGGACCTGCCCTCAAAGAACATAGGCGTTGACGAGGAAACCCTGAGGGCAAGATATGTTTATATAAAGGGCAAAAAGAAGATAGTTGAAGATCTCAAAAAAACAGCCAAAAAGGTGAAAGAAATATTTATTGGAACGGATCCAGACAGGGAAGGAGAAGCTATAGCTTATTTTGTTAAGGAAGAGCTTAAAAAGATAAATCCCAATATAAAAAGGGTTGTCTTTTATGAGATAACCCCCGAAGCCATAAAGAAGAGTCTCGCGGAAGGAAGGGACATTGATATGAATGCGGTACATGCCCAGTTTGCAAGAAGGATCCTTGACAGACTTATAGGTTACAAGATCTCTCCCTACCTTTGGAGAAGATTCAGGAATTTTAAGCTATCCGCAGGAAGGGTTCAATCTCCCGCACTGAGGCTTGTAGTTGAAAGGGAAAGGGAGATAAGGGAGTTTAAAAAGAAAACCTTTTATTATGTAAAGGCTCGGTTTATTAAGGATGGTGATACCTTTGAAGCGGTTTATGATTACAGATATGAGAATCCGTCGGATGCCCTAATTATCCTTGAAAAGATAAGGGAGGGTGTGTTCAGGGTTAAGGAAATTGATAGTAAAAGGGAAAAAATACCTCCACCGAAACCCTTCATAACCTCATCCCTTCAGTCGGAAGCCAATGCACTGCTCGGCTTTTCACCTGAGAAAACTCAGAAGATAGCCCAGCGCATGTATGAGGAAGGTTACATCACCTATCCGAGAACGGATAGCCACAGGATGAATGAAAAGAAAGGTATTGAGTTCATGAAATTTATTGAAAAAGAGTTCGGAAAGGAGTACGTGGGAAAATTGAGGAAATTCAGGGAATCTGGCTTCAGTCAGGGAGCCCACGAATGTATAAGACCTGTAGATATAAACAGGACGCCAGTTGACAAAGAAGAGAAAATTCTCTTTGAGCTTATTCTACGGAGGACCCTTGCAAGTTTGATGGCTCCCGCTGTGGTAGAAAGGATAAAAGTAAGGATTGAGGTCATCTCTCCGAGTTTGAAAGAACCCATCTATATGGTTGCAAAGGGTAGCAAACTCATATTTAAAGGGTGGACACTTATGTATCCTTACCAGTTGGAAGAAAAGGAATTGCCCAACCTTGAAGAGGGTGAAGTACTGAAACTGGAAGAGGTGTTTATAGATAGGCGTGAAACAAAACCACCTCCGAGATATACGGAAGGTACACTTGTTAAGGCCCTTGAGAAATTGGGAATAGGAAGACCATCAACCTACGCGGTACTTACAAGCCTGCTTAAAAAGAGGGGTTATGTAAGGTTGAAAAACAAAACCCTGATACCATCAGATATGGCCTTTTATATAATTGACTATCTTAAAGAAGAGTTTCCTGATCTTGTTGACTACTCCCTTACCGCAAGGATGGAAAAAGAACTGGACGAAATAGAGGAAGGTAAAAGGAACTGGAAAGAGGTGGTAAAAAAGATAACTTCTGAGGTAATGCCTTACGAATAGAACCTTCTGCGTAATATCCTAATAGTTATGAATATCATTACGGTGTAAAGATAAATAAGGGCATTACCACCGTGGGATAAGCAACCCCTCCTTTTTGCCTCCGTGGTAGAAGATGAGGGCTTTGTGTCCTGCGTAGTTTTTTCCTCACCATCCCCTCCTCCCTCATCGGAGGGAGGACTTGTAACAGAGATGATGATAGATGCCTCAGATGTTGCACCGAGATCGTCAACTACTATGCATTTGGCTGTGTAATTCCCAGGGGATTGATAGGTGTAACTTATGGAATTCACATTTGAGTAACCTTCTATGTTTCCATCCCCGTTGAAGTCCCATCTGTACTGGGCTATGGAGCTATCTGGATCATAAGCCTCGCATAAGAAGTTTACTGTAAGTGGTGCAACGCCGGAGGTGGGATTCGCACTCAGGGAATTTATAACAGGCGGTCTGTTGCGGTTAATTGTTGCGGTGCAATTTTTATCCGAGTCAATATCTATATCACAGGATGTATTTGTTCCGCACGGTGTACAATCACCTCCCCAGCCCGCGAACAGAGAATCAGAGGAAGGTGTTACAGTAAGGGTCACTCTTGTCATATACAGAAATTGGGCGGAACAAACATTACCGCAATCAATACCTGCAGGATTGCTGACAACCGTACCTTCACCGTCCCCGTTCTTTGTTACACTCAATGTGAAGTAGGGTGTGGGGTCAACGGTTATATTAACAGTTCCCGTATCACTTCCTCCCCTTCCGTCTTCTACCGTCAGTTTTGCGGTATAGTTGCCCTCCGATGTGTATGTGTGTTGCTGGGAATTGTTGTTAGCACAATCATTTATTGTGTACTCATTTGCACCATCATTGTCTATATCAAGATAGCATATAAGGGGATCTCCGTCCGCATCGGAAACATCCCACGAGAAGGTAACGGTGAGGGGAGCATAGCCGGATGAAGGATTTGCATTAAACGAATTTATAACGGGTGAAGTGTTGGGTGGATTGTATTCATCCGCTCCTATATCAACCACACCTCCTATTATCCTTATTTCCCCATCCATATCCACCGAAGGGAGGGCGGGTGCATTGTTGTCTCCTGCGTCAACACAAGGCGAAGTAGGTTGTATATGAAGGTCACCGCCCATAGGATCAACAAACAAGGGATCACTTGTTATATTATTGCCGTGAGTATAGTTATCCGTAACCGTTACAACAAAATCTTCCGAGTTTGCGGTATTCAAATCACTGTTTACTCCGAGATTATTGTTAAACACCTCAACTGTTGCACCTATATTATCACCATTGCCGTCCGGATTAATGAACAGATCATCACCGTCGTTACCTCCCCCGTTTGCTGTATTTCCCCAAATTATGTTGTTATATATCCTTAAAGTTACCTCCTCTGGTCTTGCAAATATATAAACACCTCCGCCGTTTGTAGTAGCTGTGTTGTTGTATAAAGTATTGTTTGTAAGAATTACTGTACTTGTAAAGTTACGTGCTACATATATACCGCCACCATTGTATCCAGAATTACCTGCAAATATGTTATTTGAAAAAATGATTGTAGAAGAATAATCCGGAGGTATGTAAACACCTCCTCCACTGCCGTTGGATGATGTGTTGTTTTTAAATGTGTTTCCTGTAAGTGTTACTTCTCCGCCCCTTATATAAAGACCCCCTCCGTTCGCGTTGGCTGAGTTGGTATCAAATATATTGTTCTGAAGAGTATGGGATGATACACCACCACCAGAAATGAAAGCACCTCCTCCGTTCCATGCAGAGTTATTTGAAAAGGTATTTCCGTTCAAATTTGTTGAGCCTGTACCAACACCCAAATAAACTCCTCCGCCGTTTGAACTTGCGGAGTTGTTTGAAAAAGAGTTACCGCTCAGGGTTATTGTACCCCCAAAGGTATATATATAGATGCCTCCCCCGTTGGTTGCCTGATTGGATATAAATTCACAGTTTTCAACATTCACATTTGCTAAACCTGCCTTTATATATATGGCGCCCCCATTACCCGATATGTTACCGCCCGTAAAAATAACATTTTGGATTGTTATATCCGCACCTCCATCCTGGTCTCTATCATTATCACTATCATTGTTTATGTTCAGCATTTGAACTGAATTGTTTCCGTTAAGTACGGGTTTATTATTAGGATCCTGTGCCAGTATGGTGAGCTTGCCGTCTCCGTCGGGCGTTGTATAAGTTAAAGTGAAGCTTATGTTATATGTGCCAGGGAGAAGATATATAACCGAGTCTGTACCGTCAGCTTGTGCAGTGTTCAAGGCGGTTTGGAAATCGCAGGCGTTTGCAGGTGACGAGCAATCCGCGGTGCCTTGAGGAGTGGGTGCCACATAATAGGTTGATGCGAAGGTAAAACCAGCACAAGCAAGGAGTGTAAAGACGTTTCTTCTAATACACATAGACTCCCTCCATTATAAGCTTACGTAATAAATCATATAAATCAGTATTAAATTTATTTCTTGCTGAAGGATTAACAAGCTTTATGTATCAAATATTCTAACTATGTTGTAGTAGGTATCCCTTTGAGCGGGAACAAATCCAGCCTCTCTTATTGCATTTATCATCTCTTCCACCTTGGGTATCTTAACCTTGAAATTGGTTGAGGAGATCACATTCTCTTCTATCATAACACTGCCCATATCATTGGCACCGTAATGAAGCCCTATCTGTCCTATCCTCATGGTTTGAGTAACATGAGAGGTTTGTATATTATCTATGTTGTCAAGGTAGATGCGTGATAGGGCAAGAACCTTAAGGTAATATACACTACCTGCGGTTTCAACATAGTCCATGGCGGTATTTCCCTTTTGAAAGGTCCACGGTATAAAAGCTGTAAAGCCCCCCGTCTCATCTTGTATCCTTCTTATCCTTTCAAGGTGTTCAACAATATGATCAATCCTTTCCACATGACCGAACATCATGGTAGCGGTAGTTTTCATACCGAGGGTATGTGCGGTTCTGTGAACCTCTTCCCATTCCTCAACCGTACACTTACCTGGGCTTATCTCCCTCCTCACTTCGGGTGAAAGTATCTCCGCCCCTCCTCCTGGTACGGACATAAGTCCCGCACTTTTGAGTCTTTCAAGAACTTCCCTTATGCTCAATCCCTCTTTCTTTGCAATAAATACTATCTCTGGCGCGGAAAAGCAATGAATCTGGACCTGAGGGAATCTCTCCTTTATGGAGGAGATCATGTCTTCATAAAAGGAAAGGGGAAGGTCCGGATTTATTCCCCCCTGCATTAATAAGGTTGTTCCTCCCCAGCTAACAAGTTCCTCCACCTTCTTAAGGATTTCATCAATACTCAGTATGTATGCATCCTCATCACCCTTCTTTCTATAGAATGCACAGAATTTACAACCTGATACACATATATTTGTGTAGTTTACATTCCTGTCTATTACGAAGGTCACTATGTTATCGGGATGTTTTGCTTTTCTTACTTCGTTCGCTAAAAAGCCGAGGGTGTTTAAGTCATAGCTGTTGAAAAGGTCTATAGCTTCTTGGGGGGATATTCTCTTACTGAGTTCTAACATTATGCTAATAAATTTTATCAGTTAATATTTAGTAAAATATGAGCCTGATTATGGGTAAGGGAATCTCAAAAGTGTGGTTTATTTTTATTACCTTTTATCTTTGTTCTTGAAAAAGTAAATTAAGGACTATGGGTAGATTATATATACTTTTACTATCGTTAATAGCTTTACTATGGAGCAATGAACTAAGGGTATATTTTTTAGATGTTGGGGAAGGAGAATCTGTTTTTATAGAAACTCCAGATAACAAAAGGATAATTATTGATACGGGTAATCTTATAACTGGTTACAGAGTTTATCAGTTTATAAAAAAGAAGGGTATTGAAGAAATAGATCTACTTATAGTTACGCATCCGCACCCCGATCATATGGGTGGTGTATTTTTGCTATTACAGGCTATAAAGGTTAAAAGATGGTGCGATAACGGTCAACCCATTAATAGGAATAACAACGATCTATACAGATGGTACAAGGAGATTTTCAGAAGTGGTTATTATTGTGTACTTAAAGGCGGGGATATCTTAAAAATTGGCGGTGTAGAACTCCATATACTGAACCCCTTTGACTACGTGGAAAATTGGAACACCAACTCTCTTGTTATAAAGATGGTATACAAGAAGGTTTCTTTTCTTTTCATGGGTGATGCCAATGTAAGAACGGAAAGTAATCTAATAAAAAAGTACGGAGCAAATTTAAGATCTGATGTTTTAAAGGTAGGTCATCACGGGGCTTCCGATTCTACATCTGAGGAGTTTTTAAAGATGGTTAGACCCTCCTACGCTGTTATTTCAATTAATAGCAATAATATAAGAGGATATCCTTCCGAGAAGACCCTTAAACTTCTTAATGACATGAAGGTAAAAACTTATATAACCTACAAGGATGGAACTGTTTTATTTGTTTCCGATGGAGAAAGGGTAGAAGTATTTAGAAGGGTGTATAATTTTTAATCATAGGAGGTAGAGATTGAAAGAAGATAGAAGGTTACTGTACGAGGGTAAAAGGGATGAAAAAGAATATTTGTACTATGATGATGAAATAGATCTTTATGAGATATTCCTTATACTTAAAAAGCATATTAGATTAATAGGTTTTGTAGTACTTCTTGCCACATCGCTTTCAATCGCTTATGTATTCCTTGCAACTCCTACCTATAAGTCAAGTTTCATAGTAAGAATGCCTTCGGTGGGGGGTGATAAATATATATTCTCTGTGGAGGAGGCAAAAACTAATATAGACAACCTCAACATGTTTATAAAACAAGGAAGGTACGAAGAACTTGCGGGATTACTTAATCTGCATGTGTCGGATGTAAAGCTTGTCAAAAGTATAAATCCTTCCGTGAAAAGGGGTAAGGAACATTTTCTTGAGGTGTCCTTAATCGTTTACAATCCTGGTATTATTGAAAAATTCAAAGATGCAATAATATCTTATCTTAACAACAATCCCTTTGTGCAAGAGAGGATAAACATGGAAAGGGCAAAGCTGTTTAATCTTAAAAAGGAGATAGAAGCAAAGATAAAAAGTATGGACAGTATGAGAAGGATCCTTGAAAAGAATTTAAAGGAAGGAAAAGTAAAGGATTACGGGTTCAATCCCCTTGAGATGGAAAAGATAATAATGGATCTTAAAGTTAGATTAGAAGATACAAAGACAAGGCTTGCAACACTTAAAGGTTTTGAGGTTGCAGTTGAACCAGTTATACCTACTAAACCTCACAGTCCTAAAGCCTTGCTTATAGTAGGTGTTTCATTTTTAGCGTCACTGTTCTTAGCTATATTCTTAGCTTTATTTGTTGAGTGGTATAAGAATGCAAAAAAGAGGCACAAGGAAGTATTTTCCGAGTGATATAAGTCATACATTAAATTTTGAACAAAGAGTATCTTAAGAAAGCAAAATAAAAGGAGGTTTTGATATGGTTTTTAAAGTTACGGAAAAGGCGGTTGAAGAAATTAAGAGAATTGCAAAGGAAAACAACATTGATAATGCCATTCTTAGAATAAGGGTTGTACCGGGTGGATGTTCCGGATTTCAGTATGCCATGGGATTTGATGATACGGTGGAGGAAACGGACAACGTTTTTGAATACGACAATATAAAGGTGGTTATAGATCAATTCTCAATGCCCTATGTTAACGGCGCGGAGCTTGACTTTGTTGTTGATTTTATGGGTGGAGGATTTACCATAAGAAATCCTAATGTTACTGGTTCATGCGGATGCGGTAATTCTTTCTCTTGCTAAGGATAATTTTTACAAACGGAGGATCAACCGAGTCAACCCTTATAAAGGGGCTGAAGGGGACGTAAACTTCTACTTCAGCCCTCGTGTTTCCCTCTTTTATTTTTTTAGCATCTACAAAGGCTTTTATCTCGGAAATTACACTTGCTTTATTCAATCTCTCTATAAGGTTTAATTTTATTTTAACCCTTGAAGGTCTAACAACATAGTTATAATCCCCCTTCATATTTATTACCTTAACTTCTCTCTCTACGGTAATATCCGTTCTGTTTCCCAAATTCACTATAGCCCACAGTATTAAGGCTATGAAAAGTGATACTATTTTATACTTCCAGTCCTTGTAAAATATATACTCAATCCTTTTCATATTTGACTCCGAGTTCCTTCATCAGTATATCCCTCAGTATCTCTGGGTCAAGATTTCTTTCAAGATTCCCATCCTTTGCTACGGATATCTCCCCTGTTTCCTCTGAAACAACAATGGCTATCGCATCACTCTCTTCCGTTATACCTATAGCAGCCCTGTGTCTTGTACCGTACTTCTTAGGCAATTCAACATGCCTTGATAAAGGTAAAACGCAGGAAGCATAAACAACCCTGTCATTTCTTATAACAACAGCCCCATCATGTAGGGGTGTCATAGGATAAAAGATGGTTATCAGAAGTTCTACACTTACCTGAGCATCTATATTTACACAACCTTCCACAATGTTGTCAAGGGATGTGTTCCTCTCTATTACAATTAAAGCACCTATCTGCCTGTCAGACATGAATCTGCACGCTCTGACTATCTTATCTATAAGCATCTCCTCTGAGGTAAAAATTCTCAGCATTTTAGTTTGTTCACTTATTCTTGCAAGGGCTTTCCTTATCTCCGGTTGGAAGATAACAACTATTGAAAATAAACCGACCGTCCACAGCTTCTCAAATATCCACGAAAGGGTATTAAACTGAAGGACCTCCGCGAGAAGCCAGAACAAACCTATGAGCATTAAACCTTGAAGGATCTGAAGTCCCCTTGTAACAACAAGAAAGTAGATTATCCCGTAGATAAAAAGGGCTACCGCAAGTATATCAAAAAGATCTCTTACAGTAAAAATCTGCAAAATCTCAGTCATTGCGGAAAGTCCTTATAGCATCAACAAGGGCGATAGCTTCCCTTGTTTCTTTTACATCGTGCGTTCTTATTATATTTGCACCCTTAAGAACCGCTACAGCGGTTGCACCTATTGTACCATAAAGCCTTTCTTCGGGTGGGTATTCTTTATCAGCAAGCAACAGCTCAAGAACTACTCCTATAAAAGACTTTCTTGAAATGCCAACGAGTATAGGTTTTCCCAATATTTTAAGTTCATCAAGCCTCTTTATTATTTCCAGATTATCCTCGGGGTTTTTACCGAATCCTATACCCGGATCTATTATTATATTTTCCTCATTCCTATAGCCGTTCTCCTTTAATTTATATATCTTGTCTTCCAACCATTCTTTTATTTCCCAGACAACATCTTCATAGAAAATAGGTTCACTCTTCCATGTTTCCGGCCTACCTTTTATGTGATTTATAATGTAAGGGCACCTGTATTTTGAAACTACCTTGTATATGTTTGGATCAAAGGTTCCTCCGCTTATATCGTTTATAATATCAGCTCCTTCCTCAAGACACGCTTCCGCCACGGAAGACTTATATGTATCAACGGATATCCATACATCTTGAAACCTTTTCCTTACTTCCCTGAGAATAGGTAAAACCCTTTTTATTTCCTCATCCGCAGAAATCCTCTCAGAACCTGGTCGTGTAGATTCTCCACCTATGTCAATGATATCCGCCCCCTCCTCTATAAGTTTCTCCGCCCTCCTTATGGCATCTTCGGGTTTAAGATACATACCGCCGTCATAGAAGGAGTCGGGAGTGACATTAAGTATTCCCATTATTGCAGTTTTCAAACCGAGGTTAAGTATCTTTCTGTTATGAACAATCTTGAAGTATTTCCTGCTGTATCTCACCAAGGATTCCAATATGGACAGTGCAAGGTTTTTCCCTTCCTTCTCCTTAGCAAGCAAACTGCAAAAATCCTTTATCTGCGATTCAAGTCCGAATACCGCGTATTTACCCTTTTCAGAAAAAACCCTCACACCCGCCTTTCTTCCGTTGCGGAAAACAATGTCCGGCGGTACGGATTCATCTTTAAAATATATACAGTGATAAATACCCTCTCCCGATCTCTCCTCTGCTTCTTTAAAGAATATCCCTATTTTCTCTTTAAGGAATCTGTAAACTTCCTCTCTATCATAAAAATGCTTTATGATCATATCTTTATTAACGATTCTCCGAAGACCTTTACATATAGATCTCCTACAAGTCTACCTACAGGCCTTAGTCTATTGTAGTCAACCCTGAATTTATCATCTATTATTCCGTTTTCAATATGAAAACATATAGCCTCGCCGAAAAGAATGTGCATATCGTAAACTTTTTTATAGTCAAGTAGCTTACATTCAACATTTACCGGTGATTCCTTTATTAGAGGTGCCTTTATATTCAACCCTTCCGATGGTGTAAGACCTGCTTCCTTAAACTCATCAACATGGGGAGGAAATTCCTCTCCCGTTTTTTTCATAGGAAGTAAAAGTTCTTCTGTAACAAGGTTAACTGCAAATTCCTTAGTTTCAAGAATGTTTTTTACTGTGTCCTTCATACTTCCGTCATCCCTATCACTTGCTGAAATGATAAAAACCGGAGGTTCATCGCACACCGCATTAAAGAAGCTAAAGGGGGCTATGTTATATATACCCTCTTTGCTTACCGTAGAAATCCACCCGATGGGTCTGGGTACAATAAGACCCAACACCAATTTATATAAAAAGTCCTCATTTATTTGGTTTACATGATAGCTTCTTTTCACAATAAAAGATTATACTGATAAAATAGTGTTGTAATGGAAAAATATATACCCTTCGCAAGGAAATACAGACCCAAGTTCTTTAAAGAGGTTGTCGGTCAAGAGGTACCAGTAAGGATACTCAAAAATGCTGTAAAACTCAATAAAATTTCCCATGCCTATATGTTCTCTGGTCCGAGGGGTGTGGGTAAGACTACAGTTGCAAGGATACTTGCAAAGGCTGTTAACTGTCTAAACCCTTCGGAAGGAGAACCGTGTGGTGCTTGTGAAAATTGTTCCCTTATAGACAAGGGAGTATTCCCAGATCTTATTGAAATTGACGCAGCATCAAACAGGGGTATAGATGACATAAGAAGCTTGAGGGAATCGGTTAATTACACCCCTATGAAAGGTAAGTTTAAGATATACATCCTTGACGAAGCACACATGTTAACAAAAGAGGCGTTCAACGCCCTTCTAAAGACATTGGAGGAACCACCGCCATCAACCATATTTGTCCTATGCACTACCGAAGCAGATAAGATTCCCCCCACTATAGCATCTCGTTGTCAAAGGCTTATGTTTTCAAGGGTTAGAAAGGAAGAGATAATTAGCTATCTTGAGATGATTTCTAAGAGGGAGGGAATTGATTTTGAAAGGGAAGCCCTTGAGGAGATAGCCATTGCCTCCGACGGATGTTTAAGGGATGCAGCTTCCTTACTTGATCAGGCTTCATCCTTTGGTGAAAACAAGGTAACAAGGGAAGGATTGGAAAGCCTACTGGGTATTCTAAGTATAGGAAAAACGCGGGAGTTTCTTACTCTTATAATTGAAGGGGACATTCAAAGATCCTTAGAGCTTTTGAAGGATTATTATCTAAGGGGAATAAATCTTATAAGGTTATGGGAAAATATGACCGCTGAGATAAGGAATATAATCCTTTCCAAAACATTAGAAGAACCAGAAAAGATTATTGAACACTATGATGAGTTTTATCAAAGATTCAATGACAAACCCATTGAAGCCTTTCTTTACCTTGAAAATATATTCACAAGGGCTTTAATGGAAACAAGATATAAAGGAACTTTTGATGCATTCAGGATGGCTATAATTAAAGCAACCATAGTAAAGGAAATAGTTCCTTTATCAAAGGTGATTTCTGGGAAGGCTGTTGTGTCCGCATCTTCAGAGGAAAAATCCGAGAAGGATGAGGCCATTGAAAAGTTAATAAGTGAGCTTGAAGCAAAGAAGGAAGGAGAGAAGATAGTTTATGAAATAGAAGAAAATATATACAAGGCTTTTGAGGATAAACTTGAAGAATACAGGAGGAAGAAAGGAAATGTGGAATTCAGGATAAAGGAGAAGGATAAAAAAAAAGGGAACAGAAGTACAGCGACGCTGTTTTGAAAATGTTGGATTTATTTGAAGCCAAGGTGGTGAGATATGAGAAAAGAGATAAAAACAAAGATACTGGTGGTAAAAATGGATAAGGAAAGGATAGGTTTGTTTAATTCCCTTGTGGACGGTGCGGGCAGGCTCGGGATATGCAGGACAAGGAATAACAAGGAAGGAATAGTTGATATAATTTCTACACCAGATACATTTGAGGAGCTAAAGTCAGTTGTAAAGCGTATATCTGCTTTTCTTGGTGGTATTGAGATCATGGATGAATTGGATTGGGAAAATAAGGAAGATATGTGGAGGTGATAATGAGTAGGATAAAGGAGCTTTTGAAAGAGAAAGGGGGGCTGATAATAAAGCAGATGCTTGAAGGTGGAGGAGATTTTGCGGATATATTCTATGAAAGGTCAAGAACCACAAAAATAAAGTATGAGGATAGAAAGGTTGATAATGTGAGCCACAGTATACAAGAAGGTGTAGGCCTCAGGCTTATAAAGGACGGTAAAACCTACTATGGCTACACAAATGACATAACCCTGGAAAATCTCCTTGAGATAGCCAAGTCTCTCGCAAGAAGTAACGGAGATGGTTATGTTCTTGCCCTTGGTAAAAGATATATAAGGGGTAATACGGAGGTGAAGATTGATCTGGATGAAGTTGATATTTCATACAGGATTGAAATTCTTAAAAGGGCTGAGGATAAGGCAAGAAGTTATGGTGATAAGATAAAACAGGTTACTTCAGTGCTTGCTGATAAAACGAGAGATATTTTTATAATGAACAACCTCGGTGAAACTGCAGAAGATACACAAAAAAGGGTTGTTTTCTTTGTTGATGTTGTATCATCCGACGGCAATATAATGCAAAGAGGTTATGAATCCATAGGGGGTATGAAAGGATTTGAAATCTTTGAAAGTACACCACCAGAATATGTGGCAGGTAAAGCTGCGGAAAGAGCACTCCTTGGCTTAAAGGCTAAACCCGCCGTAGCCGGCAGGTTTACCGTTGTAATGTCCTCTGAGGCTGG
The DNA here is from genome assembly GCA_027078675.1 of Aquificales bacterium. GTDB lineage: Bacteria > Aquificota > Aquificia > Aquificales > Aquificaceae > WFWF01. The sequence goes on along the minus strand of JALWWX010000237.1, from coordinate 6,658 downwards.
GGGAACTATGATCCATGAAGCTGTAGGGCACGGTCTTGAAGCGGATCTTGTTCAACAGGGCCTCTCTGTTTACGCAGGTAAACTGGGTAAAAAGGTAGCATCCGAACTTGTAACAGTTATAGACGATGCTACAATTTCCGGTTACAACGGGTCTTTTACAGTTGATGATGAGGGTGTACCTGCTCAGCGTAAGGTACTTATAAAGGACGGTATTTTGGAAGGTTATATGTATGATAGACTAAGGGCAATGAAGGATGGGGTAAGCTCAACGGGTAACGGTAGGAGACAAAGTTACGCGCATATACCGATAGTAAGGATGACAAATACATTTATAGCACCAGGCAAGGATGAAGGTGAGGATATAATCAGGGATACAAAAAAGGGTGTTTATGTGGTAAAGATGGGCGGAGGTGAGGTAAATACGGTAACGGGAGATTTTGTTTTTGAGATAATGGAAGGATATCTTATAGAAAACGGAGAAATTACATACCCTATAAGGGGTGCTACGCTTATAGGAAACGGTCCCAAAGCGCTCCAAAACATAGATGCTGTGGGTAAAGAGGTAGGTTGGGCAATAGGCACATGTGGTAAGAATGGCCAGGGAGTTCCTGTCAGTGACGGACAGCCTATCATAAGAATGGGCAATCTAATTCTGGGAGGTTCACAGGTTAATTAGAAACAAGCTCTGTCCCTATACCTTCCCTTGTAAATATCTCAAGAAGGAGGGAATGTTCCACTCTGCCGTCAATAATGTGGACCTTTTTTACTCCGTTATTAACCGCCTTAAGGGCAAACTTAACCTTTGGTATCATTCCCCCTTTAACCACTCCCTTTTTTATCAAAAGTTGGGCATCCCTTTCCGTTATTGAAGATATAACATTTCCATTTTCATCTTTGACGCCTTCTGTATCCGTCAAAAATATAAGCTTTTCAGCTTTCATACTTATAGCTATCTCACTCGCTACAAGATCCGCGTTTATATTGTACGCCTCACCTTTCTCTCCCACACCTACGGGTGCTATAACAGGTATGTAGTTTTTCTCCGTTATTGAATTTAGCAAGTCAATGTTTATACTTAATACCTCTCCCACATATCCTATATCCTCTTCAATTTCAATTCCTATCTCTTTAAGAAAATCTTCTTTCATCTTCCTTGCCCTTATAAGTCTGCCGTCCCTTCCTGACAACCCAACCGCATATATACTTTCACCGCTATGTTTATTTATAAGGGCAACTATATCCTTATTTATATCTCCAGATAAAACCATCTCTACGATGTGCATTGTCTCCTCATCTGTTTTTCTTATACCTCCTACAAACTTTTGTTCCATACCGAGTTTTGAGAGCATTTCATTTATCTGAGGTCCGCCCCCGTGTACAACGATAACATTTATTCCCACATATTTGAGCAGTACCACATCCTTTGCAAAACTCTCCCTAAGATGCTCATCTTTCATAGCGGATCCGCCGTACTTTATGACAAAGGTTTTACCGTGGAAATACTTTATATAAGGAAGAGCTTCCTGAAGTACCTTAGCTTTTATTATCAGATCCTCTATATTATGCACTGACATAAATTCTTTTCAGTTCTTCCCTTATTGCACTAAGTACCTTTTCAAGGGCTTCTTCATAAGAAGATGCCTTTATCTTACAACCCGCAGCATACTTGTGTCCTCCACCACCAAGGGACGATGCTATATTAGCAACATTGGCTTTAGTCTTACTCCTGAGAGAAACCTTCCATACCTGCTCATCCGGTTTCTCAATTATTGCAAAGGCTACTTCAACACTTTCAATGAACCTCGGAAAGTTTACGAGACCCTCACTGTCCGTATAGGTTGTGTTTGTCTCTTTGAAGAATCTGTCAAATAGGGTTATACCTGCTACCAAACCGTCTTCGTAAAGGGTAAGAGTTTCAAGAGCTTTTGCAATAAGTTTCATCTTATTAAAGGATTCTCTCTCACTGAACATCCTGTAAACAAAGTTAGGATCCGCACCGTAGTGGACAAGTTTTTTTGCAAGATCAAAGGCATACTCATTGGTATTTGTGTATTTAAAGAAGCCTGTATCGGTTGCAAGCCCCGTATATATGCATGTAGCTATATCCTTATCTATTGCACTTTCATCCCAATTGGCAATTATTTCATAAACTATGGCTGTGGTTGAAGGAGCTGTTGTATCTATATAATCGTAAGGACCGTAATATTCACCCCCAAGGTGGTGATCAATCCTTATCTTTCTAAGAACCTTTATCTCTGTTCCTATTCTGCTGAAATCCGCGGAATCAACTATAATACCCGTGTCGTAAACCTTACCGTTGGGTATCTTTATAACTTCATCAATGTGGGGCAGGAAATCAAGAAAATGGGGGATACTATCTTTGCAACCTATGTAAACTTCCTTGCCCTTTTTCTTCAAAAACAGATACAGTGCAAGGGCACTACCGAAGGCATCCCCATCCGGATTTTCATGGGGCAGTATAATTATAGAACCTTTATGTTCTTTCAAATAATCAACTATAGGAACTCCTTCAACCTTCATCTTTTTCCTCCGTAAAGGATAATTTATTTCTTTTGCAAATAATTTTCAATTGGAAAACACCCCCATTTCTTTTAGCACCCCAGCACACCGTTTACACACATCCCCTTTGAACTCATCCTCCTTAAAATATACCCAACATCTCGGACATTTCTTACCTTCCGCCCTATCCACACCTATTTTAATACCTCCCTCTTCCAAGAATATGTTACCACCATCTTCAAAACTAACCTGACTGACTGTGAGAAAGAAATTTATATAATCCTTATATTTTCTGACAAGTTCCGTTATACCCTCATCTCCGCTTATAAAGACCTTAGCTTCATAGGGATGTTTTATAAATCCTTGCCTCCTCGCTTCTTCCAAAACCTTCATAACATGTTCCCTCAGTTTTAGCAAAATACTGTAATCCCTTTCAATATCCTCATTTATGGGTGCAAGTTTTTTAACTTCTATATTAGCCAGAAAGACACTTTCGGGAAGGGTTTTGTCAATCTCCCTGATATGCTCCCATACCTCTTCACAAGTAAAACTGAGGATAGGTGACAGGAGAACAGTAGTTACTAAGAGTATATTATAAAGGGCTGTCTGGCTTGATCTTCTTTCAAAGGAGTCAGGTTTATAAACATACAGGCGATCCTTTACTACATCAAAGTATATGGAAGATAGATCCTTTGATGCAAAGTTCCTCATCGTGTGATAAACAAGATGAAACTTATAATTTTCGTAACCGCTTATAACTTCGTTAACTACTCTTCCAAGCCTTGAAAGTATCCACTTATCAAAGTGAAACATTTCATCGTAAGGCACACTTTGGGAGGAAGGGTCAAAGTCATATAGATTGGATAGCATGAACCTCATAGTATTTCTTATCTTTCTGTAGTCTTCAACTATCATTTTAATTATGTTTTGACCTATCTTTATATCCTCTGTATAATCTTCCGATACTACCCATAGTCTTAGTATATCCGCTCCGTATTGATTTATAATCTCCTGGGGAGATATTACATTTCCCTCTGATTTGGACATCTTTTTGCCTTCTTCATCAACGACAAAACCGTGGGTAAGTACCGCTTTATATGGAGCCTCTCCGTAAGATCCTACAGACTCAAGCAGGGAAGCCTGAAACCATCCTCTGTGCTGATCGGAACCCTCTAAGTAAAGATCTGCTTTTTTTACTCCTAAGGGTCTTATGACACCCGCATGGGAACATCCAGAATCAAACCACACATCAAGTATATCCTCTTCCTTTCTGAATTTATTTCCACCACACTTAGGACATGTATAACCCTTAGGAAGTAACTCTTCCGGCTCCGCCTTGAACCATATATCCGCTCCCTCTGGGTGGTTCTCAACGATGTCCGCTATATGTTCAAACACCTCTTCATCCGCTATAACGGTACCACAATTTTCACAGTAAAAAACTGTAATAGGAACACCCCAATACCTTTGTCTTGATATACACCAATCGGGTCTTTGTTCAACCATACTTTTTATCCTGTTTTTGCCATAGCGTGGTATCCACTTTACCCTTTCTATCTCTTCAAGGGCTTTTTCCCTCAAGGTCTTACCGTTAACCTCCGATTCCATCCTGATGAACCACTGAGGTGTAGCCCTGAATATTATGGGATTCTTACATCTCCAGCAGTGGGGATAGGAGTGGGTTATCTTCTCTTCAAATAAAAGCAGATTTTTCTCTTTTAGCTTTTCTATTATCAGCTCATTCGCCTTAAATATGTTTATACCCTTTAGGAAAGAGGGAGCTTCATCGGTAAATCTGCCTTCATCATCAACAGGGGAAAAGGGTTCAAGACCGTATCTCTGACCCACCGTATAATCCTCTATACCGTGACCCGGAGCCATGTGTACAAGACCCGTTCCTGAAGTAAGGGTTACAAATTCGGAAGGATAAACAATGCCGGTTCTGTCTATAAAGGGGTGTTCATATTCAAGATCAACCAAATCTCTACCCTTGACCGTTTTAATGATCTCACCATTAATGCCCGTTTTCTCCTTGACTGAGTCAAGAAGCTCCCTGGCTATAATGAACACTTCCCCGTTGCCCGTTTTTATAAAAGAGTATTCATAATCTTCTCCGACCATAACACCGAGATTTGCGGGTAGGGTCCAAGGTGTGGTTGTCCATATTATAAGGAAAGTATTATCTTCACCTTTAAGGGGGAATTTTACATATATACTGGGATCCGTTTTTTCCCTATATTCAACCTCCGCTTCCGCCTCAGCTGTTTTATCATATATACACCAGTAAACAGGTTTCTTACTCCTTACTACTAAGTTTTTCTTGAAAAACTTTCCCAGTTCCTTTATCTCAATGGCCTGATACTTGGGATCCATAGTTATATAAGGGTTTTCCCAATCTCCCAGAATACCTATCCTTATAAACTCCTCCTTTTGTATTTCAACGAATTTCTTCGCATACTCCCTGCACATCCTCCTGAAGGCAACCTTTCCTATGTCTTCTTTCCTTTTATTCTCTTTCTTCAGATTTTTTTCAACTTGTTGTTCTATAGGCAAGCCGTGGCAGTCCCAACCGGGTATATAGTTGATCCTTTTACCTTTTATAAGATTGAATTTGTTTATTATATCCTTTAAGACCTTATTAAGGGCGTGTCCCATGTGGATATGTCCGTTCGCGTAAGGTGGTCCATCGTGTAATATAAAAATTTCTTTTTTTGAAAATTCATGCTGTATTTTTTTGTATAAATTTGTCCATTTTGTTAGAATCATCGTTTCCCTTTGGGGAAGATTTGCTTTCATGGGAAAACTGGTTTTAGGAAGATTAAGAGTGTTCTTATAATCCATTAACCGCAACCTCCTGGATCTATCATAATTGATATTCAATTATAAAACAAAGAAAAAGCTTGCATTTTAATAAAAAATACTGTATTATTCAATAACTGTAATACTTTTTGGGAGGGCATGTGCCATGACGAAAGCTGAACTCGTTTCTGCCATAGCCAAAGGGGCAGGCATCACTAAAAAGCAGGCTGATGCTGCCCTGAAGTCAGGAGTTTCTGCCATAGCAAGCGCCCTTAAAAAGGGCGAAAGGGTAGCAATACCAGGCCTCGGTATATTCTCCGTCAAAAAGCGCGCAGCCCGTAAAGGAAGGAACCCAAGGACAGGAGAGGTCATCCAAATCCCCGCACGCAAAGTTGTAACCTTCAGGCCCGCCAAGGAACTTCGCGATTCCATTAAGTAAGCACCTGTGGGGGGAAGTTCCCCCCTCTCTTTATGTATTCTTTTTTCGCTTCCGATCGTATAGGAAATATATTAATCTTATCTGGAAGGGAAGTCAAGCACTATAAGGTTCGGAGAATTCAAAGGAAAGAGGAATTCATCGTATTCTACAACGGTAAGGCATACAAGTGTCAATTCTACAAAGAGGAGAAGGGTAATATACTTGTCAAAATCTTGGAAGAGCTGAAAACGAAAGAAAGCATTTGCACCCTCCATTTACTTTTAGCTGTTCCAGTGGATATAGGAGTAATGGATGATATCCTAAAATTTGCCAATGAAACAGGCTTTACAACACTCAGACCCCTTATTACTTCAAGGAGCTTTCATAACAAAAATATTATTGAGAGGAAAAGGGAAAGGTGGAAAAATATTGTAAAAGAGTCTTCCAAGCAGGCGGGAAGACCTGTCCCCCTTGAGATACTGGATGTAGTTGATATATATACTGCTGAAGTTAAGGGTAAAGGTATAGTTATGGACAGCAGGGGCATACCTGTGTCACTCAGAGACTTTAAAGATTTTAATGAATTCACCATTGCCATAGGTCCAGAGGGGGGCTTTTCTGAGGAGGAGATTAAAATACTGAAGAAAAAGGGATTTACCCCAATAAAATTAAAACCTTATATATTCAGGGTTGAAACAGCTGTTGCAGTTGCAGGGGGAATTTTCTCTAATCTTTCCCTTTTATCTTAATGCCATAGCTTTTAATCTTCTTATAAAGATTTGATAAATCTATATCCAGCTTTTCAGCGGTTTTTCTCATATCGTAGTTGTTTTTTGAAAGATGATACAAGATATATTCCTTTTCAAATTCCTTTTTTGCCTCTTTCAAATTATTTATCTCAAATAGATGTTCAACGGTTGT
>JALWWX010000236.1 GCA_027078675.1 Aquificales bacterium | reverse complement strand
TGCCTATATGAACGATTATTCCATCAAGGAATCGCTGGGTATCTTCAACCTTTATTATGTCCCCCCCTTCCTTTTCAATAAATCCAGCGTCGCCTATCTGACCTCCTCCCTCCGGATAAAAGGGTGTCTCCTTTAATATAAGCTCAACCCTTTCTCCTTCAGAAGCGCTATACTCCTTACGCCCTTCCTTTACTAAAGCTACAACCTCCGTCTCCAACTCAAGAGTGTCATAACCTTTAAATACGGTATATACACCCTCTTCCGAAAGCCTTTTGTAAACATCCTTTATCTCCTTAGCGGATGTCTTAAAATGCCTCCTCGCCCTCTCCCTCTGAATTTCCATCTCCCTTTTAAAACCTTCCATATCCAAGGATATACCCCGCTCCCTTGCAATCTCCTCTATAAGATCAAGGGGAAAGCCGTAAGTATCGTAGGCTTTAAATACCTCCTCACCTCTAAGAACTTTCTCTCCCCCTTCCACAGCCTTGCTAATTATCTCTTCCATAAATTCCATACCCGCCTTAAGCGTCCTTATAAATCTCTCCTCCTCTCCCTTAACTATACCCTTTACGAATCCCCTTCCCATTTCAAGCTCCGGATATGCATCCTTCATAACATCAATCACAACATCAATACCTTCATAGAGAAAAGGCTTTTCTATCCCAAGCTTATAACCGTATCTCAATGCCCTTCTTAAAATCCTCCTTATAACATAACCCCTTCCCTCATTGGAAGGTATAACACCGTCGGATATGGCAAAGGTTAAAGCCCTTAGATGATCCGCTATAACTCTGAGGGCAACATCATGGGTATTTTCCCTTCCGTAAGCTACACCTGAAACATTCTCCCCGAATTCTATCAAGGGTTTTATGATGTCTATTTCAAAGTTTGTATCCACACCTTGTAACACGGATGCTATCCTCTCCAATCCCATACCCGTATCTATGCTCGGCGAAGGCAGTGGATTTAGGTTTCCCTTCTCATCCCTGTAATACTGCATAAATACAAGATTCCATATCTCAAGAAATCTCTCTTCTTCATTCTTTATATGCTCTCCCCTATCCACATATATTTCGGAAGAAGGACCGCAGGGACCCGTATCCCCCATCTGCCAAAAATTATCCTTCTCATCAAGCTTCCATATCCTTTCCTCCCCCAAACCTATCTTATGCCTCCAAATCTCATAGGCTTCCTCATCCTTATAAAAAACAGATACAAATATCCTCTCCTCGGGAATGTTTAAAACCTGTGTAACAAACTCCCATGCAAATTCTATAGCCTTCTCCTTGAAGTAATCACCAAAGGAAAAGTTTCCAAGCATTTCAAAAAAGGTGTGGTGTCTTGAAGTGAATCCCACATTTTCCAGATCGTTATGTTTACCGGATACCCTTAAACACTTCTGGCAAGAAACAGCCCGCTTATAAGGTCTTTTTTCTTCACCGAGGAATACCCTCTTGAAAGGTACCATACCCGCATTAACAAACAAGAGGGTAGGATCGTTTTCCGGTATAAGGCTTGCACTTTTAACCCTCGTATGCCCTTTATTTTCAAAGTATTCAAGGAAACTTTCCCTTATTTCAGAAGTTTTCATGTATCTCATTCAATCACCCTACTTTGAAAGTTCTGATTTAATATAATCAATTACCTTCACGGGAATAGGATCAAAACCATAAAGCTCCGCTATGTGATAACTGACCCAATCCCCTATGCTTATAAGGTACAGAACCCTTGAGAGATAAGAGTTACCCTTACCCTCAAGCACATAAGGGTTAACACCGAGTTTTTTGAGCACATCTTCTGTTATTTTGACCCTCAGCCTTATTCTCGGATGATCCTCAGGATCACTCATTAGTAAAAAGGAACACTTTGACCTCACCTCCGCATTGTCTAATCCGACAACCTCGTTATGATGCATTTCCGGAAGCACAGCATAGTAACACTGTGTCTTTCCGTTTTCATTCATCTGGGTCTTCCATCTGAAGGCAACCACCTCCGTACTCATGGTGGAATAAATAACGGGTAAATAGCTGTAAAATCTGCCCGCAATTGTCTTTGCGGTTTCATGGATTTCATCCCTGTTCTTTACGAGGTTATCCCTTATATCCTCCATCTCCTCCCTCTTTATACCGAAAAGGCAGAGGATTTTTGAAAGCATAAATCCCAATGCGTATCTGGGTGGCCACCCTTCTGGAATGGACAGGTACATACATCCTTCCGATATAGCCCTTTCCTTCAATTTACCTCCAGAACTTATACATATAGGCTTTATACCCCTCTTTAAGGCTTCATCAAATATATAAAGTGTCTCCTCCGTATTTCCGCTGTAGCTGGTGCAAACCACAATATAATTGTTGTCAATATAGGAAGGAAGCTCGTATCCCCTTATAGAAAAAACAGGATGGGGGTAGCCCGCTTTCTCCAACCACACCTTTGCTATATCACCCACTATTCCAGAACCACCCATACCGCTGAAGACTATACCCTTTCCCATTTCTCCGATATGTAAATCCTCATAAACCAACTGATCAACAAAACCTTCTATCATTTCCCTTGCTTTCATACCGAACCTCCTCTGTCTCCTCGCTAATATTTTAATAGAATATTACTAATGTATTTTCAGGACCTGATTATAAACCTGCAAAAGTTTTGGGCGGAAAAGGGATGCGTAATAATGCAACCCTACGATATAGAAGTGGGAGCGGGTACTATGAACCCCGCAACCTTTCTAAAAGTGCTTGAAGAAGGTAAATGGTACACAGCCTATGTGGAACCTTCAAGAAGGCCTCAAGACGGAAGATACGGAGAAAATCCAAACCGTCTCCAGCACTATTTCCAGTTCCAGGTAATCCTTAAGCCCGCCCCGGAGAACTCACAAGATATATACCTTGAAAGTCTTGAATACTTGGGAATAAATATCAGGGAACACGACATAAGATTTGTTGAGGATGATTGGGAATCCCCTTCACTCGGTGCATGGGGTCTCGGGTGGGAAGTTTGGCTTGACGGAATGGAGATAACCCAGTTCACTTACTTCCAGCAAGCGGGGGGTCTTGATTTAAAAGAGATAAGCCTTGAGATAACCTACGGTCTTGAAAGGCTTGCCATGTATCTTCAAGAAAAAGACAATGTTTTTGATCTTATGTGGAACGAAGAAACAACTTACGGTGAAATTTACAAGAGGGCGGAATACGAATGGAGTAAATACAACTTTGAAAAATCAAATCCTGAAACCCTTTTCAAACTCTATGAAATATACGAGTCGGAAGTTGACAGGCTTATTGAAGAAGGGATGGTACTGCCCGCCTACGATTTCTTACTCAAATGTTCCCATACATTCAATCTCCTTGATGCAAGGGGAGTTATATCCGTTCAGGAAAGGGCAAGATATATAAGAAGACTCAGCAACAGGGCAAAAAGGATAGCGGAACTTTACAGGGAAACAAAAGCAGGCATAAGATACTAATAGGAGTTACCGTTTATTTCTTCAATTATATCAACACCGCATTTTAACTCAGAAAGCCATTTTATAAACTTATCCTTAACCTCTCCCTTATACAGGAATCCGTGCTGGGGGGCTATTATATCAATTTCAAGATCCTTTATATTATTGATCCATGCCCTAATTGCCCTATTTGAAGCCATGTATCTGACATGAAATTTTTCTATACAGGGTATAAACTCTTCAAAATCGTCTATGAAGAGTAAATTCTCGGAACAAGGTAACATAGATGCACCTATATCACCGCTGAAAAGAACCTTAGAAACGGGATCGTAAACATTTATTTGACCGGGGGAATGTAAAAAATGTGCGGGTATTATCCTTAGTGAAAAACCCTCGCTTATTTCTATGTCATGAACACCCTCCTCAATAGGTACTATCTTTGAGGGATCCTTAAGATCATAATGGGGTATAAATCTTAACCATACCTTGGAAATGTATATACGGGCGGGTGTCATTTCCGCCCATATATTTACACCACCGCTCACATCCGGATCCTGATGAGATAAAAAAATTGCTTTTACATCATCAATTTCAATATACTTGAGCAGGCGCGATATGAGGGTGGGGAACAGTCCGAAACCTCCCGGATCTATAAGCACTCCTATATTTTTATGAACAATCAAATATTGATTTGAAGGTACTCCCTCTTCCTTTGCGCTTTCACCGAACCCCAAAAGAATGACCTTATGATCTCCGCCCTCAAATATACACTTGTCCATAAATTCACCAATCGGATAATCTTAATTTATTTGAACATTCCCTACAAAAAAACCGTGACTTAAGATCAACCTCCATAACGCTGTTTGAAAAATTCATAACACATCCTTTGTTATGACAATGCTTAAGACCAAAGGTATGGCCAAGCTCGTGATTTACCTCCTTACACAGTCTTTCGTTGAAAAGATCTTCATCATCAGTCCTTAACCTGTAAGAACTTACGACCGCTCGTGTTCCCCCAACAACCGCTTCTCCGAAGATAAAATTCATACCATCCTCATATATATCCTTATCCAGTACCGCTATAAGTTTTTTCATGTGCGGAAATGTAAATGTATTTAGTATTCCCAATATGGTGCCCGCATGAAACTGTTCCCTGTCCCTATTGTAGGCGGGCATCAATGTTCTTAAGGAAGATTCGGAGAGTCGCACATCAATACCAAATATCTCTTTTATATTCCTTAATAGATACAAAAGAGCCCTTCTGTAAGGAAAATCAAAGGAAATAACATAGATAAATCCTTTCATTTGTTATATTCTAACTTTCAAGTTACAATAACTTAAAATGAAGATTGAAGACCTGAGAGGTAAAGACTGGAAATCAAATGAAAGACTAAACTACATAATAAACAGGGGTAACATTTTGACGGATGAGTATGAAAGATCCGTTAAGGAGATAATAGATAAGGTCAGGGAAAGGGGAGATGAGGCTATTGTTGAGTTTACGAAAAGGTTTGAAGGCAGGGAAATAACCCCCGAAACCTTTGAAGTACCCGAAGAGGAGTTGGAAAATGCTTATGAAGAGACAGAGGAAGAAATTAAGGAAGCCCTTGAAATAGCTGCGGAGAGGATAAGGCTTTTCCATGAAAAACAGGTTGAGAGATCTTATATAAAGGAAGAAGATGGAATAATCCTGGGTCAGAGGGTAATACCCCTTGAAAGGGTAGGTATATATGTTCCCGGCGGTAAGGCAAGCTATCCTTCAACCGTTCTAATGAACGCTATACCTGCGGAAGTTGCGGGGGTTGATGAAATTATAATGGTCACACCCTCACCGAACAAATACACACTCGCTGCAGCCTATGTTGCTGGCGTTGACAGGGTGTTCCAAATAGGGGGTGCTCAGGCAATAGCGGGACTCGCCTTCGGCACAGAAACATTGCCCAAGGTTGACAAAATTGTAGGTCCTGGCAATATATATGTTGCCCTTGCCAAAAAATTGCTTTTCGGAATCATAGACATAGATATGGTTGCGGGTCCTTCGGAGATACTCGTTATAGCGGATTCCTCTGCGGATCCAGAATGGATAGCCATAGACTTATTATCCCAAGCGGAACACGATGAGCTCGCTGGTGCCTTTATGATAACACCGGATTTTGACCTTGCGTATAAGACTTCCTCCGAAGTTAAAAAACTCCTTAAAGAGCTTAAAAGAAGAGAGATAGCGGAAGAATCTTTGAGAAGGTTCGGTACCATATTCATAGTGGAAGATATTAAAAGGGCATGCGAACTTGCCAACTTTATAGCTCCGGAACATCTTGAGATAATGACAGAGGATCCCTTTTCCTTGCTTCCCTATATAAGGAATGCGGGTGCGGTTTTTCTCGGAAAATATACAACGGAACCGCTCGGAGATTATGTGTTGGGACCTAATCATACCCTGCCCACGGGGGGTACCGCAAGATTCTTCTCACCGTTGGGTGTTTATGACTTTGTTAAAAGAAGCTCCATCTTATACACATCAAAGGAAGGTTTCTTAAGGATCTCCGATCTTGCGGAAGCCTTAGCAAAGGCGGAAGGGCTTGAAGCCCACTATCTTGCATCAAATTTAAGGAAGAAAAGGAGTAAATAATGTTTCCTGTGCTCATAGAGATATTTGGTATTGAGATCCATACCTACGGTGTGTTGGTAGCCCTTGGGGTTATCGTAGGTTACATATTGGCGCTGAAACTGGCAAAAAAGGAAGGCATACATCCGAACGCGGTTGATTTCACCGTAATGATGGCGGTTATATTCGGTATATTGGGAGCACGCATAGCCTTCATTATAGAACATCCAGAAGAAATTAAAAATATCACGGATCTTCTTGCTATATGGAAGGGCGGTGTATCCTTTTACGGTGCGTTCATAGGGGGTGTATTGGGTGTTCTCATAGGTATTTACAGATACAAAATACCCGTATGGAGTGCGGGAGATGTGGCAACACCTTCCTTAGCCTTAGCCCATGCCATAGGAAGATTGGGTTGTACCTCAGCGGGTTGTTGCTACGGAAAACCAGTACCCGTTGACGGACCCTTAGACCCAGGCATACACCTTATGGATAAGTTCCCATACTTTTATGTAGTTTTCCCCCCGGGTGCAACCGCACCACCCTTCGTACCCTTATATCCCACCCAAATAATGGAGTTTACGGGAAATTTTATAATCTTCCTTATACTGCTTTTATCTTTCCCGAGGAGACCCTTCAAAGGTTTCGTTTTCTCCCTATATCTGATTTTGTACGGAACGGAAAGGTTTGCCTTAGAGTTTTTCAGGGGTGTAACACCGCCCATAGAACCCATAGGTTTAACATGGAATCAGGTCGTATCAGCCCTTTTAGTAATAACGGGCATTCTGCTATTTTTCCTTCTATCCATAAGAAATAAAAGTGTGAGCCATGGAAGTTAAGTTGAACGACATATTAAAAGATATTGATGAAAGGAGACTCACCGGTTGTCTATTTGTAATAGGTGATGAAGAGTACATAGGAAGGGTAATAGGAGATAGATTGAAAGAAAAATATACCGTAAAGATTCTGTGGGGGGATGAGACAGACTTAGATACACTGCTACGGAATCTTACCGATACTTCCATATTTTCTGCGGAAGGTAAGAGTGCTGTAATTTTGAAAAGGGGCGAGAAATTTTTAAAATCACTGAAGAAAAAAGAAAAGGAAAAATTCATATCATTCTTGGAAAGGATTAAGGAAAATTTGCTTGTAGTATTTTACGAAACATCCCAAATAAAACAAGACATTTCCAAGGAACCTCTGGTCGGTATATTAAAGAAGTGCAAGTTTCTTAAGGCGGGAAAACTCCCAAAGGCACGAATAAGGGAGATTATTAAAAAGAAGTTTGTAAAGGAAGGTATAACCGTAAAGGATGAGGACATAGAGCTTCTAATAGATATGTGTAACGGTGACCTTTCGGTACTTAAGCAGGAGACGGATAAACTTATACTTTACAAGGAAAGAGGAAACTTAAGCAGGGAAGAATTATTTAAAATATGCATACCCACAAATGAATATTCCTTGTTTGATCTCATTGATAGCCTGTTCACCGGGAACTATCAGAAATTCCTTGCGGGTGTCAAGAATATGAAAACATCCGGCATTTTACCCCTTCAACTGCTTCAAGCCCTTTCAACAACAGCTATAAAGATACTATTCACTATAAAGATGACAGAAGAAGGCACCGATATTGACTCAGCCCTTTCAAAAGTAGGTGTTACTCACCCCTTCCAAAAAATGAAGTACAAAACATACTTAAAAAATTTATCTCCGGATCAAATCAATAAGATTATATCCCTACTTTACGAAGCGGACAGAAGGATAAAGGTCAATTACGAAGATCCTTACGGCGAACTTGAAAAGATTGTACTAAATTTAATAAATTACACTTATAACAGAGGTAGCTCTTAATCTCTCTAAAAGTTTTTCCTTCTCCTTTTCAAATTCCTTTAACATAATCTCCCTTTCTATCTCCGCACGGGTCTTCCCGCCGTAAATCTCCTCCTCTTCCAAAATCTCCGCTATATATATATGCTTTTCATCTTCCGCAAAAACCCTTAAACCTACCGGACTTCCCCATACCTTTGAATCAAGCTGTTTTATCAGATCACCTTTTCCTACAACAAGCTCCTCAACCGGTTCACCCACAACCTCCGCCATATCCTCAAGGGTTCCCTTAGTCTTTACCGCCTCCGCCATAAGGTGAGCCTTTTCCCTCGGAACGGTAAGTAACTTTATTCTCCTTACCACCCTCTTTTCCTTATCGGACAAGCGGTCTTCAATATTTATATTCTCTATTTTTGACATTACCAATGTCTGCAATCCCATATTAAAGAACATCTCCTTTTCAAGAAAATCCTTCAAAGCCTTGGGAGTTATACCCATTGAATATATTTCCTTGTAAAATTCCTCCACCGTTTTTCCGTTCATCTCCGCCATTCTTTCAACGGTTTGATTTATGTAACTCTCAGGCACCTCAGCACCCCTACCCTTCAAGAAGGTATAAACGAGATAAAGATCTATGAGTTTATTAATAAGCTCCTTCCTATCGGACAAGCCGTAGTAAAGTGAAGCAACCCTCAACTCACTCTCAAGGATAGGTTCACCGTTAACAGAAGCCACAACCCTATCAACCAAAACCTCCCTTGCATTAACAAGGGATACTATTACAAGTATTGGAAGTAAAGCTTTATAGAATAGTTTTTTAGTATCTCCGAAAACCACCTTCTGAATACCTCCTCCTTTTTAAAATTCAAAAGTTTTTTAATAACCTGTGGTTTTGCTTCCTCCAGGTCCAGCACACCTTCCTTTTTCTTATCAACTATCTTAACTATAATATAACCACTTTCAAGTTTAATGGGCTTTGAAACCTTCCCTATATTGTAGGGATACAAACGCTTTCTTAATACGGAAGGAAGGGTCTGAATAGAATACCATCTCGGCTTGCCTATTCTAACATCCTCCTCTTCCTCTACATCCTTCCCTTCCTTAAGTAACCTGTAAACCTTAAAAGCCTTCTCTTTATCGTACACAAGAACTCTCAGTATCTGTACCTGCTTCGGATATTTAAAATCCCTCAGATTCAAGTAATAGTAAGCTTCCACCTCCCCGTCGGATATACTGATATTACCACTTATCCTCTCCACTATCTTATTTATAAGAATCTCAGTCCTAACCATTCTCTTAACAGGATCGCTCAATTTATCCTTTCCTATATTCAACCTTATATACTCCTTTATCTCATCCTCACTTACCTCTATACCCAGATTTTTTGCTTCCCTTTCAACTATTCTTGATCTAACAAGCCACTTTAAAAATTCAACCTTGTCCTCCTTGGTAGCTTTATGTATTGGAAGATGCAAAATCTCCTGCCAGTAAGCGGAAAAACTTTTATTAAACTGCTCAAGGGTTATGGACTCCCCATCAATAACAGCTACAACCTTCTCCTCCGAAAATACAAATCCTAAGAGAAATAATATTAAAACGACGAGCATACCATCAATTTATTTTAAGGGGATCTCCCTCTCTGTTCCTAACTTCATATATAACGCCACATCTCCCCTCTTCATCTTCCCCCGCATAACCCAAAATATTTCCCCTTTTAACCTTTTCCCCTTTAAAAACTTTACCTTCTTTTAGGTTCCCGTAAACATACATCAAACCATCTACGCTTTCAACTATAATAAGCCATCCATACCTTTTAATATCATCACCGCTGTAAATAACATTTCCGTCCGATACTGCAAAAACCTCTGCACCGCACTCAGCCTCTATAAAAACACCCCTTCCTTTCTTCACCATGTTACCTTCTACAGGTAAATCTACAGAAATGTCCCTATCCTCGGGAACCCTGTATGTCCCTTGTTTAACAGGAATAACGAGACTGCATGAATATGAGAGGGTAATCAGAAGTATAACGATCGCGCATAAGAGCGGATATTTCTTCAAGCCTTTTGTAAGCATGGCTTATACACTTAATTATATCTGTTGCCCTCAAGGTTTCCGTATGCTTTAAGGATTCCGCACATCTTCCCGCAAATCCGTGAAGGGTAACTCCAAATTTAAGTGCCTCTTCGGTATCCATACCCCTACCCAAAAGGGAGACAAGAATACCCGACAAAACATCACCGCTACCACCCTTTGCCATGGCGGGTGTACCCCAGTTGGAGACATAGACCTTACCTGAAGGTGTAGCCACAACTGTAGTTGCACTCTTAAGCACTATATAACATCTCCATTTTGTACTGAATTCCGAAGCCACACCCGTAAGGTTGTTCACTATATAGTCGGAAGGTAAACCAGTAAGTCTCGCCATCTCTCCCACATGGGGTGTTATAACTGTAACACCCTCCCTTTCCGCAAGTACATCGGGAGATCCGTATCTGTAAATATTGTTCAAGGCATCCGCATCAAGAAGTATGGGTTTTTCTTCAAAGCTGAGCAAACCCTTGATAAGTTCATAGCCGTCCTCATAAACATCCATTCCCATACCCACAGCAATGGCGGAGAATTTCTTTTCAAGATCTTCAATCACCTCAAGGGCTGAACT
>JALWWX010000235.1 GCA_027078675.1 Aquificales bacterium | reverse complement strand
AAGGAGGATATAGAAAGGGTTATAGAAAAGTACATAAATAACTATCAGTGTGTTGTGGTTTCACCTTGATGTGCCGGAGGCGGGAGTCGAACCCGCACGCCCTTGCGGGCAGGTGATTTTGAATCACCCGCGTCTGCCAATTCCGCCACTCCGGCTCAATCGGAGGATTTCTTAAGCTCTTCTTGGATCATAAACTCCATCTGATCTTTATAATATAGCTTCTCTTTCTTAAGTTTTTCAATCTCCATTTCAAGTTCATGGGTCATTGGAAAATGCTTTTCCTTCTTTGCAATTTCCTTATCAAGCTCATCGTGTTTGTCCTTAAGCTCCCTGAATTTCTTATTCTCCTCGTACAGCTTCCTTATGACCTCTTCCCTTTTCATTGGTTTATATTTTATATAAAATTTAAAGATGATAAGGCAAGAATTAGACCTACAATTAAAGACAAAGTTATCCCTTAATTTACTCCTTAAGAATAATGTGGAGATACTGTCCTATTCAACCTTTGAATTTGAGGAGCTTCTGCAGGAGGAGTCTATAGCCAATCCCTTTGTTGAATCCTTTGATGTTAAAGTACCCAAGTCGGTAAACTTCGGGGAGGGCGTACCGGACATATCAGCGGTTCCATATACGCCCGATCCTCTTGAAAGGCTAAAAGAAAACATAAAGGCGGAGTTTGAGGGAAAGGACTTGGAAATAGCGTTGGACCTTATTTACAACACGGATGATAAAGGATTTATAACCATTGACTTGAAGGATATATCAGATCAACACCACGTTTCAGAAGAATATGTTGAGGGGATAAGAAAAAGGATAATGAGACTTGATCCAGTAGGTGTATGTTCAAAGAACGTATATGAATTTTTTGAGGTTCAAATTGAAGAATTGTATCCTGACAAAAAGGAAGAGTACATGAAGCTTTTGGATAAGATAGCTTCGGGTAGAGTGGATGAGAAGGATAGGAAGCTATTGAAGGGATTCAAGATGTTTCCCCTTGAGGGGGGTACGAACTCGTACAAGGGGGGAAGGGTTGATGCGGTTATAGAGGTTGATGATGGTAATCTTGTCTACTTTATATATGAGGATTTCTTTTCCATAAAAATCAGGGAAGATTATCTTGAGCTTTATGAGAAGTCAAGAGGTGAGGTAAGGAAGTTTTTAAAGGATATGATTGAAAGGATAAATGTTTATAACAAGATACTAAATCTCAGGCGGGAGGTGTTGAAGAATATATTGGAAGAGATAGTAAAGGTGCAGAAGGATTTCTTACTGGGTGAGGGACCGCTTAAGGGTCTTCTTATGAAGGATATAGCTAAGAAGTTGGAAATAAGCGAATCTACCCTGAGCAGGATATGTAATTCAAAGTATGTTAAAACACCCGTAGGTACTTATCCCCTGAGATTCTTCTTTGTAAGGAACGCAACGGAGGGTGTAAGTCAGGAGGAGCTTATGAGAAGGATAAGGGAGATAATAGAGAATGAAGATAAAAGGAATCCTTTGAGTGATGAAGAGATAGCAAATATTCTAAAAAGAGAAGGCATGAATACAGCGCGGAGAACGGTGGCAAAATACAGGGATCTGCTCGGAATCCCGAGCTCAAGGGAAAGAAGGATGAAATGATAAGTAAGGGAAAAATTGAGGAATTGTTATCGGAGTACGGGTGTGATGCCTTATTTATATCATCCAGGCCTAATGTATTTTACCTTTCAAGGTTTGTATCAACCAATGCGTACATAGTACTTACCAAGGAGGAAAGGATATTTATAACGGACGGAAGATATTACGAAGGGGCAAAGTCTAAGCTGAATGATTGGAATGTGGTACTTTTGAAGGGACCGCTTAAATATACGATTAATACCCTTTTAAGAGAAAGGGGAGTAAAAAGGGTAGTTTATGAAAAGGAAAGGGTTACATGTTCAATGCTTGAAGGTTTGAAGATGAAGGGTTCGGGAATAGAGTGGATAGGTATAGAGAATCCCTTTAAATATGTGAGGAGTTTAAAAAGCAGGGAAGAGATAGATACAATAAGGGAGGCGGTAAAAATAACTGACGAGGTATATAAGAGATTGATGGATACCATAGGTGAGGGTATGAGGGAGAAGGACATAAGAAGAAAGATAGTTGATGAATTTTTGGGTAAAGGGGCTGAAGGTGAGAGTTTTCCTTCCATAGTTGCCTTCGGGCCTAACAGTGCTATACCGCACTGGACTACATCAGATACACCCGTCGGGAAGGGACCCCTTCTTATAGATATGGGTATGGTATGGAAGGGCTACTGCAGTGATTTTACAAGGACCCTGTATATCGGAAAGCCGGATGAGGAATTTAATAGGGTTTATACAATTGTGAGGGATGCCCATCTTAAGGCGGTTGATAAGGTTAAGGAGGGTGTAAAGGTAGGTGATGTAGATAGGGTTGCCAGGGAATACATTGAGAAGAAAGGATACGGTGAATTTTTTGTACATTCAACGGGCCACGGAATAGGTGTGGAAATACACGAATATCCGAGGGTTTATTATAAAGGTAAAGATGCAAAGGATATACTTAAGGAGGGGATGGTATTTACAATTGAACCTGGTATATATTTGCCTGGTAAATTCGGTGTAAGGCTTGAGAATATAGTAGTTGTTGAGAGGGACGGTGTGGAGGTTATGTCTTCAATTCCCTTGGATCTTGTTGTACTTTGATCCGCTTCCAGAGGATGTATAACTTTGGTAGGTATTTCATATTTAATCTGTAAGCCCTGAGGGAATTTAGGGCTGACTTTTCAACCTTTGAACCCTTCATGATAAATATGTACTCCCTTGCGATTGACTCAAGCACCTCTTCGGTATAATCAAGATCTCCGAGAGCCCTTGCCACTCCTATGTCCGCTTTAATGTCTGTCTTCTCTGCCCTCTCGCATATAACCTCATACTCTTCACCTATGTTTACCTTAAGATACTCTAAGAAGGAACACTTCTTTGATGATGATTCTATAAGGTAAAGTTTTATCCTGTTACCGTAATATATTTTAAGCGGAACTCCGGGAAAACCCGCCCCGCTTCCCACATCCGCAATGCTTTTACCGTTGGGGTCCAATCCAATATCTTCAAAGCATCTTGCAAGGGAAAGGGAATCAAGGAAGTGCCTTTTTACAATCTCCTCTTCAGAATCTACAGATGTAAGATTGTGGACCCTGTTCCACCTTTTGAGTAACCTCA
>JALWWX010000234.1 GCA_027078675.1 Aquificales bacterium | reverse complement strand
CCACCTCTACGGAATCATCGCCCACAACTTCATAAATGATGCTGCTGCCTGCAAATTCAGGTTTCCCATCCCTATCCGTGTCTAACATGGTGGGTGAGTAATACTGGGCTACTTTAACAGCCACCCTCTTCTTTTTCCACCTGTTATCCCCAATTGCTTCAAACATCATGGCAACAGGTGCAACGCTGTCTTCGGCACTCTCATACGGCGCACATATCACATCCCTATATCCATCCCTGTCCGAATCCCCAAAGTGGCATATGGGAACTGAAAGCATATCTCTGTATTGCCCTATAGGAACTGCATTTGAATACACCGCGTTTTCCCTTGTCAGATCAAAGTTTCCCATACTATCAGCCTCAAAGATGTAAAAGGTGTCGGATAGATTTCTCGCTCGTCTGTAAAAATACAACTCCTCTCTTCCATCACCATCGCTGTCGTAGTGTCCAAGATAAAACATGCCTGCACTGTCCCTTAAAGTCCAGGTGTTGTTTTCATATGTGAGAATTTTGCTATAGGGGATTGAACTTATAGAAAGCGAAGGCTCACCCATAAACATACCTATCCCTACAATCCCATACCCCTCCACCCACCACGTATTCTGAAAGGAAGACAGCATCATCCACAGCATCCTTCACCTCCTCAAAAACTTAAAAGTCTTCCCCCTAAAGCGCACAAAATACACACCTGCGGGTAGGTCTCCCACGTATATCCTGCCCCTTCCCTTAACCCTCTCAACCCTCAACCTCCTGCCAGCCAAACCGTATATCTCCACCTCACCTCCACCCTCAACCTCTACAAATCCACCTCTAACATCAACATAACCACCTACACCTCTCACATCCTCACCTACACCAACCGGAACATACTCATAACCAGCAGTAATACCTGAACCTCCGCCAAAATAATACGATACCGCAAACTCCATAAATCCATCTCCATCTAAGTCATACACGTTGCTTACGGTTACATCCAGCCTGCTACCACCCATAACACCTATCAGTTCATACTCATCATCTCCAACAGCCTTGTAAACCTTTACCCTACCAAACGTTCCCATCAACAACTCCGGCCTACCGTCTAAATCTATGTCCCCACTGTTGCCACTACCCGCACTAATTGTTCCGCTCGTATCAATTACCATATGCTTAACAACTGTCCAAGAGTTGTTGCTGTCCGCCTCAAGAATGTAGACATGGCAATACAGAATACCACTCGTTCCACCGAAACCGTAAAACACTACTTCAGACCTACCATCTCCATCCATGTCCTCTACCATCAGTGAATAACTCGCATAGGGTAGTGTCCATCTCGCCACTTCTATCACCGAATCTCCTTCTACCTCATAAATCGCTGACCCAGCTGCTATCTCCGGTTTCCCATCCCTGTCGCTGTCAAGAATGCTCGGCGGTGGAAAACGAGGAGCATCACTCATCAGCACTTTCCTCTCCCATATGTTATCCCCTCTGTTCTCAAACATTACCATCCAAGGGCAATACTCACATCCAACCACGACACTATCATACGCATAAGGTGTGCATATTATGTCCCTGTATCCATTCCTGTTGGCATCCCCAAAATAGCATGTGGGAGGACCAGGCATCATCATGTTTGTCCCAGATGCTATATCCACATACACCGCTTTTTCTCTCGTCAGATCAAAGTTTCCCATACTATCGGCCTCAAAGATGTAAAAGGTGTCAGGCCCATTCCTGAGAGCGTAAAAATACAACTCCTCCCTTCCATCACCATCGCTGTCATAATGTCCAAGATAAAACATGCCTGCACTGTCCCTTAAAGTCCAGGTGTTGTTTTCATATGTGAGAATCTTGCTATAGGGGATTGAACTTATAGAAAGCGAAGGCTCACCAATAAACATACCTATCCTTACAATCCCATATCCCTCCACCCACCACGTATTCTGAAAAGAAGAGAGCATCACCCACATCATCCCTCACCTCCTCAAAAACTTAAAAGTCCTTCCCCTAAAGCGCACAAAATACACACCTGCGGGTAGGTCTCCCACGTATATCCTGCCCCTTCCCTTAACCCTCTCCACCCTCAACCTCCTGCCAGCCAAACCGTATATCTCCACCTCACCTCCACCCTCAACCTCTACAAATCCATCTCTAACATCAACATAACCTTCAACACCCCCCACATCCTCGCCCACACCAACCGGAACATACTCATAGCCAGCAGTAATACCTGAACCTCCGCCAAAATAATACGATACTGCAAACTCCATAAATCCATCTCCGTCTAAGTCATACACATTACTAACAGACACATCGCGATTGCCACCACCTATAACTCCTATCAGTTCATACTCATCATCTCCAACTGCCTTGTAAACCTTCACCTTACCAAACGTCCCCATCAACAACTCCGGCCTACCGTCTAAATCTATGTCCCCGCTAAATCCATGTCCCACGATCATAGTTCCACCAGTATCAATCACCATATGCTTAACGACTGTCCAAGAGTTGTTGCTGTCCGCCTCAAGAATGTAGACATGGCAATACAGAATACCGCTCGTTCCACCGAAACCGTAAAACACTACTTCAGACCTACCATCCCCATCCATGTCCTCTACCATCAGTGAATAACTCGCATACCTCAAATTAAACTTCTGTGCCACCTCTACTGAGTCATCACCCACAACTTCTATTATTCCCCCTCCACCTCCAAACGCAAACTCAGGTTTTCCATCCCTATCCGTGTCCAACATGGTAGGAGATGTGAAAACTGGATATTCACCTACGTTAAAAACCTTCTTTTCCCACCTGTTATCTCCCACTGCCTCATACATGCAAATACCTCTACCTATACCTACCATACACGGCGCACACAGTATATCCCTCAAACTATCTTCGTCAAGATAGCCATAGTATTTGCATTCCATAGGGTTTGGTGATATATCCCCCCATTCCTTATACACTGCCTTGCTGGGATTTAAGTCAAAGTTCCCCAAACTGTCTGCCTCAAAGATGTAAAAGGTGTCGGGATAGTATCCACTCTTGTAAAAGAAATACATCTCCTCCCTTCCATCACCATCACTGTCGTAGTGTCCAAGATAAAACATGCCTGCACTGTCCCTTAAAGTCCAGGTGTTGTCCTGCAAGATAAAAATTTTTTGACCCTCGGATAGAAACAAAAACCATAGGGAATTAACAGGTTCAACCCTTGGATTAGGTAGTATTGACCATCCATCCAC
>JALWWX010000233.1 GCA_027078675.1 Aquificales bacterium | reverse complement strand
TTTTCCTTTTATACTCCACAAGAATACAGGTAATCCGAATCCGTTCACTTAGAATAGTATATTCCTTCTTTTTTAGCTTTCAAGTACTTTGAAATTCCGTGCTGAGTCTTATACCAGTAAAAGGGTCTTTTTATAAGTTCATAAAGGGCTATGTAAGCTGATAAGGAATGAAGATACCAATAAAGAGGAATGAGTATAGAAAAAGGTAACAGATTGTAATATCCCCTCCTCAACAAACCGATAGCATGCAAAACAATACCCATACCGTTTCCGATCACAAATGTGTATAAGGATATTGTCTTTACATCAAAGGCGGGTGATACAAATAAAGAAAAAAGCATAACAAAGGGATGGGCAAGGAATATAAAGGGAGTCCCACCTATGAGCAGAAAGAGGGTCAATAATCCTCTGACACCCGTGTGTTTGTACAGATAACCCATATTCCTTGAGTGGACAAGAAAGGTTTGCATATAACCCTTAATCCATCTGGATCTTTGCTTAACCCAGTTCTTCAAACGGGCATTTGCCTCTTCATAGGTCGTTGAGTTTATAAATCCCACCCTGTACCCCTTAACCGCAAATCTTATTCCGAGATCTGCATCCTCCGTTGTATTAAAGGGATCCCAACCTTTTACTCCATCAAGCTTACTCCTGTCAAAGTGATTACTTGTACCACCGAGGGGGATGGGAAATCCGAGTTTAACAAGACCCGGTATCATACAGTCAAACCAAAAGCTGTATTCAAGTGTAAATAGTTTGGTTAAAAGGTTTTCATCCCTGTTGTAGAAGTTAAGCTTGGCCTGTAAACATGCGGTATCCCCTTTACACTTTTCAAAGTTAGCAAGGGCGAGCCTCAATTGATCGGGTTCCGGTATGTCTTCCGCATCGTATATAGTTACATACTTTCCCCTTGCAAAAAATAACCCGTAATTACATGCCTTAGGTTTTGTCTTAGGCATACTTGCAGGGACTATAACAAACCTCCAGTTATAAGGTGGATTATACCTTTTTGCACTTACAAGGGTCTCATAATCATCCTCTTCAAGGATGAGTATGATGTCAAGCTTGTGTTGAGGATAATCAAGTCTCTTTAAAGCACTTATAAGATTTCCTATAACCTCCTTCTCCCTGTAAAGGGGTAAAAGTATGGTATAAACCGGATACTCATCCCTTTTATTTTCTCCTATCTTTACCTTATTTCCACAAGAAGAAATAAGACCCGCTAAGCTTACAAAAAGTTTAAAAGCTATGGCTGAAAGGTAAAATACCTGCATTGCAATAAACATGCCCGTTGAAGAACGGGAAGGATATAAAATAAGGGAAAGGATAATCAACGTGCCAACGGTAAGGAAAAACACCTTTTGTTTCTTTGAAATAACAAGGCTCGCTGATAAATTTTCACTTTCCCTTTTAAGGGAAGAAACAGCATAATCCATAAGTTCTCTGTGAAAAACGCTTTGAATGATTCTTTGTAGATCGTTATCGGATATAAGTTTTAGATCAACACGGTTAAACACATACTTATGCTTTAGCTTCCTTGTAATAAACCTTAAGTCAAGATTTTCCCTCGGATAGGATGTTGCAACAATAAGTGTGTCATCTTCAATCCTCAAAGGTATACACTGATTATCCCATATCTCCTTAGGAGAAAATAGCTTTATTAAACCAATATCCAATTCATTAATTGAGGGTGAAAAGAACTCTATACCGTACTGCTGTGATAGGGCGGTATATAACTCCCTTTTGTTTATGTAGCCGAGAGATAGTAATATCCAACCTATTCTACCGCCGAATCTTCTCTGATAGTCAAGGGCATATTTAAGTTGTGTCTCACTTATAACACCGTTCTCAACCAGTATCTCCCCTATCTTTAAGGTGGCAGTTAAAACTCCGCCCATAACGATAAAAACCCCCCTTCAGATTTACCTGTGTTCAAACCGTACAAGGTTTTTATAAACCCAATAAAAAGGGAGTAATTACCTGCCCTTATGCGCGGGCCTATGTAAAGATTAAGCAGTTCAAAACTATCGGGTACAAATACATTGGGAACTATATTAAGATTGGTTTCCGCTGTCCTTTGGAAATCAAGGGTGCCTATGAGCTGAAATCCCTTACCAATATTACCACCCAAGGTAAGATAAGAAGAAGAGATACTAAGCACCACATCTGTGTACTTTCTGTAACCGAAACCGCTATCAACAAACACCCATTTATTGGAATAACCTCCCAAAAGACCTACCTCAAAGGCGTAACTTCCGTAGCCTATAATCGGTTCAATGCTTGTGCTGTAGTTCCAGGGAATTATAAATTTTCCATAAAGAGAAAATACAAAGGGGTCATAATTAATAAAACTGCCTATTATTCCCACCTCTATATCCTGAATATTTCCGTTGTATTTCTCCCCGCAGATTATAAGGGTAAGGGGTACTTTAAATATCAAAGTGGTCCTATCGCTCAACCCGTATTCACCGTAACCTATAAGATCATGCTTTATATATGAACATTCAAGTTTTTTCTCTTTACCGTACTTATCAAAATATGAGTTTGCTGTAAGAAAAAAATAGGAAAGGGAAAAGAAGTAATGGTTCTTTTTACGGAGCCATGCGGAAGCTTCTGCCTCTTTAATTGTAACAAATATAAGTAAAACTACTATACAACGCCCGAACCCCTTCCGGCTTTTCATTTATATTACCTTCCTTATTTGAAAGTTATTTATTTCATGTTAATATATTACTGCATTACGGAAAGGCAATATTGATTATTTCCACACTCAAAATATCTTAAAATACTGTGTCATGATTGAAACACTTGAGGAAAGGTTTGAGGAAATAAGAAAGGTAATAAATACTGATGAGCTTAAGAAGGAACTTGCAGATCTTGATAAGAAGATGTCCGAGCCGAATTTTTGGGAAGATCAAGATAAGGCAAGGGAAGTTATAAAGAAAAGGAAATGGATAGAGGGTACACTTAAGACGGTAGAAGAGATAGAGGAATCCCTCAGGGATTTAAGGGAATTACAAGAGATGGCGGAAGAGGATCCAGAAGCACGGGAGATGTTTTTGCAAGAGTTGAATTCGGTTGAAAAAAAGATAAGGGATATGGAGATAAAGACGCTCCTTTCTGAGGAGATGGATGAAAAGGATGCTTATCTTACTGTACAGGCGGGTGCTGGAGGAACGGAAGCATGTGACTGGGCGGAGATGCTTTTAAGGATGTACATGAGGTGGGCTGAGAAACACGGATATGAAATTGAAGTTATAGATACAACACCCGA
>JALWWX010000232.1 GCA_027078675.1 Aquificales bacterium | reverse complement strand
TTTACCTGAATCTGACTTATACCCTTAATCTGGTATTCAACAGGATCTTCAATGGTTATTATGTTCTTTTCGGGTCCCTTCACATAGAGAAGCATGGCGTACAGTGTAGTACTTTTCCCTGCACCCGTGGGTCCTGTAACGAGGACTATCCCGTAAGGCTTTTTGGCAAGGTTTTTAACCTTCTCAAGATCCTCACCTTCAAGTCCAAGATCTTCAAGTTCAAGAAGAGAACCCGATCTATCAAGAAGTCTCAACACTACCCTCTCCCCCAAAACGGTAGGCACAGTTGAGACCCTTATATCAAGGTCTTTTTTTCCTATTTTTATTCTTATCCTACCGTCCTGAGGTATCCTTCTCTCAGCAACATTCATGTTTGCCATAACCTTTATACGAGACACCACCGATTCATACATGGTTTTGGGAACTTTAAGGTAATCGTGAAGTATTCCGTCAAGTCTCAACCTTATAAGGGCTTCATCTTCGTAAGGTTCAAAATGAATATCCGATGCCCCTGCGGTGGAAGCTTTAATAAGCACAGAATTGACAAGATTAACTATAGGGCTGTCCTCGGATTCTAAGAGAATATCCTTACTTATATCCCCTATCTCTTCCTCTTCCGACTCAATAACCACCTCTTCCATGGACAACCTGTTCTGTAGTTCCTTGGTGAATTCCTCTTCTTCAACAACAACAAGTTCAACATCCTTACCAGTTAAAAACCTTATTTCTTCTACATCTTCATCTTTGAAATTAGGTGGTACCATAAGTTTTATTCTGTGATCATCCTCCTCCAAAGGAATAAGGCGATACTCCTTAAGTATGTTCATATCTTTTGGATGGCGGAGAGGGTGGGATTCGAACCCACGGTAGGGCTGTTAACCCTACTGCCGCTTAGCAAGCGGCCGCCTTCGGCCACTCGGCCACCTCTCCTACCTAAATAAATTATAACGTATTCTTAGAAGGTGTATTAAAGCCATAAACAAAATAAGAAGCGGAAAATAACCGGAGAAATAACATCCCTTTTCTTTTACAACCTTCTGAATAATGCCCTTCTCACCCAAGGCAATATAAACATTAATACGGCCGTCCCTTTTTTTGTCCGCGTCATCACTCAAACTTATACCTATTCCGTTCCCGCTTACATATGCGTTCTCAACAAAATAACCATTACTATCAGCACATAAGAATACAAAGATCCCCCTTTTAACTTTGGGCAACTCTATCTTCAGCAGTGTATCCGAGCTTCCCTTTAAATCAATACCCAAACGCACAGAACCATAAGGCGAAAGCTTATAGCCTTCGGGAAGTTTACATGTCATCCTTTCCGCCTTTAAAGTCTCAAATTTGCCCTCCGTTATATAAAAGATCATCTTACCGTAATTCGTATTAACTTCACCCGTATCCGACCATCCCACTACCGTAGCCCTTATACCAACACTCAGTTCTGGTGAATCTGGATCATCGGATGATATAAGAAGTATTCCCTCATAGGTACCTTCCTCCGAGCCTTCAAAATAAATCCTTACAGTACAGTTACCCCCGGGATTAAGGGTAAACGAGGTATTTCCACAAGGCTTGTCCCCGCCATTAACATCAAGGCTAAACCTATTTCCCAGCACATAAATATCCATCACGGAAAGAGGAGCGTTACCCACATTGGCTATATTAATATCTTTAAATTTGCTTTCATACTTTAACACATCCCCGAAATCAATCTCATCCATATCAAGCTTTATATTGGGATAGGAAGGCGGAAGGGAAGGGTCATACTCAACAGCACCTATATCAACATTGGGTCCTACAATACGGGGTCCGCCCCTGTAGTCCTCAAGAGGTAAGGCGGGTGCATCGTTGTAACCAGCATCAATTGCAGGGGAATCCGGTCTTAGGCCGAAATCTCCTGCATAAGGATTTGCAAGAAGGGGATTTTCAAAGATATTGTTATCCATGTAGACATTCACATCATCACTCCAAACATCCAGTTCTACACCCTCCTCCGAAGATAGTATGTTGTAATGAATATTCAGGTCAAGTTTGGCAGAAGGTTCCGACATCAAAAGTACTTCTGCCCCCGTATCAGCCTTATTTCCATAAATGATATTGTTATAAAGGTAAATGAAAGCCCTTCTATCACCAGACGGAGAAGAGTATATAAAAACACCTCCCCCCATAAGTGCGGTATTATTATAGATGGTGTTATTAGTAACAACGACTTTTCCGTAAGAAATGTCTATACCAATACCACCTCCAGACAATACAGCGCGGTTTCCATATATAATATTGTTGACTATTTCAACATTCTGCTTACCGCCTGGACCTGACTCTATAGAAATTGACCCCACATCAGCGGTATTGTTAACGCAGTAATTTCCATATATATAGACCGCAGGATTATCATACACATATATACAACTTCCAACACCACTACTGTAATAATCACCCGTGTCAGCAGTATTACCAACAATGAAGTTGTTATATACATAGGATACGGAGTTATCAAGTTTCAAACCCGCATATTGGGAATTATTCAATATCCTATTTCCTATAACATTGGCAACCTGAGAAGCCTGAGAATAAAACGCAACTGCGGGCTTTCCGGTTGATATGTTGTTTTCTATAAGATTATTGATAAAGGAAACATATGAACCCTCATACTTAATAAGATAGGATGTAGCATTTGCACCTAATATGTTATTGTCTTGAAACACGTTATCCTTTAATTGGGCGGTGTTAGCTTTTACAAATAATACACTTGTGTCTAAAGAAAAAGTATTTCCCCTAAATTCACAACCTACCACACTTACCGTAGCCTGCGAGGTCTTTATCTCTAAAGCGGAAGCAGAAATTCCCGATGCTGTTACCCCGCCTGCATAAAAGACTATATTCTCAACACTTATCACCACATTGGAATCATCAGGCAAGCCTGTAGTATTTATGCTCATTATCTCCGACCCTCCCCCATCCAAAACGGGTTTATTATTTGGATCCAAAGCTTTTATATAGATACTAAAATTTTCAGTGGATGAAGGAGTATAGCTGACTACACTTCCCAAAGAATATGTCCCCGCTTCAAGATAAACCGTATCAGACTCCCCGTTACTTGCAGCAATATTTAAAGCATCCTGAAGACCACAAGGGTTTGTTTGACTACAATCCGCTCCAGTAGAAGGATTAGGAGTCACATATAGATTGGCAGCCCATAATAGTACAGGAAACAAAAGCATTAAAACAAGCATTTTATTTCCCCCGTCCGCCCGTATTCCGAACTATTATATAATATCTGTTGAACTATTATATAATATCTGTTGATATTCCATGAATTTAAGGATAAGTAAAGAGGATCTCGCTTACTGGACAGGTTCCTTATTTATAAACCTTCTTATATTCACAGGATTTGCAAGCCTATTCCTCGTAACACACATTGATATTCCCGAATCCCAACCACTAAAGATAAAGATAAGGGAGGTAACGATAAAAAGTCCTCCTCCAAAAGTGGCTAAGCAAAAAAAGGTTTCAAAGGTTAATAAAAAAGCAACAGCTGTAGTTGAAAAAGCTCACAAGGAAGGGGATGTACCTGTAAAGGTGGAAAAGAAAAAAGAAGAGGATGTAAGGATCCTTGCAAGTATCCAAGAGTCTGTAAGGGAGAAGCTTAAGGAACATAAGGAAAAGGGAACTACAGCCCACGGAAAGAGTATAGGTTCCATATCCGCGGTGGTATCGGGAAGCGGTATAACTTTCTCCGCAGGAAATAGAAAGATAATCTACACTCCACCACTACCTTACCTTGTAACACAAGAGTTTCCGGCTCCTTTGAGGATTAAAATATGGGTAAATCCTTACGGAAGGGTTATAAAGGCTGTAATAGTACAAAGAAGCGGAAATGCCAAAATAGACAGTACACTGTTAAGATATATAAAGCTGGTTAAGTTTGAAGCATTGCCCGTTGATTTTGTACAAACGGGTGAAGTTGTATTTAGATTTACGGGAGGTTGAAAAATGGGTATAGGAAAGCAGGTAAGGATTGAACGAATTATAGACAGAAATACGGGACATGCAATTTTTGTTCCTATGGATCACGGTGTAAGCTCCGGACCTATAAAGGGTATTGAAAATATCAAAAAAACAATAGATCTCGTGGCGGAGGGAGGAGCATCTGCGGTTATTATACACAAAGGTATGGTAAGGGCTGGGCACAGGGGCAAAGGTAAGGACATAGGACTGATAATCCATATGTCCGCATCAACAGATTTGGCACCTACCAAGAATGAAAAAACTTTGGTCTGTACGGTGGAAGAAGCCATAAAGCTGGGGGCGGACGGGGTATCAATACACGTGAACATAGGAGCGGAAATGGAAAGGGAGATGTTGAGGGATTTCGGTAAAGTATCAGCCTTGTGTGATGAATGGCAGATGCCTCTGCTTGCTATGGTTTACGGAAGGGGTCCGAATATTGAAGATCAATACGATGTAAATGTGGTAGCACACTGCGCAAGAATAGGTGCAGAGCTGGGTGCGGATATAGTAAAGGTACCTTATACGGGAAATCCTGAAAGCTTCAGGAAGGTGGTTGAGGGATGCCCCATACCCGTTGTGATAGCGGGGGGTCCAAAGATGAAATCGGAGAGGGACGTTTTAGAAATGGTAAAGGGTGCTATGGATGCAGGAGCGGCGGGTTTATCCATAGGCAGGAACATATTTCAAGCGGAAGATCCAAAGAAAATGGTAATGGCAATGGCTCACATTGTTTATAATAAAGGATCTGTTGAAGAAGCCCTTGAAATACTCCGCAAATAAAGGAGGTAATTTATGGCCCTGCTTGAAGGGAAAAAGGCGCTTATTACTGGTATAGCTAACGACAAAAGTATAGCTTACGGTATAGCCAAAGCCTTTAAAGAAGAGGGTGCGGACTTATGTATATCCTATGCAAATGAAAATTTGCTCAAAAGGGTAAGGTCGGTAGCGGAAGCCCTTGAAACGGACTTTCTTGTTAAGTGCGATGTAACTTCCGATGAGGACATAAAAAACTTAAAAGAAGCCATCAAGGAAAGATGGGGCGCCCTTGACATAATAATTCATTCCATAGCTTATGCTCCAAAGGAGGAATTTAAAAACGCTTATCTTAACACCTCCAGAGAAGGCTTTAAAATAGCCATGGAGGTTTCCGTCTATTCCCTTACTGCCCTCGTAAGGGAATTACTCCCTCTTATGGAAGGAAGGAACGGATCAGTACTTACTCTCTCCTATTACGGTGCGGAAAAGGTGGTTCCTCATTACAATGTGATGGGTATAGCAAAAGCAGCCCTTGAAAGTTCTGTAAGATACCTTGCATACGATATAGCAAAATTCGGTCACAGGATAAACTGTATATCCGCAGGTCCCATAAGAACACTTGCTGCATTCAGTATAACAGGCTTTCATCTTCTTATGGAACATTCAATAAAGGTAAATCCCTTCGGTAAACCCACAACAATAGAAGATGTAGGAGATGTTGCAGTATTTTTGTGCAGTGAAAAAGCAAGGGCAATAACGGGCGAAGTTATACATGTGGATTATGGATATCATATAATGGGGGTTTTCGGTAAAGAAGAGGAGATAAAAAAAGAGGTTTTTGAGAAGTGAACCTGAAACCCACGGATGTTCCCTTAAGCATAAAAAAATTTAACAGGGAAGTTTGTGGTTATTGTTTCGGATGTGGTTGCCATTGTGGTTTTATTGCTTATATGAAGGATGAAGAAATCGTTGATTTATACGGGCACCCTTACGATAAAAACTCAGTAGGAAGCCTGTGCAATAAGGGAATAGCTCTCATAGGTGAAACGGACAAACTCCCTTACAGGATAAAGGACATTCTTATAAGAAAGGAAAGGGAATTTATAAAAAGTGATATAGAAGAAGTGAAGGCACTTTTATCAAAAAGGCCAATAAAGAAACCCGCAGCTATCATGGGTAAATTCTCAACAATTGAAGACTATAAGGTATTGAGAAAGCTTACAAAAGACATATATACAACGGGCGTATTCTTGCCCTTTAAACCTTCATCCGTACCTCCCTATGAATGGTCAAATATGAAGCTTATAATAGCGCTGGAAACGGATCCCGTTAACTCGGAAGTTATGGCAACAAGATGGATAATGGATGCGGTGGAAAAGGGATCATACCTTGTTAATATCTCTTCAAGGTACAACACACTGTCCGCTAAAGCAAATATAAATTTACTGATGAACCCTTATCAACTTAAAAACACACTTGAAAACATATTAGAAGGAAAGAATGAACCGTGGAATAGATTAAAATCCTATCTTGAAACTACAAAAGAAAGCCTCATTATAGTCAGCGAAACTCTTCTCAAATCACCACTCAGGTATTTTGTAATAAGCTTTATAAAACATCTGAGAACATCGTACGGAACGGAATACGCCTTCATAGGAAATATAACAAATGTGGAAATAAAAGAGCTTAAGGATATAAACTTGGAAAGTCACGACTTGATAATTTCCGTAGATAACACCCTTTATGAATTTGATAGCCTTCCCGAAAATCAGGAAAGGATCTCCTTTAGCCTTCTTCCCGATTTCACAGCAATGAACAGCAATGTAATAATACCCTTACCCCTTTTCAAAGAAAGAGAAACCACCCCCCTCTTTAATCCCTTTGCTTATGAAACTAAAAGCGTTAAACTTCAAAATTTTCCATACACGGTTGAAGATACAATTAGTTACATATTTGATATAAGCGGACAAGAGGAACCTACAATTTATAAAAATGACCTCAGGGATTCAAAAATAGATACGAAGGAAACCTATGATTTAAGGTATGGAGATATATATGTAATAGTAGGAGATTCCCCAGTAGAAATATGGGGACACTGGTATCCTTGGCTTCACGGACTTGAAAGGGAACAAAAAGTGTACATTAATAAAAAAACAGCAGAAAAGCTCGGTATTAAAGAAGATTCCCTCTTCAAAGGAGTAAGGGTTGAAATAACAAATACAGTCAGCGATGATACAATATTTGTATCAGAAGGCTTTGAAGAAAGTCAACCCTTCAAAAGCGGTATAAGAAAGGGTAGAATTTTAAATAAACCAGGATTCAGAATATGGAGGTTAAGGGAATGAATATTGAATTCAGGGGAAAAGATATTGAATTTACCGAAGCAATGAAAAGCTTTATTGAAGGTAAACTAAGCAGATTTAACAGGTATCTAAGAGAAGCGGGAGAGGATCAAATAGAAGCTATCGTAACCCTATCAAGTGTAAGGTCAAAGCATAAGGATTTTGCCGGTGAAAGCCATCCTACTATGTACAGGGTTGATCTTGATATATATCTGAAGACAGCTGGCGGTGGTGCTATACATGCATGGGAAGAAGACCCCGATGTATTCACCGCCCTTGACAAAGTTCTTGATGAAGTTGAAAGGCAACTTATAAAATTAAAACAGAGGAGGTTAGAACTTAGAAGGAAAAGTGCAAAAATAAAGGAAGAGATGCATACACCCCAACCCCTTCCGCCCGAGGAAAGAGAAAGACCCCTCATCGTAGAAGAAGAACTTAGCATAGAAAAACCTATGAGCGTGGAAGATGCAATAATGGAACTTCAAGAATCCGGAGCCTTCTTTATACCTTTTGTTGATATGAAGACCGGAGAACTGAGAATAGCATACAGGAAAAAAGGAGGAAATTACGGTATTATAAACACCAAGTGCAAGGCAGGTTCTTTTCTCTGATGGGTTGAAAAAGGCGAACTATATCCCTAAGCTTAAATAGTGACTTCTTGTGTTCATCTGTTAAAGTGTAATCAATACAGCTTAGGAAATATTTACCTATATGGTCAGAATAGAAGTAAATTTCTCCCGTTCTGAGCTTATTATAAAATTTTCTTATAGAATGTATTACTTGTTTTTTAAATATATGAATCTCCCTATGTTTTGATTTAACAATATCCTTTCTGAAAAGGAAGAGAGCGAATATAAAGGGCAGTTTAAATATTCTGTACCATTCCTCAGCAAGATCGTAAACAAAAGGATATACACCTCTTTGCATTTCCGAAAGGGCATCGTCACCTATCAAGAGAATAGCATCCGCTTCCTCTCTGCTTTTTACTTCCTCAACCTTTACACCATAAATGTAACTTAGGAGATATAAAGAAAATATCCTTGATGTTAAAGACTCAGGAGTTATAAAAAACTTACCTACTTCCCACAGAGGCTTCTTAGAAAAAATCATTACCGAACAGATCTTTCTTTTGGAAGATATAGATATATCAGGCAGAACACAGTAATTGTCACCGTTAAGGAAGTATTCAACGGATGAAACTATACCGCCGTCAATCTCCCCCCTCCTTAACAGATGAACAAGCTCTGAAGGAGAGCCTTCAACCAATTCAACGAATTCGCAATCAATAAATTCAAATAAAGGTATTGTATTGAGATAATAAACTTTTCCTATTCTAAGCATTCAAAACTTTCTGGTAAGCTCTATAAATTTATCAAGCTTTTCCTTAGCCTTACCGCTCTTTATAGATTCCCTGGCTATATCAACAGCCTCTTTAAGATCATCCGTTATACCGCATGCCACTATTCCGAAAGCGGAATTAAGCAAAACCATATCAAGATAGGGACCCTCTTCACCCCTTAAAACGGAAAGTCCTGCCTCCACACTATCTTCCGGTGACTTAACACATATATCCTCAAGAACTATCCTTTTAAACCCAAGCTCCTCAGGTTCAAACTTATAAATATTTATATTGCCGTCTTTCAACTCACCCACTATAGTAGGAGCTGAAAGAGAAACCTCATCTATACCGTCTTCACCGTGAACGACAAATGCCCTTTTAACCCCTAAATCTTTAAGAACATGTATAAGTTTTTCAACAAGATCCCCAGAGAATACACCCAAAAGTTGCCTTCCCGCACCCGCTGGGTTTGACAGAGGTCCTACAAGATTAAATATACTTCTTATGCCTATCTCCTTACGGGGACCCATCACATTTTTCATAGCGGGATGATATATAGGAGCAAACATAAATCCTATACCTATCTCCTCAAGTATCTTTGCCATATTATCCGGCTCTATATCTATTTTCGCACCCACCATCTCAAGAAAATCCGCACTACCACATTTGGAAGATATGGATCTGTTTCCGTGCTTTGCAACCCTTCCACCAGCACCCGCAACAACAAAGGCGGTAACGGTTGATACATTGAACGTACCAACATTATCACCACCGGTACCGCATGTATCAAGAAGGTTTTCCGGATCGCTTACGGGAAGTTTCCTTGCCTTTTCTCTCATAACCTTCGCTGTTCCCTTAATTTCATCAACATCCTCCCCCTTCATCTTTAAACCCATCAATACAGCACCTATTTGTGCATGGCTTACTTCCCCCTCAATTATTGCCTTTATAAGATTGTATGCCTCTTCCTCCGTCAAGTTCTTATATTCCGATATCTTCCTTATGTAATCCTTAATCATTCTCATTATAAGGATTATAAATCATCTTTATTTGCAACACTCCCTTTTGGAAAATATATTAAAATAGAAACTTATTGATCAAAAGGAGGGTACGTGCATGGGTGTAAAGAAAAAAATTCTTATGTTACCCTCTTTGTTATTTGGAATATTTATACTTGCAGGCTGTGGGGGTAGTGGAAGTAAAGACTATATACCAGTGACTGCTGATGTTTCTAAGGCACAAGTTAATGTGCCTTCCTATATTTCCGAAAACTGTGGGGCATGTCACGGTATAGTCATAGGTGAAAGGCGGATAACAAGCGGTCCCACAGGCTGGGATGTAAAACTGTTGGACGGTAAGACAAGGGACGGTTGGGAAAAGACAGTAGCAAGAATGATACAAGAAAACGGCTGTAATGTTCCTGGGGGTATAGGTGGTGAAACATACAATATGATAGTGACGTGGCTTTCGGAAAACTTCGGTCCGAATACTGTTAGCGCAAAAGTCCTGCCTACCGATCCCGCACAGCTATTTACGCTGGCTTGTGGTCCATGTCATAACCTAAGCATCAACGGAAATGCAATTACAACCACAAGTCCCTTGAACGGTCCAATCAATCTTATTGACGGAAAACAACAGTGGGAGTGGGAATTTGTAGTATGTAGGATGATAAAGAAGAACGGTTGTGCAATTCCAGGTGGTGCGCAGTACCATGTAGATACGAACGCGACACCTACTCCCGTAGAGGCGGATTGTCTCAAAATAAGGGATGAGGGTCAGGCAGGCATAATAACAGGTGTTGTTGATTGTACATGGGTTAATAATAACCCTGGTACGGCCACAGTCTTTGAAAAGATAGTCTGTCACTTGACACAAAACTACGGACCAGGATGTGCAAACTGTGGAACCAAACCTACTGTTGATCTGTCATCTCCAAACGCAGCACAAACAATAGTTCAAAACACATGCACCATATGTCACGGTATCGTTGTAGGTAAGAATAAAGTGAGGGTTACGGATGCACAAACCTTGTGGGATGTTGTCGTTATAGGTAAGAAAACCAAAAAGGGTTGGGAAAGAACAATAAGAAGGATGATCTATGCAAACGGTGCTCAGTTGCCTAACTTAACAGACTCTGCGGACTCTTGCGGATGCGCAAACGCGCAAAATCTTCAGAAATGTCTTGAAGATTGTGCTATAGATAAAGTGGCTACATACCTTGATCAAAACTTTGGGTCTGGTTCTACCACAGTACAAGAGTACACAATAAATGACTTTGCCAGCACGGAAGAAGCTATAAAGGTAACATGCGGTCAGTGTCACGGTATAACTGTAGGAATAGATGCTACTAATCCCGACAATGTAATAAAGCAGAATAGGGTTACCGCCATGCCCATAGGTAGGGATATGGCTCTACTTCAGGGTAAAACACAACAGGAGTGGGAAAGAACAATAGACAGGATGATAGATGTTGAAGGATGTACCTTGCCCCTTGATCCGTCAGATCCAAGAGGTGTCGCAAAAACCGCTTTTGCATCATGGCTTGCAAACAACTACGGTCCAGGAATAACTTCCACCAATCTGCCTACGGACGGAGCATTCCTTACACAGTGGGCATGTAACACATGTCACGGTGTTATAGTAGGTGGACTTAATAAAGATGGATCTATTTCACCCTCCTCTGTTGTTGTAACAAGACATCCTTATCAGCATTCCTTTGAACTTCTCCAAGGTAAAGATAGTACAGCCTGGTATCAAACCCTTGACAGGATGATTAATACGGAAGGTTGTGAAATACCTGGGGGTCTTGACGGACAGTATGCATCCGCTATCATCAACCATCTGGCTACTATAGCTGATCCTACAAAGACAACTGATGTATCAACATGGCTCGGAAGGGAAATCGTCCAAAGGGCATGTAGTGTATGTCACGGTATAACCATAATGAATCAAGGTACCGGTCCGGATTGTGTAATAACGCAGAACAAACACAACTTACAAATGGTACTTCTGGATGGAAAAAAGAACGCAGATTGGCAACAGACCGTAGTAAGGATGATAGATATGAATGGCTGTGCAGTTCCCGGAGGTGTTAATGGTCCTGCCTTTACCGCTATAGTTGACTACCTCTCAAAAAATTGGGGTCCGGGAAGCTGTAACTGTAACCAAGGTGATCCCAACTGTCCGCCTCAGCCTTAATTTCAGAACAATCAAGGGGGCTTTTATGCCCCCTTTTTTTTTATTTGCTTTCGCGCTTAAAAAGTAGTAAATTAAAATTATGATTAAATACTCCTGGTACGGACTTGATAGACTTGAAAGCTTATTCATAGAGATAATAGATTATCCCCTTAAAAAGGAAATCTTACTGTACCCCATCTGCTACTGTCAGCTTGTAAGGAAAACGAATTCCTTTGATGTTGAACTATCAAGATTAATAAGCTGTGCCAATAAAACATTCAAAGCCCTCAGAGGAAACTGGCAAGATATACTTGCGGAACTGAACATGTTCCAAATATATTCAATAGAAGGAAATTTATATACGGGCAAGGATATACTAAGGCTTACAGATACGGATGGGTTATTTGTAACCTTACTTCCAGAATACAGGGAAAATTTTAATAACCTTTGCAATAAGCTTTTAAAGTATTGGAATATTTTAAGCAGAATATCAACCTATGGCAAAAGAAATATAGTTGCGGAAAGCATATACATATCATGCCTTGCATTTAATGAAGGCTTGTATGAAGAAGTACAACTTTACATTAACCTGAACGAAGAGTACTTTGATAAGACTAAACCTTTCTTCAAAGCCATTTCAAACTTGTCAAAAATATTTTGTGATATGGAAAAGGGCATCCTTCCCCA
The DNA here is from genome assembly GCA_027078675.1 of Aquificales bacterium. Taxonomy (GTDB): domain Bacteria; phylum Aquificota; class Aquificia; order Aquificales; family Aquificaceae; genus WFWF01. Next base: position 23,756 of record JALWWX010000232.1, on the reverse strand, counting down.
GAACACAGTCGCCATGCTAAACGATACAATTAAGATGCTTGAAACACTACCTGGCGTTTTTTACGGTGTAAACATAGTAAAGCTAAAAAGGGATACAGAAAGATTTATGAAAGATATCCAACGCAAGAAGATTCCGGAATTTTTTACCATAGAATTTATAAGGACTTCTAAGGGTGAAAGCAACATTTTCAAGAAACTGATAAAAATTATAAAGGACAAATTAAGAAAACCGAAAAATCTTAAAAATATAAATTTAATGATAGAAATCAGTAATGAATCACTATGCAAAGGAGCTGTCTGATCCCCTCTACGGATTCATAGGCATATTACCAGAAGAGCTACCAATAATAGACAGTATTCCTTTTCAAAGGCTCAGGAATATAAAACAGCTTGGCGGAGCATACCTTGTCTTCCCCTCCGCCCATCACACAAGATTTGAACACTCAATAGGAGTCATGTTTGTGGCGGATCTCATTTATGAAAGAATTAAAGATTACATATTCAGAGATAAAACGGATAGGGAGTACTACAGGAGAATAGTAAGACTTTCCGCCCTACTGCATGACATAGGGCATCCACCCTTCTCGCACACAGCGGAAGTGTTACTCCCAGATAAGAAAGATCATGAACACATGACCGGTAAGATTATAAAAGAGACTCAGCTCGGGGAAATTATAAAAAGAAGCTTTCAGTTCACAGATGAAGATATAGAAAGGATAATAAGGGTAGCCACAGGAAAGCCCGAAACAGAAACAGAATCCATCCTTGCGGATATAATAACAGGTGAATTCGGAGCGGACAGAATAGATTATTTAAGGAGGGATGCACTTTTCTGTGGTGTATCGTACGGCCTGTTTGACTATCAAAGGCTTCTTAACACTATAGATATTGGAGATTCAGGAGGGATATGCATAAATGTAAGTGGACTCCGCGCCCTGGAAAACTTTATAGTGGGCAGATACTTTATGTATCTTCAGGTGTATTTTCACAAGGTTGTCAGAATAATGAACCTTCATATACTTGATCTTATGAAGGATATATTCAAGAAATTTGACACGAATAATATTTCAAACTACATAAAACTTAACGATACCTATATATTATCCCTTCTTTTCACGGATAGCAGGTATAAAAAGCATGCGGAAAGAATACTTGAAAGAAAACACTTCAGGGAGGTTTTCTCAACAAAGGATAAAGAGGAGTTTGAAAAAATTAAAAGCATACTCCTTGAAAGGTTTGATACGGAGCTTATAAGATTTGATAAGGTTATGAAGAAAGCTTACGAAGGTAAGATACTTATAAGCATAAAGGGGAAAGAAGTACCAGCGGAGGAAGTTTCAGAGCTTATCTCAAGTATTAAGCCTATAGAAAGATACTCAATATATTCCGCGGATTATATAAAGGAAGAGGTATGTTATCTGCTAAAGAAATTGCCCTGATATTGGCTTACTGTTCATCCCTTATCAGCCTATTTTCTCTCTATAATGTAGCATCACCGGTTTTCGTTTACTCATTAATAACAGTAATTTTCCTTTCCTTTATGAACGATTTTAAATTTAAGATATATATAAATAAAACCCTGCTCACAGTAGCAGGCTTTACCCTCGCGGTTCCCCTTTTACTCAGCATAAACATAGCAAATCTGTTTGAACCCATATCAAACCTGCTTATCCTCGCTTTAATAATAAAACTCCTTGAAGAAAAGAAGGAAAGGGATATATATCAAATACAACTTATAAATCTTTTTTCCGTCTCAATATATACGGTCTTAAATCTGAATATAACATTTCTTATGATACTTTTAATCTACGGAATTCTTGCGGTTTCTTCAGTTATATTTCTAAACATCTCAAAACACACAGGTCATATGCTTATTAATAGTAATCAGGTAAAAAGATACTTAAGTACTGGTATAGTCCTGTTTATCCTTACACTTATACTTTCTGTGCCTCTATTTATAATATTACCGAGGACTCCCCAACCGGTTTTCGGCTTTATACAGAGGGAAGGAACAGCAAAGATAAAAACTGGTATATCCTCCGAAGTTGTCTTAGGAAAGGTAGGAGAAATACAGCAAGATAAAAGTGTTGTGTTAAGAGCTTATAATCTTAACCTTGAAGGCAAAACTCCCTATTGGAGAGTACAAGTATTTGACACATATGAGAAAGGAATTTGGAAAACCAAACTTAAAAAGTGGAAGGTTCCTATAGCACAGGGAGGAAATCCTTATTACATTATTCTGAACCCCACCGGAGAAAAATACATACCTTTACTTGACTACCCTACAGGTATAGAAAAGGTGGAAGGATTAAAAGGAAAAATAAAGAAATTCGTAGGTACTTACTTCCAGATGGATAGAAATATAAACACACCAGTAAGGATTAAAGCCTATTACACAGAAAAAATTAAAGACGGTATCAGCTGGGAAGAGTATAAAAAATTACTTGAAGTTCCCAAAGATATCTCCCCTTACCTTAGGGACATAGCGGACAAAATAAGGAGAGAAAACTTAAATATTGAAGATAGAATAAGAGCGGTAAAAGAATTTTTCTCAGACTTTGAATACACACCAGTATTGCCCAAGTATGAAGGAGATCCCCTGGAATATTTTCTTAAGGTATCAAAAAAGGGTAACTGCGAATACTTTGCATCCGCAACAGCCTTGCTCCTGAGACTGCTTGATATACCAGCAAGGGTGGTAGGGGGCTTTAAGGGTGCCATTAAAAATCCGAATGGCAATTACTATATTGTTAAAAACTCAATGGCACACGTATGGGTGGAGGCCTTTGTAAACAATAGATGGATAAGAATAGACACCACACCTCCTTACACCCCTCCGGGCACTAAGGAAGTAAGCAGATTGGAATTATTGAAAGATTCAATTATATTCTTCTGGTATTCAAATATAGTTAATTTTTCAACAGAGCATCAAAAAAATATACTAAATTCTATCAATCCTAAGGAGTTAAAAAACACTGAAATAAAAAAATATTCCCCTTATATGCTCCTTATAATTGCTACAATTTTTACGCTCTTAATTCTTAAAGACAGAAAAAGAACATCAACAAAACTTTATTTACATCTATTAAAAAAGCTGGAGAAAAAATTCGGACCACATATAAGATATAAAACACCTACTCAGATACTTGACTATTTAAAAGGAAGAAAGGAATATTCATACGTTGAATATATAATAGATGTATATTTAAGGGACAGATTTTCAAAGGAGAAAGTCAGCAAAGATGAGCTAAGAAAAGCTTTCAAATATTTGAAAAATCTATAAAAGGTGATTATATTTTGATATAATAATAAGCTAAAAGGGTTGAATAATGATTATGAGCAAGGATGAAGAGATTCTTGAAGAATTATCAGAGTTTTTTAAAGCTTTCAGTCATCCAGTAAGGCTAAAGATAATCATTAATCTTATGGAAGGACCCCAATGTGTAAAAAACCTCGGGGAAACCCTTGACATGTCACAGCCGAGCATATCACAACACCTTTCCATACTAAGAAATAAAGGTATAGTGGGATGCAGAAGGGAAGGTTCACTTATATGTTATTATATAAAAGACCCTAGAGTAAAAAAACTATACAACATATTAATTAAGGAGGAATTATCATGGCAGGAAAAGTCTTAGTTCTTGACGAATCTAATTGGCAGACAGAAGTTATAGAGTCCGACAAGCCTGTATTAGTTGATTTCTGGGCGCCGTGGTGTGGACCGTGCAGAATAATAGCTCCTATAATAGAAGAACTTGCAGAGGAATTTGAAGGCAAGCTTAAGGTAGGCAAATTAAATACGGATGAAAATCCTAATATAGCTATGAAATACGGCATAAGGGCTATTCCAACCGTGATGTTATTTAAAAATGGAGATGTGGTTGATACGCGGATAGGTGTTCAGCCCAAAGAGTCCTTAAAGCAAATGGTCTCTGGACATGTCTCATGATTATGAGTGTGTAATAGTAGGAGGGGGACCCGCAGGGCTAACCGCGGGAATTTACTGTGCAAGGGCTAAAATAAAAACTTTACTTATTGAAAAGGAAAACCTGGGAGGTCAAATAGCCTTAACCGACCTCGTGGAAAATTACCCAGGCTTCCCCGATGGAATAAGCGGTAAAGAACTTACCCAGCGAATGAAAAAGCAAGCTGAAAAATTCGGACTTAACATAATGAAAAATGAAGCGATTAACCTATACATGGAAGGGGAAAAGAAAATAGTAACTTTAAAAGATAAAGTAGATATTAAAACCCTTTCTGTAATACTAACATTAGGGGTGAAACACAGAAAACTTAATGTACCTGGCGAACAGGAGTTAATTAACAAGGGAGTATCTTACTGTGCCACTTGTGATGGTCCTTTATTTGAAGGCATGGATGTTGCAGTGATAGGCGGGGGAGATTCAGCGGTTCAGGAAAGTTTATTTCTAACAAAATTCTGCAGAAGGGTTTTCTTAGTTCACAGAAGGGATAAACTGAGGGCAAGGGAATACCTTCAAGAAAGAATGTTTTCAAACGAGAAAATTATATTCTTACCAAATAGAATAGTGAAAAGGATTGAAGGTAAAGACTTTGTAGAAAGAATAATCCTTTTCAACAAAGAAAAAGAGACAGATGAAGAACTTAAAGTAAACGGTGTTTTTATTTTCATAGGCATGGAACCCAACACTGATATTGTAAAAGGGAAAATAAATCTGGATGAAAGAGGATACATAATAACGGATGAGAGAATGAGAACAAATATAAAAGGCGTATTTGCTGCGGGAGATTGTAGAAGCGGTTCTACGGGTCAGGTGGCGGTTGCGGTAGGTGAAGGCTGTATTGCGGGAATAGAAGCGGAAGCCTATCTGAGCAGTATAAGGACGTGAATGGAGCTTTGAAATGGAATACCAGGGAGGGTTTGAAACTTTCAAAGAAGCAACCCGTTATATGTTTCAAACTCCGAGCCTGCAAGATATACTCTTTGTCGTAGGAGGAATATTCATTGCATTTGTAGTACTTCTCGTTATACCCTATATAATATCAAAATATTTAACTGTCTCAAGAATACACAGGGAATTTATTGAAAAGGCAAAGACTGCAAGACTTACAGATGAAGAAATTGAACTTCTTTGGAAATATTCAAAAGATATGGGATACGATGCCACAAAGGTGTTTGAAACAAAACCATTGTTTGAGAAGGTAGTTAATAGGATAGTAAATGCGGAGATAGAAAAAGTAAATCTCATTTCATCTGTAAGAAGAAAGCTCCACTTTGATACCATACCTTGGTTCCTACCTCTCTCAAATAGCAGGGAAATAGATCTTTATCAAACAGGATTTGTAATGGTAGGAAAACTTATGGTAAGCGCAGCTGTTTGGAACAAAACGGAAACAGAGTTGCATATCGCTCTTCTTGACAAACCGCCCTTTGTGGTAAAAAAGGGTGATGAGATAAAGTTTGCATTTCAAAGGGAAGATGAAGGTAAGTATGTAGCTCACTTCACAGTCAAGGACATATACATGGAAGGCACAAAACAGGTACTTGTGGTGGAACACACGGATAAACTTGAAAAGGTGCATCTGAGAGAGGGTGTGAGATGGAAGGTGAATATACCTGTAAGATTCTGGATACTTGGTAAGAAAGTTGATTTGGAAAAAATAAAAGTTCAGTTTAAGGAGGAAGATTTTCCCGAAGAAGAAGGAATAATTGAAGACATAAGTACTTCAGGGATAAGAATTTGCAGAGACGGTTATATACCTGTAAAGGAAAAGGATTATATAATTGTTGAATTCACCCTTGAAATGACATCTATAAGTAATCTTATAGGAGAAGTTCGCAACAGAAATGTAGGACACACAAAAACATGCATCGGAGTAAAGTTTTTAAATGTACCAAAAGCTTATGAAGATAAAATAAGGAAATTTATATTAAATGAACAGAAAAAAGTTCTGAAAGCATACAAAATGGGAAAGCTATAGCATATTTTTCTTCTTTTTCAATGCTTTTAACAACCTTTTCCTCATAGCCCTCTCTTTCCTTTTCTTCTTTTGACTTGGCTTCTCATAAAATTCCCTTCTTTTTACCTCTGTTAATATACCCTCTTGCTCTACAACTCTTTTGAATCTTCTGAGAACCTTTTCAAAAGGTTCATTCTCACCTACTACTACAACTGCCAATATTATCACCTCCTTAATAGTTCTGCAGAATAATAGTATAAACCAAAATTGCCTTGCTTCAACCAATTTATTGACATCAAAAATTTTTAAGGTTTATAATACATTCTGTAATTAATCACCAAAGGAGGGTTAGATATGAAGAAAGGTCTCGTACTACTATCGGCGGTAATGGGTGCGGGTATGCTACTCCCCTCTCCAGCAGAAGCTGTAAAGATAAGGGTTGATGAAAACTCATACCTCAATGTTATGTACAGACAGAAAATTAAAGCAGAATTAGGAGACGACGGTACTTCATTCGGTATCGACGGTGCAAGGATAACCTTTAAGGGTAAGATAGGCGGTATTGTTTACTTTGGTACCAACATTGATGCTGACACCAAGGGAGGTGAAGGCGATTCACTTTTCAGGGAAAAGGTAACCGATGCCTTCTTTGGTCTTAAGTTTGCTGATGCATTCAGGATTCAGGCAGGTCTCTTCAGGGTACCCTTTAGCAGAATCTCCCTCACAACATCATACGGCTACATAGTACCGACCGGATATAATGAAACAGATATATTTTACGTTTTAGGAACCGATGGCAAGTTCAGGGATGGACAGCTTGTTATATGGGGTAATATTGCAGACGGACTATTAAAGTATCATCTCGCCTACGGTAATGGATCCATTGATACTAACGCACCTAAAAATGTTATAGGAGCAAGGATACAGTTTACACCCACTATGTTAGGATTTAAGCCTGAAAAGGGATACGTGCTTAAAGATTCATATCTCGGAAAGAAAAATGTCCTCTCCATAGGTGTTGGTTATCAAAGTGAGGAAATAGGGGGTCAACAGCAAACAAATATTGCTGCAGACCTATTCTGGGAGCAAAACTTCGGTGCGGTAGTGCCTGGCCTTCAGATAGGTTATATAAATAAAAAGCCAGCTAATCAGGATGCAAGTACTACCCTTTACGCTCAAGGAAGCATTGTGTCTGGACAGAAGGTGGGTATAGGACAACTTGGGCTTGCTATAAAGTACGTTAGTGAAAATGTACCCAATCAAGATGCAAAAAGCTGGGTAGATGTGTATCTCGGATACTATCTTGCAGGTCACAAAGCTGTCATATATGTAGGTGCAGATAATGTCAGCGCACCTCAAGGTGTAGATACAAAACCCACCCTTTATCTAAGATCCATGTTCTAACAAAAGAAGGGGCGGGAGTCCCGCCCCTTTAATAAATGAATAACCCCTTTAATATAGAAGCTGATGTTTATAAACATATAAGGCAAAGAATAAAAGAATTCAAAAAACTGGGAGAAAAGGGAGAGACCTTATTTAATTTTAAACCCTACATAGACTTAGAATACAAAGCCGATATCTTCTCTGAGCTTTCTTTTTGTCTTTTAACAGCAAACTTCTCCGCGGAAAGGGGTATAAGGATACAAGCAAATATAGGAATAGAGGGGTTTAAAAAATTTAGTGTAGATGAACTTACTAATAAACTCAAAATGTACGGACACAGATTTCCCCAACAGAGGGCAGAAAGAATTGCAGGGGCAAGATCCAAAATAGAGAAACTTTTGAAAATTCTAAAGGAAGAAGATCCTAAAACAATAAGAAGGCTTATTGCAAATCCTTCATCCCCATTAAAAATAAAGGGAATGGGTTACAAAGAAGCCTCTCATTTCCTGAGAAATATAGGTTTTAAAAACATAGCAATACTTGACAGACATGTTATAAGGTTTCTGGTATCCAATAAACTTATAAAACCTTTCAAAACTTTGACCCCCAAAATTTATGAAGAAACAGAAAAAAGGGTTGAAGATATTAGCAGAGAAATGAATATGGATATGGCAACTTTGGATCTTATTGTGTTTTACAAAGCAACAGGTAAAGTCTTAAAGTGATAAAACTCATAATATATTCCAAAACCTTACTGATAAAATAATTGCACACTCCAAAGGAGGTGGAAGATGGGATTTAAACACGTGTTTGTATGTGTTAATCAAAGACCTCCTGGTCACCCGATGGGTTCCTGCGCAGACAAGGGAAGTAGGGAAATTTATCAAACCCTTATGGAGAAAATTCAAATGGATCCAGACCTTATGATGAATGTGGCGGTTACACCTACTGGTTGCTTAGGTCCATGCGCAATAGGTCCTACAATAGTTGTATATCCCGAAGGGGTATGGTACGGAAATGTCAAATCGGAAGATATAGACGAAATAATAGAAAGCCACCTGAAAGGTGATAAGCCCGTAGAAAGGCTTGTTGTTTCAAAAGGAAAACCGCCGGGTCTTCTTTAAGAGGCTCCCGGCACTCCTTCTTCTTCAAATTCTATTTCTATCCTTTCATGTGGTATTATTGTTGTTATCGCATGTTTATAGACAAGGGTTTGTTGTCTTGAATCCTCAAGCAAAATGGTAAAAAGGTCTATAGACTTTATTCTTCCTTGTAATCTTACACCGTTAACCAAGTATATTGATACCTTAACCCTTCTTTTTCTTGCTGTGTTCAGAAAACTCTCCTGTAACTTATAGGCCATTTTCTCTATCCTCCTTTAACAGATTCTTTAATAATATCCGTAAGTTTATTTGCGATATTTATATAATAACCTGAATTTTCAAGATTATCAACAAGCTCCTTGGGGAAAACATCCACGCCGAATTTTGCCCCCACGAAAGCTCCTACCATAAATCCTATTGAGTCGGTATCACCGCCGAACTCGCCGTAGGAATTGACACCTTGCCAAAAAGCCTCCTCTGGATCGTCAGCGTGCGAAAGAAATATAAAGACAGAAAGAGGTAGGGATTCAAGTACAAAACTCCCGTTTCCCAACTCAAATATGGCGGTATCAACATCAGCTCCATTCAATAATAGCTCCTTAACTTTATCCAACGCTTTGTTAAGCCTGCTACTATCTGAAATTCTTTGTAACTTATTTATAAGATCTATTTTTTCGTCCACGGAACCTATCTCGCAATCTGATACAAGCATGGAAATAAAAGCCCCCAAAACAGCAGAACCAGCTGATATATATTCACTCCTGTGAGTTAGTAAAGAAACAACCCTACTACCCTCCGCTGCAAGGAGGGGATTGTAATAGTGATACAATCCCACAGCAACACTTCTGAGTATACCTTCAACAGAGGCGGAGGTTAAACCGTACAAGGCAGGACTGGATCCCCTTGAAAGTAGATCAATTGCAGTAAGAAGAGTAGGATCGGGATATCTGTGAGAAGACTCATCCTCATACCATATTATTAACCTTCTTATAAAGTCCTGAACGTCTATCTCTTTCCTCTCAATTATGCTTTCCAACAAGATGCGAAACACGGTAGTTTCATCTGAGGTTTCCTCCGGCTTTCTACCGTGGGCAGGACTTAATGGATGAGGTTCTGCGAAACCTCTCAGAGGACCTCCATAAAATTCATATACATCATACTTAGTAATATCCTCTACACACTTACCTATAGCGTCCCCGAGAGATGAACCTATGATCGCTCCTGAGAACTTTTTTCGGATGTCCATTGCAATTTGCCTTTTAATATATCTTTTATAACATAAAGTGTAATAAATGCAAGCAGGAATTCCATCATAAAGAAGGAAATTAGCTTAATGTATGTAAAAATAAAAAGCCCCATTTTTATAAAAAGTCCGCTTAAAAATTCTATAATCGCTGAAACAAACGATAGATAGATGGCAATACCCTTGTAAATAAATTCAGTGAATATATAGAAATGGCTTAAGACAAAAACAAACACACCTCCGCTCACTATATGTAATGCAAGAACAGATATTATACTTTCAAAACTCTTACCCTTTATAAATAGCTCTTCATTTCCATTGTAATAGTAATAAATATTCTCCGGATTAAAACCCAGTTTAGTGTAAAACATAATCAAATTTATAAGTAAGAAAAAGAGAGAGGAAAAAGAAAAAATTAGAACAATAAAGTTAACACCACCGACATAAACCCTTCCCACTTGTTTATAAACGATTAATATAAATGTAATGGCCAATGCCACCAGAGATAAAACCTTATAGCTCAGAAAAGATATTAACTTAATATATATAAAGATAACACCCCACAGATATACCGCTATATCAGAAACGGAATATAAAAGAGATAAAGCAAAAATAATAAGAGATATAATAAAAGCAAACTTTTTATTAGGATAGAGCTTTAAAAATAAGGGTAAGAAAAAAACATTAAATAAAAGTGACGTGTAAAGATTTATATGAACATTTTCTATTAAGGCATTAAAGGGGGCAATTTCAGGATATTCAAAATCGGAGTAGAAATAAAGATATACATCTTCGTAAGAGTATCCGTAAATCATAAAAGCGTTTATAATATCAACTCCCCAAAACAAACCAGAAAATAAAACTATAAGTATCATCAAATGTTTCATATATTGGGTTCTTGAGCCATTCTGTACAAAAATTCTCATTTCTTATCCCCAAACACAACCTGCCACAACGCAAGCACTTTTCTTACACTTTTAGTAATTGCTCTTGCAGTAAGGGTAGCACCAGTTATATTAGGGATATCCCTCCTTAATGCCAATTTGTCTTTATGCAGGGATTTTCCTTTAAATATGCTCAACCATCTTTCATCAGCTTTATATTCGGGAGGCTCAAGAAAGGCTATAACTTCTGCTACTTCAAGCTCTCCATTTCTGCTAATTATGTAAAGAACTGTTTCCGGTTTTGTCCTGACACGGTGAGTATCTATATAAGCGTATGCAACTATGTTACCAGATTTATCCTTAATGAGGTAAAAGGATACAAGCCTTGATCTTATCTTTACCTTTGCCAACTTACTTGCTCTTTTAACCTGTTCCTTGCTGAGGATTATATTTCTAATCTCTATTACAGAATCCGGATAATAAAATCTTATATACTTAGTGACATCAACCTTTGAATAAGCAAAGGTTAAAGAAGCCATAACCATAATAATTACCTTCACAGCCATTGAAATTGAAATTTAATTTCATTATCATCTCAAAAACACAGTTCAACAATGACAAAAGTCATATATTTATTCAACTATTTTAAATTTTTCACAGTAGGACAAAAATGCGGAATTAACATAAACCTCCCTATTCTTGTACAAAATAAATACACCAACATCTTCATTTTCATTTAAAAACCTTTTAATCTCCCCCTCAGGCATAGCAAATAAAGCGGTAGCGTAGGCATCAGCGTAAGTACAATTTCTGTGTAAGACGGTAACCTGTATAATGTTTCTGTTTTGTGTTCTTATATGATCCTGATGATAATTTCCTGATGTGGATATACACAGGTCTCCCCTATTGACAAAAAATGCGATGATACTTTCCTCTAAAGGATCCAATATAGCTATTGACTTCCTCATACCCCATATCTTCATATCACCCCCTATGCTTATAAATCCCCTTTCAACATTCAGATAGTCATGGACCTTTTCTAAGGCATACCCTTTCCCTATACCGCCGAGATCAATAGCCATACCTTTTTTCCTTAAAAACACCTTGTCTCCGTTAACCACAACATCTTTGTAGTTTATCAACCTTAAAGCTTCCTCCTTTTTCAATAACCTTTTACGCACGTGGTTTATAGTATAAGCTCCGACTGTTATGTCAAAATATCCATAGGTCTTTTCTGATATTTTTAATGCTTCCATAATAACTTCCACAATTTCTCCGGATACCTTTACGGGTTTAATACCTGCATATCTGTTTATAAGGGAAACCTCAGACTCCGCCAGGTATGTGCTCATTTTATTTTCCAGTTTCCTTAAATACTTATAAGCCCTCCTTATATCATCAGGATTATCAAGATCCATTGTGCTATATGTTCCCATAAGATAGAAAAACTTTTCAACGGAAAATCCGTAACTTTGAAATACAATGACTAACAAAAAAGGTAAAATCCTTATCATATAATAATATATAAAGTGATCCACAAAAATTTCCTACCACCTATAATCCTTGGTATAATCATAGGGATTTATGCTGTCCTTTTTAACTATTCCATTGAAATAATAACAGAATTTATACTTGTGGATATTGCGGGTTACATAAATCCCTTACCTGCTGGCGAAGGTACATACATTTTGACAAAACCCTTTGTGGAACACCCTTACTTTCTACCTTTTATAACCATGGCAGGAGGCCTTATCTCTGGTATTATTGTTTACTTCCTTTCAAGGGAATCAGAAGGTATTGGCACGGATCACGCCATAAAGGCTTATCATTTTAACAATGCGAAAATTGATCCAAAGGCACCGTTTGTTAAATTAATAAGCTCAGCCATACTCATAGGCTCTGGGGGTACCTCAGGAAGGGAAGGACCCATAGCCCTCATAGGGGCAGGTATGGGTTCTTTACTTTCCGACATTTTAAGGCTCAGCAAAAGGGAAAGGAGAAAACTTGTAGCTATAGGCTTGGGAGCGGGAGTGGCAGCCATCTTCAGGGCACCGCTCGCAGGTGCAATAATAAGCGCGGAGGTTTTTTACAAAAAGGACTTTGATATTGAACTTTTAGTTCCAGGATTTTTAGCTTCTGTCACTTCCTATATAGTTTTCGGTTCTTTTATGGGCTTTGATCCCCTATTTAATATACCAACTTCCGGCAAAGCATCCTTATCCGTGGATCATCTTATATATTATGCCCTTCTTGGTTTTATATGCGGTTTCTCCATAAGATTTTTCATAAAGATGTTCACGGAAATCCAAAACACTTTTGCCAAATCAAACATACCTCCCTTTCTGAGACCCGCAATTGCAGGATTTATAACAGGCTCTATAGGTATAATCAATCCCTTTGTAATAGGTAACGGCTACGGCTGGCTTCAGATAATAATAGACGGACACATAGATTTCATAGGAATTATAACCATTATGCTTTCACCTCTATTTTTAATGTTTTGTGCATCCCTCATACTCGGATCTGGTGGATCAGGGGGAATATTCGGACCCTCCATAATGATAGGAGGAACCCTCGGGGCAATATCAAGCCTTATAGTAAACATGATAAGCGGAGAAGATTATCTTAATATAGCTTCATTTACAGTAGTAGGTATGACAGCCTTTTTCGGCGGTGCAGCAAAAGCACCCCTTTCAACACTGATACTTGTGGCGGAAATGACCCACGGCTATAATTTGTTGGTTCCTTCAATTATAGCGGTATCCATAGCCTATATAGTAAGCGGAGACAAAAGCATATTCCCGAGCCAGGTAAACAGAAGGGAAGATTCACCAATTATGAGGGAAGAAATAGGTATAAGCATACTTGAAAATTACAAGGCGAAGGAAGTTATGAACAAACCCATTACCTTACCCCCAGAAGCAACCGTAAAGGAAGCGGAAGAGGTTATGAAAAATAAGCTTATATCGGGAATACCCGTCGCTAAGGAAGGAAATCTTCAAGGGATTGTAACAAAGAGTGACATATCACGCATAAGGGAAGAAGAAAAGGGAAAAGTAAAAATACAAGATATAATGACAAAAGATCCCATATTTGTACACCCTGATACAAAGCTATCAGATGTACTCAATATAATGATAAACAGGGGAATAGGAAGGATTCCTATAGTCGTAACCGAGGGGGACAAAAGAATAATAGTGGGAATAGTTACGAGATCCGATATAGGTAAATTGATCAGGCACCGCCTTTCTTTTGTTTCCGAAAGGTCAACAAAGTATCCTTGAACTACATACCTCTTCTACTCTTATATGGAAATACATCAATAACCACACTTAAACAAAATGTACCATACATTATGATTTCCTATTATAAAAGTATTCAACAATTCCTAAGAAAATTACATATAAAGGCAACATAGCATTCCAAAAAACATTAAAAATTGTAGCACCTATGTTAACAGCGGGTATTATAAGGAACGGAATAAGAAGGATATCTTCCCTTTTTCTGATAGAGAATCTAAAAAACAATCTGAAATATCTGTAAAAGAACAACAATATACCTAATAGCCCTATAATACCTCTCTCAATAAACTCTTGAAGTATGAAGATGGATTCGTAGGGAGGAGATAAATAAGGTTTTGCCTTCTCTATACCGTGTCCAAATATAAAAGCTATATAATTTCCTTCCCTCCAGGATTTCCTTACCCTATCAACACCTCTATTAAATTTATCCAATCTTCCGGATGTTATAATATTAACAACATTTTCACTGATCTTAGTTTTACCGGTCAAAACTTCAGACATATACTTAAAGCGATTATCTTTATGAAGAAAATAAACAATACTTGCAAACATTAGCCCTGCAGAAAAAAATAAAATACCATAAAATAATTTTTTATTTATAATATGTCTTAACAAATAAAGCAAAAGACCTATAGCCAAAAAGTAACCTATCATATATGATCTTCTCGCAGGTAAAAAAACAAAAAAAGAAGACAATAAAAATAAAAATAGATATATTTTTTGTTTTTTATATAAATACATTGAAAGAGAAACGAATGCAAATATTGAAGAAAAAAGAGAAACTTCAATAATCCCACCTCTGGCAAAAGCAATTTCTTTTTTCTCTATTAGATTATATATAAAAAAACCGTAAGATATACATCCTGATGCTAAAATAATATAATTCAGTTTCTCTAAGTCTCTATACGTCAATTTTAGAAAAGATGTAGAAAAATATATGAAAGAAAACAACCCTTGCTCAAGTGATTTATATACAAACTTAAAATTATATAAAGAAGTTGAGATAATTTGAGGTATAGAAAACATTAAAATAGGTAAGGTAAAATACCCTCTAAAAATTTTTCTTTGCTTTATCGCATATACTAAGACTAATATTAGCCATATAATTATAATTCCCTCATATATAGTTATAGAAAAGAATGAAAAAAATACGGAAGAAAACAAAAGTATTTTCATTTTCTCCATGCATCCTTTCCTAATTCACGGAGCAACTGTTTTTCCAAAAGAAAAGCATACTTCATAAATGTGTAAAAACACATTACAGAAGAAAATATAAAACCTGCAGGACCATCTTTATAACAGCCTTTTATAACATAGTATTTAATAAAGGTCCAGAAAGGATTAAAAACAAGCTTAAAAAAGCTAAACTTTGATCCTCTTCTGCAATTTTCATCAGCTAATCTCTCTGCATATTTCATCACTTTTTTTATATGACTTGAAATACTTTCATAGGAATAGTGATAAAGATATCCATCAAGTATACCTATATTCCCAAAACATCTAACCTTTTCGTGGACAAATCCTTCATACACTCCCTTACCCTTTTTGAAAAGTCTTATCCTTTCCTCTGTAAAACTTAAAAACTTGCCTAAATAGTAAAGCTTCCTTTTAACCTTGTAACATGTATATTCAGGATTTTGTATAGCTTTTTTTATAGATTTTGAAAGTTCATCAGAAACTATCTCATCCGCATCAAGAACAAGCACCCAATCACCCGAACACAATCCCATGGCATAATTAACCTGATCTACATAATCGGTCCACTCTCTGAATATTACCTTAGCTCCTAAGCTTTTTGCTATTTCAACAGTCCTATCCTCCGAGCCAGAGTCAACTACGACAATCTCATCCGCAATAGATTTAACACTCTCAATACATCTGCCTATGGTTCTCTCCTCATTCTTTGCTACAATAGAAACGGATAACATGTTGTTCTATTATAACTTTTTATGAAAAAACCCTCAAAGCTACTCCTATCAGGAGGATGGTTCAACAAAAAGGGTATATTTATATGCAGTACAGGTAAAATAACATTCCTCCAGGACATTGAAGGTATAAAAGCGGATAAAAAACCTGTTTTTCTTATAATTTCGTACCAAGAAACACGCAATACACTACATGTACCCGTTAAAAAGGAAATATATCCCTCAATTATAACGGTTGAGATAGAAGATATAAAACCTTATGAATTATCTGATAGCAATACAACTATTGAATTCGCCTCTATAATGGACAGTAAAGAAGATTACATAAAAAAGGTTGAGAAAATAAAGAAAGAGATAGAAAAAGGAACTATATATCAGATTAATCTTACAACGAGGATAGATTTTAGCTTCCATGGTGAAGAAGAAGGAATATTTTCCCTTCTTTTTAAAAGGCAACCCGTTCCCTTTGGTTTTTTTCTTGATCTGGGAGAATTTTTTATAGTTTCTGGTTCAATGGAATTGTTTATTGAAAAAATAGGAAAACATATAAGATCCTCCCCTATTAAAGGAACAGCAAACAGCAGATACTTCTTACAAAAGAGTTTAAAGGACAAGGCGGAAAACCTCATGATAACTGATATGGTACGCAACGACTTGGGAAGAATTGCCATACCTGGAAGTGTAAAGGTAACTGAACTTTTTAAGATAAAAAGGTATCGTACATTGTATCAGATGTTCTCAACAGTTGAAGCTTACACGGAAAAAGATTTTAATGAAATAATTAAAAACACCTTTCCTCCCGCATCCGTAACTGGTGCGCCCAAGAAAAAAGCGGTTGAGCTTATAGATAAATTTGAGGATCATCCTCGCGGTTATTACTGCGGATGCGGAGGTATTCTTTATCCCAACGGTAACTTTACTTTGAGTGTTTTAATAAGAACAGGAGTTGGAAAAGAAAAAGTATTTCACTACTATGCGGGTTGCGGTATAGTATGGGATTCTGATCCAGAATCCGAGTTCAAAGAACTTTTACTAAAAACAAAAGCCCTATACGATTTTTCTTTCAACCCGTGAAGAGAGATTACACATAATTTCATAAGGAATTGTCCCAGCAAGCTTTGAGATATGGGAAAAGGTTTGATGTTCATTAACTATATAAATCCAATCCCCCTCTCTAACATCCGTACCCGTTATATCAACTATGGTCATATCCATTGTTATATTGCCTATTACCGGAACATTTTGAGATCCAACCATAAGCTTCAACTTGTTTGACAAGCTTTTCATCAATCCGTCCGCGTATCCAAAGGCTACAATTCCTATCTTAGTGCGACCGCGTGTTATGTAGGTTCTACCGTAGGAAATTGGATAACCCCCCGGAAGTTCTTTTACGGAAATAACCCTTGCCTTCAGGGTAAGGGACGGTTTTATGCTAACCGGATAATCTCTTATCGGCTTTTCACCGTATATAGCCAAACCTATTCTAACATGGGTGGTAAAGTCAAGATTATAAATAAGCCCTGCGGAGCTCTCCATATGTATAACACTTATGTCCTTATACTTTTCCACAATTCTCCTGAAGGCTTCAATTTGAGCCATACTAAAATCCTTATCCGCTGGAGAGGAAAAGTGGCTCATTATACCCTCAACCCTACCTTCCAATTTTACGGGATCGGTAAAACCCAGCCTTCCCATACCCGTATCAAATTTAACATGGAAAGGTATTTTAAGATCCTTTACAAGCCTGTAATGATTCATATCTGATACAACCGGAATGAGACGATTTTCTAAAAGTGTGTCAATCTCTTCCCTTAGGACCCCTCCGAGCACAAGTATCTTTTTCCTTACTCCGAGACTTCTTAAAATTGCACCTTCATCAGGAGATGCCACTGCAAAATACTCAACCTCATCCACGTGTTCAAGGAGCGGTGCTATATATCTTATACCTATACCGTAGGCATCCGATTTTACTACCGCTATTATTTTCTTTCCCGTATATTTACAAATATTTTTGCAATTTTCCCTTATCCTCTCCCCGCTTATTTCAAGAACAGCCCTTGACATTAAATCTATTTATAACGGGATCTTACAATATCCCTTATAATTTTCTCGTTCAATCTGTCCGCTGTATCTGGAGTGAGGCACCCGAGAGGAATAATCTGTACCCTTGCAAGTCCCTTCTTTACCATTCCCAGTTCCCTTGCAGCAGCCTTAGAAAGATCAAGTATTCTCCCTTCCACATAAGGACCTCTGTCATTTATCTTAACGACAACAATCTTGTTATTTTCCACATTCCTCACAAGCACATAGGTGCCAAGTGGTATACTTCTTGATGCGGCAGTAAACCTGTAAAGTAAGAAAGGCTCCCCGGAAGATGTAGGTCTTCCGTGGAACCTCTCACCGTACCATGAGGCTATACCTTCTTGAATCTTGCAGTTTCTGTTTACAAATATACCCTCCGAAATCTCAATAGAATTTATCCTTTCCTCAATTAGTTTTAATTTACCCACATGCTTTTTGTTTAATATATCCTCCTCAATTATGTCCTCCGGTAGACAATCAATATAGCTAATACAAAAAGGGGTATCCGAAAAGGAAAATGAAAAAAATGAAAGAAGAAATATTACTGCTTTCCAAGCCTTTTTACTACAACCCATCTCTTAGTTTTAGAAAGAGGCCTTGTCTCCCTTATGACTACTATATCTCCCTCTTCACACTCGTTATTGGGATCATGGGCATGGTACTTTTTACTTCTTTTTATATGTTTACCGTACAGGGGATGGGGGACCCTTCTTTCAACTTTAACAACTACTGTCTTATCCATCTTATTGCTTACAACCACCCCAACCAATTCCTTTCTTTTTTCATGCCACTTTTTCTCTTGCTTTTCTTTTTCCATCACTCTTCACCTCTCAACTCCTTTTCCCTAAGAATAGTAAGTATTCTGGCTATATCTCTTCTTGTTTGTCTTATAATATTAGGATTTTTTAATTTCTCTATCTTATTTCTAAAACGCAATCTTAACAGTTCCATTTTAAGTTCCTCTGCCTTCTTTATAAGCTCTTCCCTTTTCATTTTCCTAAGCTCAGCAGCCTTCATAGGGTGACACCTCCCGCCTTAACCAGTCTAACCCTTATCGGAAGCTTAGCCTTAGCAAGCCTGAAAGCTTCTTGGGCAACATCATCACTAACACCGGAAAACTCAAACATTATTCTACCAGGTTTAACGTGAGCTATAAATCCCTCTGGATCTCCTTTTCCTCCACCCATTCTTACCTCATTGGGCTTCTTTGTATAAGGAGTGTCGGGAAATATCCTGATCCATACTTTTGCACCCTTCCTTAATGCCCTTACCAAAGCCACCCTTACCGCCTCTATTTGTCTCTGCGTTATCCAGTGAGGCTCAAGGGCTTGTATTCCATACTCCCCGAAGGCAATCTTGTTACCTCTCGTAGCCTTGCCTTTAAGTTTCGGTCTATGAGGTTTCCTCCATTTTATCTTCTTAGGTTGCAAGAATGACATTATTAAACCTCCTTGCTCACCTTCATAAGATCCTCTTCAATCTTCTGAAGTATTTCTTCTTTACCACCCTTCAGTACATCACCCTTGTATATCCAAACTTTAACTCCTATTATACTGTATTTCGTAGAAGCCCTCGCATAACCATAGTCTATGTTAGCCCTTAATGTTTGCAGGGGCATCCTTCCCACCAAAAACCATTCCGCCCTCGCAAGATCCGCACCCCCCAATCTCCCTTTCACCTGAATCTTAACTCCCTTTGCTCCAGCTTTTATTGCATTGTCTATAGCCCTCTTCATAACTCTTCTGTGAGATACCCTCCTTTCTATCTGCATAGCTATGTCTTCAGCAACAAGTTGAGCATCAAGCTCGGGTATCCTTATCTCATCAACTGCTATGGTTATCTCTTTTCCTTGAGTTATTTCTTCAAGCTTCTTTTTTAGCTGTTCAACTTCCGCACCCTTTCTACCTATGATAATACCTGGTCTTGCGGAATATATCCTTACCTTTACCTTTGAAGCTATTCTTTCTATAATAACCTTTGAAACTCCTGCAACCCTGTACCTATTCTTTATGTATTTTTTTATCTCAAGATCCTCCCTTAAAAAATTGGCATAATCCCTCTTTGAGGCATACCATTTAGACTGCCAATCGTGAACTATACCCAACCTGAAGCCTATAGGATGAGTCTTCTGTCCCATCTACTCCTCCTTTTTCCTTTCCTCAAGTATTATTGTAATATGAGATGTTCTTTTTCTCAGCATTGTAGCCCTGCCGTACGCCCTTGGCATCCATTTTTTGTAAATGGGACCGTTATCAGCTACCGCTTTTTTAATATAAAGATTATCAAGATCCATACCCTTCTGCTCCGCATTTGCTATTGCGCTTCTTAAAACCTTTTCTATTATTCTTGCAGCTTTCTTAGGTAAAACCTTGAGTAAATAGAGAGCTTCTCCAGCCTCCTTTCCTTGTATCTGCCTCAAAACCTGCCTTGCTTTCAAAGGAGATATTCTTGCATATCTCAATATAGCCTTTGCCTCCATCTCATCACCCCTCATTTCTTCTTAACCGCCTTCGCAGTCTTTTCAGGATGTCCTCTGAAGGTTCTGGTGGGCGCAAACTCACCAAGCTTATGCCCTACCATGTCCTGAGTAATATAAACGGGAATAAAGGTTTTACCGTTGTGTACAGCTATGGTGTGTCCAACAAACTCGGGTATAATAGTTGTTGATCTGCTGTATGTTTTAATAACCTTCCTTTCGCCCTGTTCGTTCATCTCCCTTATTTTCTTCCACAACTTGGGATGAACCCAAGCCTTTTTGTCAACAAGCTTTCTGTACTCCTCCCACACCTCGTTGTATTTCTTTATAGCCCTCTCAAGCATCTCCGGATCTTTCCTTTTCTGGGCATACCTTACCTTTTTGTATATTCTTTGAGTCTTTTTATAAAGCCTGTAAAATTTATCAAGATCCTCTATAAGCTTGTTTCTTTTATTCCAAGCACCTCTGAATCCCATTAGACCTTTCCTCCTTTCCGTGTAACAAGAACAAATTTATTCTTAGCTCTCTTACCCCTCTTGGTTTTATATCCCTTAGTTTTCCAACCCCACGGTGATTCAGGATGCTTACCCTTGGTTTTACCTTCACCGCCTCCATGGGGATGATCAACGGGATTCATAGCGGTACCCCTTACCGAAGGTCTCCATCCGAGCCATCTGTACCTTCCAGCCTTTCCGTACTTTATTAGCTCATGTTCCGCAAGACCAACCGCGCCGACGGTCGCCATGCATTTCAAATTTATCAGCCTCACTTCGCCAGAAGGCAGTCTTACCTGCGCATATTTATCTGATTTTCCGAGTATTTGGGCTGAAGTACCTGCAGCCCTTACTATTTTACCGCCTCTGCCAGGTACAAGTTCTATATTATGTATAAATGTACCCTCCGGTATATATTTGAGAGGCAAAGCATTACCAGGTTTTATCTCTGGAAGCTCCTTTCCAGCTTCCGCATCCTCATAGCTTATGGAAACTACCGTATCGCCCACCTTCAAACCCTCAGGCCATATTATGTATCTTTTTTCACCATCAACATAATGTAAAAGGGCAATCCTGGCAGATCTAAACGGATCATACTCTATGGATACAACCTTAGCGGGTACAAGGCTCTTATCCCTTTTAAAATCTATAAGCCTGTATCTTTTCTTATGGCCACCTCCTCTGTGTCTTGCGGTTATTTTACCTTGTTGTCTTGATCTTCCCTTAGCCCTTACCCAATGAACAAGAAGAGACTTTTCCGGTTCATCCTTTGTAAGCTCCGCAAAATCATAAAGAACCGCATGCCTTTGTCCATTTGTTACAGGTTTAAGCTTTCTTACACCCATCTCAACTGCTCCTTAAAAGTTAACAAGATCTATCTTATTATCAGGTGCAAGAGTCACTATAGCCTTCTTATACTTCCTCGTAGTCCCGTACCTTCTGAATCTTCCAAATATCCTCTTCTTCTTCGGCTTGACTATCATAGTGTTAACCTTCTTTACCTTTACTTTAAAAAGCTCCTCAACAGCCCACTTTATCTCGTGTTTGCTTGCGTCAAGGGCAACCTCAAAAGTATATTTATTATATTCATCCATCAATCTGTTACTTTTCTCTGTTATTATTGGCCTTATAATAATTTCATAAGGTTTCCTCCTACTCATACCCCTAACCTCTCATAAATTTTATTTATACTTTCTTTCAACAGCAGAAGCTTATCGCTCCACAGTATGTCATAGACATTAAGGCCCTCAACTGGTAATACCTTAACATTTTTAAGATTTCTAAAGGACTTCATAATTATCTCATCCTTTTGAGGCAACACTATCAAAACCTTATTGCCATCAATACCCTTACTTTTAAGAAACTCCACAGCCTTTTTCGTTTTAGGCACGTCACCTATATCTATCCTGTCCTCTATTAATATGTTCCCTTCCTTAGCCCTTACTGAAAGGGCCATCTTTAAGCCGAGTCTCCTTACCTTTTTGGGAAGAGGGTACCAGTAATCTCTTGGTTTTGGACCATGAGCTACTCCTCCTCCCACAAATATGTTAGCACCCCTGTCACCGTGTCTCGCATGACCTGTTCCCTTTTGAGGCAACAGTTTTCTACCGCTGTATGAAACTTCTCCCCTCGTCTTTGTGCTGTGGGTTCCGCTTCTTCTTGATGCAAGTTGCCATTTAACAACTTCCCACAACACATGCTTGTTAACTTCAACATTAAAGACTTCGTCTTTTAACTCAACATCACCTATTTTCATACCTCTTCTCCCGCCTTAACAAGGTTCTCATTAATATGCTTCAATTTCTGCAGTTTTAACCTTTGACTTTTACGATTGCTTATTTTACTCTTTTCAACATATACTATACCCTTTGAAGGTCCAGGAACACTGCCTTTTACAAGAATAACGTTTTTTTCAGGAATGATATCCACAATTAGTAATCCTTGTACCCTAACGGTTTCATTTCCATAATGACCAGGCATTTTCTTGCCTTTCCATACCCTTCCAGGATCAGTTCTGTTACCTATAGCACCTACCGCCCTGTGATACCTATGACCGTGTGAACGGGGGAATCCTGCAAAGTCCCACCTTTTCATAGCACCTGCAAATCCTCTACCTTTTGATGTACCAACAACATCAACCAAGTCGCCCGTATTAAAAACATCTGTGATTATCAGCTGTTGACCTTCCTTGAAGGAAGAAACATCATCTACTTTAAATTCTTTAAGCACCTTTAATGGTTTTAACCCTACCTTTTGAAATTTTATAAGCATTGGCTTTGGAGTATTCTTTTCCTTTTCCTCAAATGCTCCCACCTGTATAGCGGAATACCCATCTTTTTCCACTGTTTTAATTTGTACGACATAGTTTACAGGTATCTCTAAAGCTGTGACGGGCAAAGCTGTACCATCTTTCAAAAACACTTGCGTCATACCAAGTTTTCTACCTATCATTCCTATAGGCATACTATTAACCCCTCATCTTTACTTCTACATCAACACCAGCGGGAAGATTTATTTCCATAAGAGATTCTATGGTTTGAGGTGTGATCCTTGTAATATCAAGTATTCTACTGTGCTCCCTGATTTCAAAATGCTCTCTTGATTGATCAAATTTATGAGGCGATCTCAATACTGCCCATCTTCTTCTTCTTGTAGGGAGAGGAATAGGACCTTTTACCATACCTCCAGTCCTCTTGACAGTTTCAATAATCTGCTTTATTGACTGATCAAGGAGCCTGTGGTCATACGATTTCAATTTTATGCGAATCCTGTCTTGCTCCATCATCATCTCCCTACTCTACTCTAAGATTTTAGTGATTACTCCAGCACCTACCGTCCTTCCTCCCTCCCTTATAGCAAACCTCAATCCCTCCTCCAACGCCACAGGCTGTATCAACTCCACCTCCAACTCCACATTATCCCCA
>JALWWX010000231.1 GCA_027078675.1 Aquificales bacterium | reverse complement strand
ATCCACCCCGGACCCTTACTACCTTGCATTCCTCCTTCTCTCCCGCTAACACCTATTCAATTGCCAATGTGCCAAAACGCAATCTATTAATATATACCACCCACCTCCTAAAGTCAAGATGTAAAAAAGCCTACTTATAAAAATATAAAGTGTCTTATTAAAAACAAAAATTTTTTTAAAACAATAAAACCAGCCACATAAAAGTATATATTAAAGCTTTTAACAGCTCAACAATTAATAATTTAATTTACATAAATGAGTGTTTATAAGCTAAAACAATTACGCCATAATTAAATTTTATCAATTTGCAAATTCAAATAATAAGCTATAAAAACGATTATATAAGTGATTTTATAAATAAGATTTACTTTCTATATGTAGGAGGTTGCGGGCATGAAATTAAGAAATCTTTCCACACCGTGGAAGATAGGTATAACAATAGGGATAATAATATCAGGTATAATAGTTTTGGGCGCTGTAAGTCTTTTAGGAGCGGGTAGCATAAATAAAAGAGTAGTTAATCTATACACACAAGAGCTTAAAACTTTAATATCCCTTAACGGTATAAAAGGTGCAATGTACAGGTATAGAGACAGGACCCTCAGATTCACACTTGAGGGAGGAGATAAAAACGCACTCAGACACCTTGAACATATGTCAAAACAAAAAGAAAGAATTCAAGCGAGCATAGATGAGTATAAAAAAACAAGGTTAAGCTTAGAAGAAAGAAAGTATCTAACTGAGTTTGAAAATAAGTGGAATGAATTTGTACATGTAGTTGAAAATGAAGTAATACCTTTGGTAAAAAGCGGTACGAATGAAACAACTATAAGGGAAGCTGGAAACATTTTCTTTAGAAAAGCCCTTCCTATATTCAGAGAAGCAAGGGATAACCTTAACTCCCTTATTGAATATCAAGAGAAGAGAGCTCAAATAAGATTTCAAAATGCGAACAAAATATACTCTAATGTAATGGGTATAACCTGGAGTGTTATATTTTTAGTGATTATCCTTGCCATATTGTTAAAACTTAATCTAATAAAATCAATAAGGACACCCCTTTCGGAAATACAGAATTCTATGAAAGAGTTATCAAAAGGGAACTTAACGATTAAAACAAGTTATACATCAAGGGATGAGTTTGGACAAACACTTAACAGCTTTTCCGAATCCCTTAAAAGTTTGAACTCCGCCATACGAGAGGCAAAGCAGGTAGCTAATGAAAATTCAAATATTTCGGATGAATTAGCAGCGACAACACATAACGTTAGTGTAAACGTGGAAAGGATGGCAAAATCTGTGCAAGTCATAAGGAAAGAAGGAGAGAGTGTACTATCAACAATAGAAGAAATTAATGAGGGCGCAATAAAGGCAAGAGATATGATAAAGGAAGCAATTAAAGAATTGAGTGAAACCCAAGACAAAATGGAAGAGGTGGGAAATGCAGTAAAACATGTGGCAGATAACGAACTGGAGCTTTCAAGGGGTATAGAAAAGTTAAAGGAGAGATCTTCAGAAATAAGTTCAATAGTTAAAATGATTTCTGATATAGCGGAACAAACCGATATACTCTCCTTAAATGCTGCCATTGAAGCAGCAAGAGCAGGAGATAGTGGAAGGGGATTTGCAGTTGTGGCTGAAGAGGTAAGAAAACTTGCCCATAAAATTAAACAATCCCTAAATCATATACAGGATATTATAAAAACAATAAATGAATCCGTAAGCGAAATAGCTAACCAAATGAGAAAAAACTCCAGTGCTATAACGGAACTATCAAAATTTGCTGAAGAAATAGGACAGAGGTTCAAAACGATGAGTGAAAGCATGAAAACTGCTGATTTAACATATGAAGATATATTGAAGGGATTTCAAGAAAATAAGATAGCGGTTGAAGAAATAATAAAGCAGATTAAAGAAATAGATCAGCTTGCTACAGAAAATGCCAAAAGCGTAGAGGAAATAGCAGCAGCAACAGAGCACTTAAGGGATATAACGGTTGAATTAAACAAAAGATTGGACAGGTTTACCACCTAAAGTACTAAGTCATAATGGCAGAAAATAGTTGATCTTATTAAATTAAAACGATATATTATACCCATAGGGGGTATAGGTATATGAGGGAGATGATAAGCGGTCTTTTAGGAACTATTGCATCCCTATTGGCAACATCATGCTGTATAGGACCCACCCTTTTTGTGGTGTTCGGTGTATCCGCAGGAGGACTCGGTTACTTAACAGTACTTGAACCTTACAGACCCATTTTTTTAATAATAGGATATGTTGCTGTAGCCTACTCTTTCTATAAACTTTATATAAAAGATCCGAAGTGCGCATGCGAAGAATCCCGCCGGATAAAGAAACTTAGCAAAGGTATCACATGGACCGCTTTATTTCTTCTTATATTCGCAACAGTATATCCCTATGTGTTTGTTAAGATTTACGGAGGTTAAAGATGATAAGGTTAAAAATCTATGGGATGACATGTGAGCGCTGTGCAATTAAAATAAAGAAAGCATTGGAATGTGTTGAGGGGGTTAAAAAGGTAGAAGTTTTCTTCCCTCAGGGCTATGCGGAAGTTGAGGGGGGAGCGAAATTATCCGAGTTAATTAAAGCAGTGGAAAAGGCGGGTTACAAGGCGGAAAAGTTCGTAGAACATCCGCGGATCTATATATCCAAGGGTAATATATATGATCTTTTTATCCTTGGAGGGGGCTCTGCAGGTTTCAGCGCTGCAATAAGGGCATCCGATCTCGGTGCGAAAGTTTTAATAGTTGAAAACAATGTAATAGGGGGAACGTGTCTTAATAGAGGTTGCATACCTTCAAAGTTCTTAATAGATGTAGCCAAGGAGTTTTACAGAATAAAAAAACCGAGATACGGAAGTATTAAAAACAGCGAAGGTGAGATTTATTTCAAGGAAGTATTAGCGGAACTTAAGATGCTCATAGAAAAGATGAGGAAAGAAAAGTATTGGGATGTTCTTGATGCCTACCCTACGATTGACTACAAACAGGAAAGGGGTGAGTTCATTGATGAGAAAAGAGCAAGGGCAGGTAGTGAAGAAATCACTTTCTTTAAGGCTATTGTAACAACCGGATCAAGACCCTCTTTACCTTCCGTATCGGGTATTGAGCATGTAAAAGCATATACGAGCGATTCCATTTTTGATATAGACCATTTACCAGAACACCTGATAATAATAGGCGCGGGGGCAGTAGGTCTTGAGATAGGACAGGCATTTCTCAGGATGGGTAGCAGGGTGTCAATTATTGAAGCAACCGAACGCATAGGGGGAAACGAAGAACCCGAATTA
>JALWWX010000230.1 GCA_027078675.1 Aquificales bacterium | reverse complement strand
CTATGTCCGTTATAAGTATAAGGGGCAGAAGTCCAATGAAGGTTGTGGTTGCGGTTATAAGGATCGGTCTTATCCTGAGCAGTGCTCCCCTTTCGCAAGCTGATCTTATATCAAGACCGTCTTCAAGTAGCGCCTTTATGTAAGATACGAGTACTACCCCGTTCAAGGTTGCTATACCGAATACCGCTATAAAGCCTATGGCGGACGGTACGGATAGATTAAACCCGGAAAGGTAAAGGGCAAATATACCCCCTATCACAGAAAATGGAACATTTAGCATAACCACAAGGGCATCCCTTACGGAATTGTATGTGAGGTAAAGGAGTACAAATATAAGCATTATGGACACGGGAACAGCTACGGATAATCTCTTCATAGCTCTTTCCTGACTTTCAAATTGACCGCCGAAGGTTATAAAGTAACCCGGGGGCAATTCTATTTCTTTTTTGATCCTGTCCCTTATTTCATTTACCGCACTACCCATATCTCTTCCTTCAACATTTGCCATGACAAGGGCAAATCTTACATTGTTTTCCCTTCTTATAACAAATAGACCGGGTTCAATTTTTATATCCGCCACATCTCCGAATCTTAGCAGTCTTCCTTCTCTGAAGAAGAGGGGTATCTCCTTAAGCCTGTTTACATCACCTTTGTAATCATCCTTCAATGATAGGACGATGGGGAACAGAATGGTGTCCCTCTGGAGTACACCCACCTCATCACCGCCCAATACATACCTTACAACTTCCATTACCTCTTCAACGGATATACCGTACCTTTCAAGCACTTCCCATTTTGGATATACCCTCAGCTGTAATCTTCCCGCTTGCACTTCTTTTTCTACATCAACTATACCTCTTACATCCCTTATTATCTCCGCAACCCTCTCCGCTATCTCATTTATTTTGTAGGGATCCGCACCGAACACCTTTATTGCAAGGTCCGCCCTGACACCTGATAGCAGTTCGTCTATCCTCATCTTTATGGGCTGGGTGAAACTCATAGTACCCGGCAACCATTCAAGGTCATGTCTAAGCATATCGTTAAACTCTTCTCTGCTGGAGAAGGTCTTCCACTCCTCTGGCGGTTTCAGAATAATCCATGTTTCAATATAGTTCACCTCCGCAGCCTCTCCTTTTTCCGCCCTACCTACCGTAGAGAATACCCTTACAACCTCAGGGTATTTCTTTACCTCCTTTTCAACAGCCATAGCAACCCTCTTTCCTTCTTCAAGGGAAACATTAGGATCAAGATATATCTTTATAAGGGATGCACCTTCTTCAAGCTCAGGGGCGAATTCCGTCCCTATTCTTGTAAGGAGTAGAAGACTTGCAATGAAGGAAACAATAACTCCTCCCATTATGGGTATACGATGTTTAAAGGAAAATCTGAGGACCTTTTCATATCTCCTGTTTATAAACTCCATAACCTTACTGTATTGAGTTTTCCCTGCCTTAACGAAGTAGTAGGAGAGAACTGGGATGAAGGTAAATGCTACAAACAGAGAACTGAGAAGCGCAAGGATTAGGGTAAGAGCAAGGGGTTTGAAGTATTTACCTTCAATGGATTCAAACACAAATATTGGTGAAAATACAATTACTATTATTAATACCGCAAATACTACCGGTCTATAAACTTCTTTAACAGAGTCAATAATTATGGATATCTTAAATCCACCTTTTTTCTCCGTTAGATGCCTGTATATATTTTCAACCACAACGACAGAGGAATCAACGAACATACCTATACCTATGGCAAGACCTCCGAGTGTCATAAGGTTACCGCTCATTCCGAAGTTGTACATGATGATAAAGGCTATAAAGAGGGTTAAGGGTATGGATGATATAACTATCAGTGATGCCCTGAAGTTGCCGAGGAAGAAGGCGGTAACAACGGATACGAGGATTATACCCCCCATAAGTGCCTTTTGAATTGTGGATACAGCCTTCTCCGTTAAGTAAGCCTGATCATAGAGGTGCTCTATTTCTATTCCTTCAGGAAGTATTTCCTTAAGTTCTTCAAGTTTTTTCTTTACTTTATCAACAACCTCCTTTGTATTTTCATATATCCTCTTTACTACAATGTTTCCTATAACCTCCTCCCCGTTCATGGTGAAGGCTCCCCTTCTGTTTGGAACCTCGCCTTCTATAATTTGGGCTATGTCCTTTACATATACGCTTATACCCCTTTCCTCATCAACCTTTACAGGTATATTCAAAATTGTTGAAGTATCATAAACCCTTCCGAGTCCCCTCACAACGAGGTTGCCTTCAGAAGAATCAAAGAAACCTCCCCCAACAAGTATGTTGTTCTTTTCAAGAGCATCAAGCAGATCTTCCATTGTAATGCCGTAAGCCAACATCTTTTCCGGATCAGGTACCACGAGGTATGCCCTTTCCGGTCCCCATTGGATTATCTCTTCAACCCCTCCCGCACTCATAATTATGGGTCTTACGGTCCACTGTTGAAACACGGATTTAAGTTCCTCAAGACTGTACTTACCGGTTGTATCCTTAAGCACATAGAGAAGGGCATTACCTAAACCTGTTGCATTCGGACCCATCACCGGTGCATATCCTTCTGGTAACTGGGCTTTAGCATCGGGCAGTTTTTCCATCACGAGCCTTCTTGCAAAGTAAATGTCCGTTCCGTCCTTAAAAAAGACTGATACGTAGGAGAGACCTGCAAGTGATGCACTTCTTACGAGTTCCACATCCTTTAATCCGTTCATAACCGACTCTATAGGAATAGTTATAAGGGTCTCCACCTCCTCCGCTGACAAGCCTGGTGCTTCCGTGTATATATTTACCTGAACTGGCGTAGGATCCGGAAAGGCATCTATAGGAAGCTTATTAAAACTGTAAATTCCATAAGCAACAACCAGTCCTATTATGATAAGTACAAGAAGTCTGTATTTTAAGAGTTCCCTTAACATCAGATCTTACCTCCCTTTAATGGGCATGACCTGCCGCTTCAACACCTACAAGTTTGGACTTAAGAAATACAGTGCCTTCAACAGCTATAAGTTCCCCTTCCTTCAGACCTTCAATAATCTCATAGTAGGAATCAATCTCCCTGCCTATAACAACCTCCCGAGGTTCAAAACCTTTTGGTTTTCTAACGAAGACTATATTTTCGCCCTCTATATCCTGGACAGCCTTCTTAGGTATTAGAATTGCCCTTTTTCTGTCAAGGGGTATTTCAAGAGTAACAAAGGCTCCCGGTTTCAGTATATGTCCCTCATTCTTAGTTATACATCTTACTTTTACCCTTCTTGTTTTTTCATCAACCTCATGGTGAATAAAATCAATAGTGCAGGGAAGTCTTTTACCTAAAACGGAAACAATACC
>JALWWX010000229.1 GCA_027078675.1 Aquificales bacterium | reverse complement strand
TAATGAGCCTCTTACTATAGCATCTTTTTTGATATCCAGGTTAAGATTACCTGCTTTTATAAAAGAGCCTGCTACTAATTCTTTACCACCCTTGGAGTTGAGTTGGTAATAGCTTGCTTTAGCTGTACCTTTATCTGTACCGAATAGGCTATAGGAGAGTGAAGAGGAGTTGTAGCTAAGTGAGGAGTCCAGCGTATTTATTGAGTAGTCAAGTATAAGATTCTGTGCGGATAGGGAAAGATCGTTCTCCGCATAAATTAAACTGCCTCTGAGATATATATCTCCGTCAGCTTGTATATTCCCGGAAC
Source organism: Aquificales bacterium (assembly GCA_027078675.1). Lineage (GTDB taxonomy): Bacteria > Aquificota > Aquificia > Aquificales > Aquificaceae > WFWF01. The sequence goes on along the minus strand of JALWWX010000229.1, from coordinate 10,724 downwards.
CCGCTACGATTTTTGAAGCTTTGGAAGACCTAACGGTTGAGGAAGAGCTCGTTGAGGTTGTTTCTGCAAAAACACCAACATTACCGCTTACGGGTGTATTTAGAGCACCGCTTATAGAATCAATTGCAGACAGTGTATTAAAGAAACCGCTTGCAACATTATTTGACTTTCCTATATTTCCTACACTGTTTATTGCGGGGGTAACATTCTCCCTTACACTGGCTTTTAGCCCTACCGTAACATTCTGGGTAAAGGATTGTTCGTTTAAAACTTCATATACATCAAGCAGATTTATGTTTTTCGCCTTTATATCAACATAACCGGGTGCTTCAACAGTTGAACCTATTAGATTAAAATCACCTCCCGCTTCAATGACCACTGTATTACCGCTTATGACCGACTCAACAGCCTTTAAGTAATCTGAGTTTGTGTAAGTGTATGTTTGCCTTGCACCTGCGTACGCGGAGAATTCTGAAGGTTCAACAGAAAATCCAACTGCTAAACTGTAACTTGTATTTCTTTCGGTGGACTTTTCTCTGATTAGATCCGCGGATACATTTATATTTCCACCCGCTTTAAGCAATGCATAAGTCTCCGCATCTACATCCGAGGCAACAATGTTTATATCGTTGTCAGCTTGAAGGCCAACAATATCACCTTGTATTACTGTTTTTAGTATTTCTTCCTTGTAGTTCTCTTTTTCTTTTTTATTGTACAGAGACAAGCTTAATCCGTTTTTCTCACCTTTAAGTGAAAAACTGATCTGACCTGCTTGTTTTACCTTTTCCTGATAAGTTTTCTTTACACCGCTTATGTTTATATTTCCCTTAGCTGATAAACTTACTTCATTTCCATTTATTTTTGCACCTTCAAGATTTATATCTTTGTCAGAAACAAGATATATCCTGTCTTCACTTATAATCTCAGGGGGTTTATACTCTATGGATCTTACTTCACTTTCATCCCCATCCCTGGCTATGTGGTATTCATATTTGGTTTTTTTCTTAGAATAGTTCAGGTATTCAACAGCAACTACATTTATATTCCCGCCTGCACTTACTCCTATTAGATCTACACCTTTACTTACCGCACCTTCAAATGTTACATCCCCTTCCTCAGCTTTTACATAAATCTTACCCGCTTCTAAGGATACGGGTATTACCTCTTCCCTGACTTCTTCGTATGTGGTGGTGTCAGTTCTGTAGTTTGCACCTAAGGAAAAGAAGAGTTTCTTTCTTTCTTCTTTCTTTTCATATCTGTTTTTAAGTGCCTTCAGATGAACGTTTTTCTTTGCGGATATACTTATAACACTGTCTTTTCCTTTCCCTTTGAAATCCGCACCTTCTACATAAACTGATCCTCCCGCAGATACATATATATTCTTTGCTTCAAATGTACTTACATCATAGGTTATCTGCCTTGTATACCCTTCTACCTTTTCGTCTGTGTAGCTAAGACCTCCTCCCCTTTTCTTTCTGTAGGAGTATTTTTTAATTCCGCTGTCATTTTCTTTTGCGAGTATATTTATGTTTCCGTTTTCCGTAAAGAGCGATAGATCCTCATCAGCCTTAAAATCACTGTTTATAACATCAAGATTGTTGTTTGCTATAAAGGCTAAATTCTTTGAGTTAAAGTTACTGTTGTCTATCTTTAAATCCTGTGCTGACTTTACGGTGAGGTTTCCATCGTATGTGTATTCAAAATCTTTAAATATTATGCTGTCCCTTAAGCTCTCAAGATACAGTTCTTGATTTGCATCTATAAAGTCAAAAACATCCTGTTCTATTGTGTTGGTTAAAAGGGATACCTTATCACCCTTCAGTAAGCCCTCTCTATAATTAAAGTTGGGTGCTTTAACATACAGGGAATTTGTACCTTCAAGTGTAGTTGTATTCCTTAGATTCTCGGCGTTAATAAAGGTATCTTTACCTTTAAGTTCTCCTGTATTTTCTACATAGTTAGTTCCTACGGTATTATCCTCGTTTTCTTCTTCCTCCTCTTTTCCCTCTCCTTTGTCCTCTTTCTTTTTCTTTTCTTTTTCTTTATATCCGCCGAATACAAAAAGGGAAGCGTCCGATACGACGCTACCGCTATTCTTAAATTCCTTTTTAACCTCAAATATTGCATCACCTTCCGAATTTACCCTACCCGAGTTTGTGAACTTATCAACCTTCACATAAAGGGCTTGCTGTTTTTCTTTGTCTGTTACGATCTGCTTTATCTCCCCTTTGTTATCAAAGTTGTTACCTTCAACGTATATGTTTGCACCCTTTATATATCCCCTCTTTTCATTAGAAATATTCTCGGAGAAGATAACAACTTCTTCCCCCTCCAGCGTACCCCTGTTTACAAACATATTCGCCTTACCTACTTCTTCATCTTCACCCTGCCCCCCTATAAAGGTGGATGATTTACCCTTTATTACGCCGTCATTGTAACCTTCATTTATAAGAAGGGCTAAATCTTTATCGGAAAGTATGTTGCCCTCATTCTGAAGTACATCCGCAATGGCGGTTAAATTTTCTTTACCTTGTATATTACTTTTGTTAGTAAGTTCTTCCGCTATTATTGTTACCTCTTTACCTCCTATTAATCCTTCGTTAAAGACTCTCTTGCTGGGTTTTTCCTCTTTACCGCCGTATATGAGTAAAGACCTCTGAGATGTAATATCTCCACGATTTTCAAGAGATCCAGATACCTCAAGGACAGCGTCCACACCTGCATTAATCCTTCCGCTGTTATTAACATTTTCCGCTTTTATGTATAAAGCACTTTCTTTTTCCTCTTCTCCTTCCTCCTTAACAACAGATGTTTCAATTAAACCTGCATTATCAACATCCTTTGCCTCTAAATAAATGTTTTCACCCCTTATCTCTCCGTAGGTTGTATTTTTTAGCGTATCCGAATATATGACTACCGAAGAACCTTCCATATTACCCCTGTTTACTATCTCTGTTTTGGAAACTTCATCCTTTCTGTCCACATAAAGAATTCCTGAGGCTCTTATGGTGCCTTCATTATTTATTGATCTTTCTGCTACAAGGGCTGTATCCTTGTATGAATTAATAGTACCTTCGTTTTCTAAATCTTTAAAAACTAGTGATATATTTTCTTTGCCTTCCAAAATGCCTTCATTGTTTATTTTGTCCGAAGTCAACAGAACCTCTTTACCCCTTATACTACCTTTGTTGTATATACTTTTATTTGCCTGCTCCTCCTCACCACCACTTATTGTTACAGTACCTTCAGCTTCAATCTTCCCCGAATTTTCAAAATATTGGGCTGTTATATATACTGAACCTCCTTCTTGGGGGGTATTATTCTGTATTATATTTCCATAATTTTTGAAATCTTCTGATGTAACTAATATATTCTTGCTTGAGATATTTCCTCCGTTATTTCCGCGCGCGGCGTTAATGTATGTGTAATTCTCTCCTTCTATAGAACCACTGTTTTCAAAGAACTTTGTATCTAAATAAACTTTATTGGCTTCTGTATCTCCTTCATTGGCGTACAAACCCTCTGCGGTTATATAGATACTATCCCCTGTCAAAGTACCTTCGTTGTATATTTCTTTACTTTCTATTTTCAATGTATCCTTAGCATTAATGGATCCACTGTTATTAAAAGAATCAGCAGACGATTTAAATAAAGCTGTTTTAATGGTTCCTTCGTTAATTACCGATCCACCATCTGTAGAAGTGACTTCAGAAACTTCAATTTTACCTTCATTACTTATTGTTTTGCCTTTTACACTTAAAACAGTTGATTTTATATAACCTTCATTGCTAAAATTATCAGCCTTAATATCAACAGTTTCTTCTGCTTCAATATCACCTCTATTATTTACTTTACCCGTTTCAATTAACACATAACTTCCTTTTACATAGCCCTCATTAACCACACTCCTGTTTTTAACATCAACTACATAACCCTCCACCTTCCCTTCATTTTCAAAATTTTCACCTTCTACATTGATGGAATCTCCCTTTACATCACCTTTATTTTCAAAGTTACCTTTAAAATTAACAGATGAAGTGTTAACCTTGCCCCTGTTTACTATGTTTTTTGAAGAGGAAAAGGTTGCTTTTTCCGAAGTAACTTTGCCAAGTAAATTTACCGTACCTTCCTTTGAGGTTATCCTCACATTGGATTGAGAGGATACATCCCTTACCCTTATTTCTCCCGTAGCATCTATACTGACCTCTTCCGCACCTACTATAGGTCCTTCCGCATTTACACCTGCCCCTTTCTCGGTTACTACAATCTTTATCCTGTCACCGTAAATACCCCCAACTACTGATGAATTAAAGGCCCATCTTAACTTACCTTCTGAGTCAATTACGCGTGTAAGAGCACCCTCCGAATCAAATATATTTGAACCGAGAGTAAAAGATATGTCCGAACCTCTGACGGGTCCTTCAACTTTGACCGATTTGGAAAGTATTATTAGGTAGGGTACTCCGGTAGCATTTATACCTCTGCCTTCTATTGATATTTCACCATCTTCAACCTTTATACCGCTGAATGTATCATCATAGAGGATGTCCCCGGAAGTAAGGGTAAGCCTTTTTATGTTTATGAAGCTTGCCCCGTTTATGGTAATACCGTTCGGGTTGGCAATTATAACATCAGCCATCTTCCCTGCCACTTCAAGGGGTCCGAACAATAGCGATCTTTCGGAGCTTGTAATCTCGTTTATTATCAGTGTTGCGGATCTACCCATGAGAAGAGGATTTGCATCAATGTACCCACCAAGGACTGTTTCCGTTAAGGTTGTGGAGTTGTTAAGGATTGCGCCGTACCTATCTATGTTGAATCTTGTATAGAGATTGTGGGATACACCTTTTGCATCGGGTGTGGTTATGTTAACAACAGGTACATTAGGATTAGTAGAAGTTCCATGCGTTACCTCAGGTCTTTTATCCGGGGGCGCATTCGGATCAGCAACTATACCTACGGGATAAGCAACATTGGAGAGGAAGAAGATATAACAAGTAATCAGGGCAACTATCTTCCTCCACACCCTTTTCCCTCCCATCAGGTATTATATACCGAAGTTTATAGAAAATCCAGTAAAACCGGATTCCTTGATGTACTCAGGGAAGAATATGGGTACGGAGTGAAATATATTAATGTTCAATCGCTTATATATAATAAATGTACCGCCCGATAAACCTATTATTGCACCGCACAGGCTATCTCTGGTGCAATCAATAATGCCATAATCAGCGCCCATATAGGGTCTTAAAAAAAGATTTCCCGTCAATCTTACATCTTTGGTTATATCGTTTCTTATATAAAGACCCGTATCACCGCTTATATTATCCTCAAAGAAACCTCTTACACTGTAGGGTCCGCCTATGCTTATCTGCTCCGAACTAAACAGTCTTTCACCTGCATACTGGCCATAAATAAATGCTGTATATGAAAGCCCTAAGGGTAGATTCATGAACAGATTTCCTTCAATAGAAAACTTTGTAAAGTATCCGCTAATTTTGTAAACCTCGTTATTTCCATATACATCAACCACATATTTATCTTCGTCGCTTCCCAAACCCTTATGGATGCTTAAAATCAGGGATGTATATATACCGCCAGGAATAAATACACCCCTTAGGAAAACCTTGACCTTATTATATTTGTAACTCATTGTACCTATCTTCACTTCCTCAATGAGGGTTGTGTTTTCTCTGAAATAAAGATTAACCCCTCCCGAAAATTTAAACTTGCTGGAATGATAAGCCTTGTACTCAAAACCAGTATTCAATGTGTTATTAGTGGTTAGCATACTGTACCTTGCTATCGCTCCTTCTAAGCTTTGTGCATAGGTTGTGTTGGAGAATGAAGTTGTGAACAAAAACCTATGCAGGGGAAAAGAGTAATCAATAGAGTTTGTAACAGATCTCCTATTCGGATCCTGCCTGTTCGTTGTGTTTATATTTAGGGCTAAAATGTCACTTATCTTCAGCGGATTTTCAAGTTGTATGCGTGAAGAAATAAGGTATTGACCGGTGGGTTTATAACCGAAGTTGTTAAGTGAGATGTTTATAGAGTATCTTCTACCTTGTCTGTTTTTAATAATAACCTTTGTAAGCCCCCGTGCGGATCCCGGTTCCAAATTTATCGTTGCATTATTGGACTCAAGACGATTAAGCATTTCTATACCTACTTCTATATCCCTTATATTTAAAACCTTTCCCTTTAAACCGTAAAAGGCTGCGCCTATTCCCTCCACATTACCCGTAATTTCTTCTATCTTCCCTTCAATTATCTTTATATCAATAACACCTTCCGCTATATGTTTCGGAACCAAATAAGCCCTTGAGGTTATATATCCCCTTTCTATATAAAGATTATTTATTTCCCTCAACAGCATGGAAAGTCCTTTCCGCCCTAAGCATTTATCTACATATTTAGAAGCTACTCCGTATATATCCTCTTTTGAAATGAGCTGGTACCCCTCAATCCTTATAGCCTTTATATGAAAACATTTTTCCTCTTTTACATCTTCAATTTTAAATTTCGGAGTTTCAAACTTAAATAATCTTTCCTGCCTTCTTAAACGGTTGTATATGTCCTTTTGTTTTTCAAAAAGGAGAGGCTGTTTAATACGCAAATCGGTTCTCTCATCTTCCGTTTGAGCAAACACACAATAGATAAATAACAGACAAAGAAGGCTGATAGAGATAATATAGGCCTTCACAACCTATGGATTTTAGCAAAGGTTAGAGTTTAAAATAACTTAAAAAGGAGGGAGAAAAGATGGGAAGGATAGTGGGCGTGTTACTTATATGTATCTTGGTTACAGCTTGCGGGGGTAAAAAAGGTGGTGATATAGCAAAATCTGAGAAGGATAATGAGAAGGCTTCTGTGAATAAACCTCCTGTTATAGAAAGTTTTAAGGCGGTTCCTCAGGAGGGTGAGGCTCCCCTCAAGGTTACTTTTTCATGGAAGGTAAAAGATCCTGACGGAGATAAGATAACATGCTCCCTGGATGTTAACGGAGATGGTGCGTATGAGTATAAGTTTGACAATTGCAAAGAAAATGGATCTCAGGAGCACACTTATAAAGAGCCAGGGGAGTATAATGCTGTGATTAAAGTAGTGGATAATAATAATATCTCAGAAGCCAATATAAATGTCGTTGCTTCTATCCCAAATAACAATCCAACAATATTTCTTTTTGACGCGGAAAGAATGGCTGGAACAAAGCCGTTTACTGCTATATTTACGTGGTACACTACCGATGAAGATGGGGATAAGTTAAAATGTAAGCTCGACGCTGATGGTAATGGGATACATGATATTATCGTAGAGCAGTGTGAAGGTTTTATTACAAAAAGTTTTACATATAAGGCAACAGGTGAGTACTTTGCTAAACTTACTGTGGAAGATGAAAAGGGTGGTGTAACTGAAGATATATTGAAAATCAGTGTATATCCGGGATGGATAAATGTCTATACTGGACCTTACGTAGATATAGCTAATAGAATTAAAGTTACATCTGACGGAGGATATATTCTTGTTGGGGAAACAAACTCTTACGGGGTGGGTACAAAAGATATACTTCTCGTTAAGCTGGATAAAGACGGATATATCCAATGGCAAAAAACATATGGAAAAGTTAGTTACGATGAAGGTGTTGATGTTATAGAATTGAGTGATGGAGGATACCTAATATTAGGTACTACAGAAGATTCTTATACTGGAGATTTTAATATTTTGGTTTTAAGGGTTGATGATAATGGTAATATCGTGTGGAGTAAAGTTTACGACAGTGGAGGATCTGAGTCAGGCATTATGTTTTATAAAATAAATAACCTAATGGTTGGAGTGTTAGGAGTGCGTAATTTTGAAGATATATTATTATTTACAATAAGAACTGATAATGGTGATTTAGTAACTAGTACATTGTTTGCATCTCCGGACGGATTTCTTTATCCACATAATATACTGCATAGCAATGGAAATATAACAATAGTTGGAACAGCTACTTTAAATGAAAGAGGAATTTTTTATGATATACCTTTTTTTATAGATTTAACTATAGATGGCATTATACAGAACTCCAAGCGTATGGTAGACTTCCTAAATTACATAACCTTGAGAGAAGCAGGTATAATGGAGGCAAATGGCAAAACATTTATAGTTTGTTACATAGAAAATAAAATTGTATTTATAGATAAAGATGATAACAACAATATTAAAGTCTTCAAAATAAATATAGATGGTGTATCATCCCAAACTATAATGCGATTGAATATAGATAACGAAGGTAAAACCATAGGTGGCGTATACTATAACGATTCTGTTTCGTCTGTATTTTTCATATTAAAGTTTGATAAACAATTAAATATTGAGGATAGACGTGCATATAAAATAGTAGGTGTTCATAGATATGGTGAATCGGATATTAAGTATATTAAAGAAAAAGGTTATGTTTTTACAGTTGTAACTATGGATAATTTGGGTTATAAAAATATACTTTCGGCTGTTATTGATAGAAATGAAGATGTAAATGTCAATGATAATTATATAGCTCTTTTTCAAAAAGTTCCTATAGAGGTTGTTGAAGACAACAATATTTCTATTTCACCAACAAGTCTATTTATAGAGAGTAATTCCATAAATTTAACTGTTTCAAATGCTTACGTGGGAATAGATAATGCTAAACTATCTATTGAAAAATGGGCTCCTTAATTTAATTAATACTGCTACAGTTATCAGAAAAAATAATATAGCAATACTATCCCCAAGGTAACTACAATTACCCCTCCTTCTCTCCAACACCATTCCGTAAAAAGTACCCACCGCAGTTTCGCTGTTGAAAATCAATTTTGTATTTTTTGGACCTGCTGATTTCGGATTAAACATTATCTCAACTTCGCAAAAACCATCCGGTTTTATAACAGCCAACTTACATGTTTCATATACTATGGAGAAGTCCTGTGAATTATCAAGAAATACATTTTCTATAGTCGGCGTTGGCTTATATCCCTTGTTATACACTTTTACCTTCAGTCTTTTACTTTCTCCCACATATAAGGTGCCGAAGTCATATATTTCAGGTTCAGCCGACAATATAGGCTTATCAAGATGTGAAGGGACAACACCCTTTCCCTTTATATTTACAACCTTCAGTTCAGAGTAGGGATTGTTGTAAGTTATATGTAGCTGGGCGTTATATTCTCTGCCCAATCTGGGTTTAAACAGTATTTTTATAATACAGCTATCTTTACCCCCTGGTTTAACGGATTTGTTTGTACAACTTTCTTCTTTTATTGTGAATGCCTTATTGTCCTTACCCTTTATCTCAATCTTGCTTATGTTTAAATCACTGCAACCTCGGTTAAGCACTTTTAAACTTATAAGATTTAAACCTTCCTTTTCCTCCGCTATGCTAACATCAATTTCTCCGAAATCAACAATATCGGGATTTGTATATATTTCCGGTATGTAGTTTACCTCATCTGCACCTATGTCAATACTTTGACCTTCTTCCCGGGGTTCTCCAAAGAAATCGGTTTCCGCGTATATCATTTCATACCATATACCTAAATCAATTAATATAGATTTGCAAGCAAGCTTAAAATCTTCTATATATGGATTCCTAAAGTAAGGAGGATATCTGTAATTTGAATTTAGTACAATGGATGATGCAGATACATATAAAACACTTGAATTTATAACCTGCCTGTTTGAATCCCCGCTAATAATAAAATCAGGACCTTCTGAAAAATTATTGTTTTCTATCCACACTTTCCCTCCTCCTAAATATATGTAAGCATCTTTCCCTATAATCTGATCCAAAGGTACTAAAATATCAATCTTATTGTCATATATTATATTATTAAAAACATAAGTATAAGAAGTAGAAGGTGTACTAGTATTTACATAGTTTACATAAATACCAGCGCCCTGTGGTGTTACATTACCTGAGTTATTCATTTTAATAGCTTCGTTATTATGAATTGTATTGTTGTGAATAACAATAACAGGATAGGAAGAAGAATTATTATTAACATTATTAACATTAATATATATACCTGCTCCATAAACTGCTTTATTATAATAGATGAGGTTATTAAAAATATATACCGTTGAACCACCATCTATATGTATAGCTCCGCCCATATCTGCCTTGTTATCTTTAAATAGGTTTTCCCTTACGTATATTTCAGCTTCATGCGAAATTATTTTTATAGCACCTCCAACATCCCCCTCACAACTACCATTTTCAAAGATTATACCTTTTACAACAATATTGACATTTTTGTCACCATCGCTTAGAAATGTAGTGTTTATTTCAAGAATACATGAATTAACTCCTCTTAGTATAGGTTTATTTTCTAAACCACTTGCACCCTTTATGGTAATACTAGCATCATTTATTACACCGCTCGGATTATACTTAAGTCTTTTGTTAATCTCATATATACCTGGTTGCAAATTTATCACGTCCTTTTCATCATTACTCTGAGCTTTATAAAGGGCTATCTCTAAACTGCAGGGTTCAACCTCGGTACAGAAATCACCCTTACCGTCAGGAGACACATAAAAGATTTCAGCAATAACCGAGGAAGGAAAAACAAACATCAAATACACTACCATATAAAGCAATCTCCCCCTCATCTTTATTTATTTTATTCAATCAAAATTTCTGCTTAAAGACATTCCGAATCTTCCTATAACTGTCTTTCTTTACCTTCCAACTAAACTCT
>JALWWX010000228.1 GCA_027078675.1 Aquificales bacterium | reverse complement strand
ATGTCCTTCTTACTTGAGTTTATTATTTCCCACTGATATATCTTTTCTTTAACCTTTCTTACAAGAAGATTGTAAAAAATAATGGAAGGTATAGCTACAAGCAATCCTACCGCTGTAGCCTTGAGGGCTAAGGCAAGACTTGCCATTATCCTTTTGGTATCAATGTAACCCGTTTCGCCTACCGTGTAGAAGGTTAACATTATACCCAATACCGTACCGAGAAGACCTATATAGGGGGCATTTGACCCAACCGTGGCTATAAGGTGAAGTCTTTTGGTAAGAACAAGTTCAAGCTCTTTTTTATTATTGTAAGAAGAGGGATCCGTTTTTCTTATAAACACCCACCTTTCCATTGCAACAGCAACAGAAAGTATGCTCATTATTATCAGGATACCTATGATACCGTAATCAACGAGGGCGGTAAGGAAGTCCATCACATGCCTATGATTTTTATAATTACCCTTTTGGGTCTCTGTCCGTCATACTCCGCATAAAATACTTCCTGCCACGGACCGAGATCCAACTTACCATCCGTCACTGGAAGGACAACCTGGAGATGGGTAAGCAGATTTTTAAGATGGGCGTCCCCGTTATCCTCTCCCGTCCTGTGATGCTTATAATCAACCCTGAAGGGGGCAAGATCCTCAAGCCACTTCCATATATCTTCATGAAGACCTTCCTCATCATCTTGAACTATAACGGATGCGGTAAGATGCATTGCGGAAACCAAGCAAAGACCTTCCCTTATTCCTGACTCTTCAACAGCCTTTTTTACCTCATCCGTTATCCTTATAAGCTCCCTTCTCTTCTTTGTGTTAAAGGTAAGATACTTGGTGTAAGCCTTCATCACAAACCTTTTTCCGCCATATAGAGTACGAGATCCCTTAGCCTGCAGGAGTATCCCCATTCGTTATCGTACCAGGCTCCCACATGCACAAGGTTGCCTATAACTTGGGTAAGACCAGCGTCAAATATGGCGGAATGGCTGTTACCTATTATGTCTTGGGAAACCAAGGGCTCATCAGAATATTCCAAAATACCTTTCAGGCTACCCTCTGCGTACTCTTTAAATTTTTGGTTTACCTCCTCCACCCCCGACGGTTCTTTTTCCACTATAACCGTAAGATCTATAAGGGATCCGTCCGCAACGGGAACCCTTCTGGCTGTACCGTCAAGCTTTCCTTTAAGTTCAGGTATCACCTCACCTATTGCCTTTGCTGCGCCAGTTGTTGTAGGAACTATATTTATAGACGCTGCCCTTGCTCTTCTGAGGTCCTTATGGGCAAGATCAAGTATCCTCTGATCGTTTGTGTAGGCATGAACAGTAACCATATAACCCTTAACAACACCGTAACTCTCCGAAAGCACCTTAAGGACAGGAGCAAGACAGTTTGTAGTACAAGAGGCATTGGACACTATGTTATGCTCAGAAGGATTGTAGGATTCATGATTAACACCAATAACTATGGTGATATCTGGATTCTTTGCAGGGGCTGATATTATTACCTTTTTTGCACCGCCTTTAAGGTGAAGCTCCGCCTTTGCCCTTTCTCTAAAAAGTCCCGTTGATTCTATAACTATATCAACTCCCAAATCACCCCAAGGAATCTCGGAAGGGTCCTTATGGGATAATACCTTTACCTTCTTTCCGTCAACCTCTATAAAATCATCACCCGCCCTTACTTCTCCGGGATACCTGCCGTGAACCGAATCGTACTTCAAAAGATGGGCAAGGGTACTGCTATCCGTCAGATCATTAACCGCAACGATGTCTATATCGTAGCCCCTGCATGCCCTGAAGAAGCTTCTTCCTATCCTGCCAAATCCGTTTATACCTACCTTTATACCCATGACCAATATTTTACCCGAACTTCACAAAGATTCCACACTTCTAAACTGGAGTGCTTCCGCTATGTGATGTTGCTTTATTGTTTCCTCTCCCTCCATATCCGCTATGGTTCTCGCAACCTTGAGGGTCTTGCTGTATTCCCTACCGCTCATATTAAATCTGTTAACAGCACTGCTCAAAAGCCTCTTTGCATCATCAGAAAGCACACAGTACTTATTTATTTCCGCCTCCGTCATATTGCCGTTATAATCCGTTTTGCTATTTTTAAATCTCTCCCTTTGGATATTTACAGCCCTCATAACCCTTTCCCTTATAACGGATGAGGGTTCCCCCTCGGGCGCTCTTAAAAGGTCTTCCTCCTTTATATGTTCCATCCACACCTTCAAATCAATCCTGTCCATTATCGGTCCGGATATCTTTGATCTGTAAGATTTTATCTGGGAAGGTGTGCATGTACACTGTTTGTAGGGATTACCGTAGTTACCGCATGGACACGGATTCATCGCACCTATAAGCAGAAACCTTGCTGGGAAACTCACCCTTGCCTGGGATCTGCTTATGTTTATAACCCCCTCTTCCAAGGGTTGTCTTAGCACCTCTATGGTTTTTCTGTTAAACTCTGGTAATTCATCAAGAAACAAAACACCCCTGTGGGCAAGGGAGATTTCACCTGGGACGGGATTCTGACCGCCACCCACTATTGCAACATCTGAAGAGGTATGATGGGGACTTCTGAAAGGCCTCACCCTTATAATAGAGCCATCCAAAAGACCAGCAACGCTGTATATAACGCTTATATCTATTGCCTCCTCAAAGGTAAGGGGAGGCATTATGGTTACTATCCTTTTTGCCAACATACTTTTGCCTACACCAGGAGGACCTACCATGAGCATGTGATGGAAACCGCTCGCTGCTATCTCTATAGCCCTTTTTGCAAGGGCTTGTCCCTTAACATCCCTCATATCAATATCAAAGCGGAGAGGGACAGACTCAAAGGGTTTGGGCTTTATAGGAGACTTTTCAATCTCTCCTTTAAGGAAGGATACCACCTCAGATATACTCTTGAAACCGTAAATTTCAACACCGTTTACAATTGAAGCTTCCTCGCCGTTATCCTCCGGTACTATAAACCTCCTGAATCCCTCCTTTTTCAAGGATAATATTATGGGCAATATACCCCTTATCCTGTTTATTGTCCCGTCTAAGGAAAGCTCACCCAATATTACAAACTCCCTAAGGGCTTCAAGATCAATAACGCCAGAAAGACCTAAAAGCCCCAAGGCTATGGGAAGATCGTATAAGGTTCCCTGCTTCCTTATATAAGAGGGCGAGAGATTAACCGTTATCTTCTTGTTAGGAAAGGGAAATCCTGAATTTTTTATAGACGCCCTGACCCTATCCCGTGACTCCCTTATGGCGGAATCCGGCAAACCTACTATAGAAAATTGGGGAAGGCCATTAGAAAGGTCTATCTCAACCTCAATTGGGAACCCCTCAATGCC
>JALWWX010000227.1 GCA_027078675.1 Aquificales bacterium | reverse complement strand
GGTTAATCAGCCATACTTGATGTTAAAAAGGATAAGCTTTTGAATGAAGATTTCTCAACCCATTTCTCGGTTGATTTAATATACAAGGACTTACATTATGCCCAGGATATGTTAAAAGAAAAAAATCTTTTCTCTTTTACACTTTCCGCGATTAAAGAGTCTTACGGGTTAGCAAGAAATAAGGGTTTGGGATCACTTGATTTTTCTGCTATTTACAGGGTGTTTAAGGAGTAAATAATTTTCTTAGAAATAAATTTTTATCTTGTCTCCTATTTCCAAATTGAATTTTTCCCTTGCATTGTCTTTCGGGGTGAAAACCTCCATGAATCCGAAACTACCGCATGTAACATTAAGCATTCCGTTTATACCTGCTGAGAAGTATGGAACAACACTCAGCTTTTTACCTTTCAGCTCCGCAAAGGAGTAACTTCCGCAGGGTATGTTTGTAATGCCGTTACCGTATCTGTCAAAGTAGATGATCTCACCCACTATATGATCCGCCTCTTTTACCGCCCTTTTTAAAGGAAGGGAAAACTTGTATTCAATCTCGGGACCGAATTCCTCCGGAGGGACTCCCAAGGACAAATAGGCACATGCGGGTGCAAATATGTCCCTTCCGTGAAAAGTGTTATTAATTCTTTCGAGCATATACTTTTCATTTTCAATTTTATAAACAGCAAAAGGCTCTTTAAGATCCCTTATAACCAGATCAAATATTCCGTTTTCTGGACCAACAAAAAGATAAGTTTCCCCTTTCACTATAACGGGTCTCCTTTCCGAACCCACCCCAGGATCAACCACACACCAAAATATGGTATTTTTGGGAAAGTATCTGTAATGGGCTTTCAGCACAAGCGCACCTTCAAATATATTAAAGGGTTCTATTTCATGGGTGAGGTCAATAAAAGAGAGGGATGGGTTTATTGAAAGCATTACACCTTTTACAACACCTACAAAGCCGTCTCTTGTTCCGAAATCTGATAGCAATACTACCAAATTCATTGCATTTTCAATATATGTGTATATCTTTTATTAGTCAATTTAACAGGATAATTATTAATTTAGATAATATTAAGGTTATTTAATATGGTCCTTCGCACAAAATAAATTATAATATCCGTAAGGAATCACCCGCCTTAAGGGTGGTAGGGCTAAGTTAGACCGGTCCGAACTTAAGCCTCCTCAGAGGGGGAACTTCCTCAAAAAGGAAGAAGGTCTAAAAACCGAAGGGAGGTAGGTGCAATGCGGAATCAGAAAAACCCGTGGATAATACTCCTGACCCTACTTTTCACATTACCCGCACTTGCACTACAACCCAAACTACAAAAAATAAACATACCCTTCATCAAAAACGAAGGACAAACAGACAAAAAAGTATCCTTCTACGCCAAAACCTTCGGCGGGACACTGTTTGTAACAAAAGAGGGCAAACTCATATATTCACTCCCAAAACATGAAGACAATAACAAGGTAAAGATTCTGGCACTTGAAGAAGTACTCTTAGGTGCGAAAGTCAAAGAGGTAAAAGGAACAAAAAAGAGCATCACAAAGGTAAACTACTTCATAGGCAATGATCCTGAAAAGTGGAGAAGGAACATTTCTACTTATGAAAGTGTAACCCTCGGGGAGGTTTACAAAGGAATAACTTTAACACTCAAAGCCTATGGCAACAATGTGGAGAAGATCTTCAGGGTAAAGCCTGGTGCTGATCCTGGAAAGATAAGGCTATCTATAAAAGGAGCCAAGGATCTGAAGGTTGATAAAGATACCGGTGAGCTTGTTGCCATAACTGAGCTTGGAGAGGTGAGGTTTACTAAGCCTGTTGCTTATCAGGAGTATGGGGGTAAGAGGAAGAATATAGAGGTGAGTTACAGGCTTGTTGGGAAGGATGCTTATGCTTTTGTGGTTAGTGAGTATGATAAAAGCAGGGAGCTTGTTATAGATCCTCTGCTGGCTTCTACTTATTTGGGGGGATCTTCAAGAGAGGTAGCTTACGCTATAGCACTTGATTCAAATGGAAACATTTATATTGCGGGAGAAACAAGCTCAAATGATTTTCCTACCACTACAGGATCTTATGACACATCCTTCAACTCTGGGTCAGACGCCTTTGTAAGTAAACTTAGTTCAGATTTGTCTCAGCTTTTAGCTTCAACTTTTATAGGCACCGCATATTATGATAGAGCACTTGACATTGAGATAGATAATTATGGTAATGTCTATGTCGTGGGATACGCAGATAATGGATTTCCAATTGTAAATGGGGCTCAAAGTATTTATGGAGGTGGAACCGATGGGTTTGTAGTTAAGTTAAATTCGAATCTCTCAAGCATACTTGCTTCAACCTATTTAGGCGGTTCTAATGCGGATGTAGCGCGTCGCTTGCTTATACATCCAAATGGCAGCATATACGTTGCTGGAACCACTTATTCATCAGATTTTCCAACAACAAATGGTGCTTATCAAACTACATTTAACGGTACTGCTGGATCTACTTATGAAGGTTTTATAACACGGCTTTCTTCCGATCTAAGAACCATAACAAATTCCACCTTCTATGGTGGTACGAATAACGAAAAGGTGTATGCTATTTCAGCAGACTCTTCTGGAAATATATATATAGGGGGAAACACTCAGTCTACAGATCTTGTAATAGTCGGGGGATTTAAAGATACAAACACAGGTGCTTCTTCAGGAGCGGGATATAAAGGTCATCTGGGTAATGCGTTTATAGGAAAGTTAGACCCTACGCTCAGCAACTTACTTGGTTCCACATATCTTGGAGGCACAGGTATAGATGCGGTCAGAGATATAGATTTTGACTCCAATGATTATTTAATAGCGGTAGGTTGGACAACCTCTACGGATTTTCCTACAACCAACGGCGTTTTTCAAGAAGTGGATAATGATACATATAATGCGGAAGCCTTCATAGTCAAGATTAATTCTACACTTACCCAACTTTTAATATCAACTTATCTTGGAGGAGCAGGATGTAGCGATGAGGCTCACGGTCTCGTTATTGATCAAGACGATAATATATATGTAACAGGGAATACATGCTCCTCATATTTTCCCACAACCGTAGGTTCTTACCAAAAAAATAAAACCGAATGGGGAGAAATCTTTATAACTAAAGTAAATTCCACGCTTTCTAGCATTATAGCATCAACATATATTGGAGGATGGGATGGAACAGAGTACGCTTATGATATAGTTCTTGATACTGCAGGAAATGTGTTGATAACGGGTTATTCTTATAGTACTGTTTATCCCACTACAAATGGTGCATTTCAGGAAAACAATGCATCTCAAACACCAAAGGCTGTAATAAGTAAACTTGACAAAAACCTC
>JALWWX010000226.1 GCA_027078675.1 Aquificales bacterium | reverse complement strand
GCCTTTTCTTATCAAAAAGGTATTGATCTCTTTGCGGTTGACTCCTTCACTGAGGTAGAAAAAATAGCGGACCTTGCACCGAGGTCGCGCATATATGTAAGACTTGCTGTACCTAATGAGGGAAGCGATTGGCCCCTTTCTGGAAAATTCGGTGTTGATCCAGAAACAGCGGTTGAAATCCTTGAATACGGAAGGAGTAAAGGTTTGATACCCTACGGCATAACCTTCCATGTCGGCTCTCAATGTAACAATCTCAGAAATTGGTTTATAGCTATAAAGCTTTCTTCGGAGGCATGGAACAGGGCAAGACAGAAGGGCATTAAGCTAAAACTCTTAAACATAGGAGGAGGTATACCAGTAACATATCTTTACAATGCCCTCTCCATGGAAGATATAGCCTACTATGTAAAAGGCTTATTGAGAAAATACATGATTGAACAACCTGCTGAACTTCACATGGAACCAGGCAGGGGTCTCGTAGGTGATCAGGGAATTATGATAACAAGGGTCATAGGTAAGGCGGTGAGGGATGGTACAAGGTGGATTTATGTTGACACGGGAGTATTCAACGGTCTTGCGGAATCCCTCGGAGGTATAAGATATCCCTTTTACTTGGATAGGGACGGGGAACTTTACGAGTGGACAGTAGGAGGTATATCCTGTGACAGCATGGACATTATAGCAAGAAATGTACCATTACCAGAACCAGAGGTGGGAGACTATCTGTATATAATGTCCGCAGGTGCTTACACCACCGTATATGCCTCAAACTTTAACGGCTTCCCCGCACCTCAGATCCTAAGTCTGTAATAGAAACTCCCATCTTTGAATTCTGTGTATATGAAACCTTTATAACCTTATCCAATACCTTCATAAATTCCTTACAGTCTTCTTTAAGGTTCAACTCAAGCATTCTTACCAAGGCATTCTCATCGGAAACCGCTATGCTTACAAGAACCGGTATACTGAGTTCAGCTATATGCATCAGGGCTATAAGATCCTCCTTACTGTTTACATCACTTGCATATATAAGATCCGGATTTATAAGCATAGCATCCTTTATACCTTCTTCAAAATTATCCACATCAATACCAACCTCCCTCTGGATTACTATTGAATTACCGTGTTTGAGAAGATAGGAGATGGGCCTTTCAATTATATAAATAACTTTCTGCTCCTCCTGATTTATGCTCTTTATTACTGAGTATGCAAGTAAGTTATTCTTTATCTGAGATATTCCAACTATAACATATATACCACCCGATCCATTAAATATAACCTTTCTTATTTTCCTAAGATCTTCGGGGTTTTCAAGAATCTTTTCTGGCTCTGGTATATCAAAGGGCACCCTCGTTATACTTACAACATAGCTTCCCCTCTGGGTTATGTAAGCAACCCTGAACCTCCCTATATTTGGAATACCAAAAGAGAAAAAACCTTCCCTGCCCAGGGGACCGAGGGCTACAGGGGTATGACTCCTTAAAGCAATAAGGGTATCCCTTATATCCTCAGGAGAGAAGGTAACATCCATTACCTTCTTAAGGATATTACCAGTCCTTTCCATAGGTGAAGCCTTCGGAGCTATAATAACCTCCGTAAAATCCTGGGTAGAACTCAGATAGTTGAGAAGCTGTGGAGCATAATTCATTTCAGCCCTCCTTTGACCCGCACTGATGATTATTTTACCCCAAGCTTTTAAAGGTGTGTTCCGCCAGAGTGCGGTTATAATGTTATCCCATGAAGAAATTCTATGTTACAACACCTATCTACTATGTAAACGATATACCCCACATAGGTCATGCATACACAACCATATCCGCTGATGTTATAGCCCGTTATTACAGGCTTAAAGGTTACGATGTGTTTTTCTTAACAGGTACGGATGAACACGGTCTGAAAATACAGAAAACCGCTGAAGAGAAGGGAATAGATCCACAAGAGCTTGTAGACAGGAATGCGGAAAATTTTAAAAAGCTGTGGGAGTTTATGGGCATATCCTACTCAAAATTCATAAGGACAACGGATAAAGAACACAAGGAGTTTGTTAAAGAGGTTTTCCTAAAAAGTTATGAAAAGGGAGACATATATCTGGGAGAGTATGAGGGATGGTACTGCGTAGGTTGTGAAGAATTCAAGAGCAAAGGAGAACTTATAGAAGGGAATAAATGCCCTATTCACCTTAAAGAGTGCGAGTATATTAAAGAACCTTCATATTTCTTCAGACTATCTTCCTATCAAGAAAAACTTGAAAATCTTTACAGGGAAAACCCTAAGTTTATAAGACCACTCCAAAGATACAACGAGGTGGTAGCCTTTGTTAAACAGGGATTAAAGGATCTTTCCGTAACAAGACCAAGGTCAAGGGTAAAGTGGGGAATTGAGGTACCCTTTGATGGGGAACACACTATATATGTGTGGTTTGATGCACTTTTCAATTACATATCCGCCCTCGGAAGTGAAGTTGAAAGGTATTGGCCTGCGGATCTGCATATAGTAGGAAAAGATATAATAAGGTTCCATACGGTTTATTGGCCCGCCTTCCTTATGTCCTGTGAATATTCCATCCCCTCCTGTGTTTATGCCCACGGTTGGTGGACCGTTGAAGGTAAGAAGATGTCCAAAACACTCGGAAATGTTATCAGTCCCTACGATGTTGTTAAAGAGTTCGGTCTTGATGAAATAAGATACTTCCTGCTGAGGGAGGTACCCTTCGGTAGCGATGGAGATTTCTCCAAGGAGGCTATACTTAACCGAATAAACGGAGAACTTGCGAATGAAATAGGAAACCTTTTCAGCAGGGTAATTTCCATGGGATTGAAGTATAAGGGTGGGAATATAAAGGGAAATAAAGATAACGAATATGAAAATATCAGCATGGAGATGCTTGAAAACTATAGGAAGTTTATGGAGGATGTAAGTTTCAACAGGGCCATAGAAGAGGTACTTAAATTTACCTCCTATTTGAACAAATATGTTGACAGTTCCGCTCCTTGGGAGCTTGCCAAAAGGGATGATCCAAAACTTGACTCGGTTCTTTATACACTGCACGACGGCTTGATCCTAACAGCATATATGCTGTACCCTTTCATGCCCAATAAGATGGGAAAGGTCTTTGAAGTGTTTTGCATTGATAATCTGCCGATTGGTATAAACCCTTACACATTCAAAGAATACAGGGTAAAGGAAAAAATAATCCTCTTCCCGAAAAGATAATTTCACATATAAGGTCTGAGGGAAAACTCACCCCCTGCTATTTCCTTTATCCCTTCCGAGGTCAATACCCTTAAATACCCTTCCGAAGATATACCCTCCAAAATACCCACAGTAGGAGGCTCTGAGTTAACAATTATCTCCGATCCCTTATAGAGCAAC
>JALWWX010000225.1 GCA_027078675.1 Aquificales bacterium | reverse complement strand
TACCAAAAAGCTTTGATGTATGGATGAGCCACGCGGATAAGGTGATAGATGTACCCGAAGGGTTTGAAACCTTTGCGGTATCGGAAAACTCGCCCCACGCTGTTATAGGTGACAATAAGAGGAAACTTTACGGTATCCAATTCCATCCCGAGGTAACACATACACGGTACGGTAAGGAGATAATTGCCAACTTTGTATTCAAGATATGCAAGGGACAAAAAAACTGGGAAATGGGAAATTTTATAGAGGAAAAGATAAGGGAAATAAGGGAAAAGGTGAAAGACAAAAAGGTGATATCTGCAGTCTCCGGAGGGGTTGACTCAACAGTGGCATCGGTCCTGGTTCACAAGGCGGTAGGAAACAACCTGAGGTGTATATTCGTTGATCACGGTCTCCTAAGAAAGAATGAAAGGGAAAGCATAGAAAAACTGCTTAAATCAATGGATTTGCCTTTAAAGGTTGTTGATGCCTCAAAAATATTCCTTGAAAGGCTAAGAGGCGTGGAAGATCCAGAAGAGAAGAGGAAAATCATAGGTAATACCTTCATTGAGGTCTTTGAAAGGGAAGCGGAAAAGATAGAGGATGCGGAGTTTTTACTTCAGGGTACCTTATATCCCGATGTGATAGAAAGCGCCCATGTGGAAGGGGCATCAAAGATAAAAACACACCACAATGTGGGCGGTCTTCCCGAAAAGATGAATTTAAAGCTTATTGAACCCTTCAGGGAGCTGTTTAAGGACGAAGTGAGGGAAATAGGTAAGTTACTAAATATACCTGAGGAAATACTTTACAGGCATCCCTTTCCTGGTCCCGGTCTCGCAATAAGGATAATAGGAGAAGTAAAGGAGGAAGATCTTAAAATACTGAGGGAGGCGGATTATATATTCACAGAGGAACTAAAGAGGGAAGGGCTCTACAGAAAGATATGGCAAGCCTTCGCGGTGTTACTGCCCATAAAATCGGTGGGGGTTATGGGGGATGTTAGAACATATGAGAAGGTTATAGCACTGAGGGCGGTTGAAAGCGTTGACGGAATGACCGCGGACTGGTACAGACTGCCCTATGATTTCCTTGACAGGGTAATGAGAAGGATAATAAATGAGGTGGAAGGTGTAAACAGAGTAGTCTATGATATCTCTTCCAAACCACCCTCAACAATAGAATGGGAGTAATCATTCCGGAAGATATTTCCCGGTGCTTATCCTCCTAAGCCAGGACATATATTCCCTTTTTAAGTTTTCCCTCTCTTGATGGGTAAGATCCTTTTTATATCTAAGTCTTATTCCCTCAGGGAGGGTCTTCCAAGGATTCTTCTTTACCTTATCCTTATTAAGTTCATAAATAGAAAGCCAACACTCCCTGCACCCGTAAAGTTTTTTAGCAACCGTCTCAAGGGTTTCATTACCTTCCGTTACATAATAACCGTAAATTTCTCTCACAGTTTCTCTTTTTTCTACACGTGCAACCGCGGGTTTTTTGGGTTTTTCGGAAACCTGCCTCTTCGGATAAAACATAACCATCTCCGTAACAGCCAAGATAACTGCACCTATTATAAGACCTATTGCGAGAGAACTCATCTCACTCCTCTCATATATCAACCTTTTCAAAAAGGAAACCCTTATCCCTTTTGAAGGGTACTTTTATTATTTTAAATCTTCCAAATTCCCTTTCCGCCCTGTTAATAATCTCTTCCTGATCTCCTCTGTACTCTTCCGGGATATGGGAAGGCATTATCTTGTTAATCACAACAGCACCTATTTTAAGCTTCAATCCTTCTAAATTTTCTATTAGTCTCCTCGTTTCCATAAAAGACACATAATCCGGATTCATAACCACAAAAAAGTAAGTATTACCCTTCTTTATGGTAATATCCAATTTCCTTATCCTTTCATATCTCTCCTTCAGTATATTGCTTATTTCAATATTGCCCTTCAAAGTACCGGACAAATTCTTTAAATGTTCAATATTTCTTGCTTCCTTGGATATAAATTCAAGTAAGCTACCCGCAGAAGAAATATCCCTTAAAAACCTTAAGGTATGTCCAGAAGGAGCGGTGTCTATAATCAGGGAAGAGTATTTGTCCACCTTTTCAACCACCAAGCGAGAAAGGAAATCTATAAGAACAGCATCTTCAGTTCCTGGAGATTCTGCAACAGACTCAACGGTTTCCTTAACCTTTTTAAAGGTTTCACTTCCTATAAACTTCCTTATATTGTCCAAAGCATTTCTTATATACTTTTCAGTCTCTTTTAATATATCTATTTCAAGGATATCCATGTTATTGGGAACGGTTACTTTAGCTTCATCCAGAATATCCGATAAAGAATGGGCAGGATCTATGGAGATGAGAAGAACTCTTCTGCCTTCCCTCGCCCTCTTAAGGGCTGAGATGATGGAAAGGGTCGTCTTACCCACACCCCCCTTGCCCGTAAAAAAGACAATCTCTTTCATTTCTAAATTTATATTAAAGGAGAGGATTAAATGATAAAGGAAGAAATTTTAAACATCCTCGGGAAAAGGTGGCCTCCTTTTGTAGGCGGTCTTGCCATGGGTTTTTTAGTTGCCCTCATGTTCGTATGGGGAAAGCCGTGGGGCGTAGCGGACGGTGTCATAGTATGGGGTGATAATTTCTGGAGTATCTTTATTGATCTCGGAGGAGAACCCAACAGCCTGTTCTTTTATTCCACCGCCCTCATAAACTGGAGCTTTATATTGGGAGCCTTTATCTCAGCCCTCGTAGGGGGTGATTTTAAGATAAGCGTACCGAGTGGAAGGGAAGCCTTGAGGGGAGTAGTAGGGGGTACTTTGATGGGAGTAGGTGCATACATGGGTTTCGGATGCACGGTAGGAGCCTTTCTGGTAGGCTTTGGAGCTTTATCAGCCTCCGCCATAAACATGATGATAGGCCTGCTTATAGGAGCTTATATAGGACTAAGGATTTATATGAAATCACTCTCGGAGAGCGAGTCCCCCGGAAAAGTAATAACCGTACCGAGGAATTTTCAGTTCTACCTTGGCATTATCTTAATCCTGCTAATAATATTGGTTTTATTCCTGTGGGAGAAGATCATATATGTGGGAATGTTTGAAATAAGCGCAAGTTCACTGCTTTTCTTCGGTATTGTATTGGGCTTAATAAATCAAAGAACACGCTTCTGTTTTGTAAGGGCATTCAGAGAACCTTTCATGACTGGTGATGCTACAATGACCAAAGCGGCGGTTCTAGCCATAACTGTAGCAGCGGTGGGAGGTTATATAGTAAAAAAGTCGCCCGCCCTTTCCATAGTTGCGGAAGATATACAACCTATGATGGTTCAACCCTCCTTCTGGTTCGGCAGTCTTGTGGGAGGCTTCATATTCGGTATAGGCATGGTCCTTGCTGGAGGTTGCTCGGTGGGAAGCATGTGGAGGGCGGGAGA
>JALWWX010000224.1 GCA_027078675.1 Aquificales bacterium | reverse complement strand
CCTACATAAAAGAAGGCAATAGGGAAGAAGCAAAGAAATATATATCCCTACTTGAAACCTTTAATCCCGAATATGCTGCAAACTTATACTCCCTACTTTCAAAGGAGAATCTCATATACTCAAGGCTTGCCTACGCCATAACTGGCTCAAAGGAATTCCTTATAAGATCGGGAAAGATTGCTTACAACAGGGGAGATTACGAAGGTGCCTATTCAAACTTCATGCAAGCTGGAGACTATGAAAATGCCCTATATGCAGCGGTAAAGATGGAAGACTATAACCTTGCACTGAAAACTTTAAAGAAGTGGAAAAGGAAAAATGCAACATATTACAGGTGGCTCCTTGAAAGCCTCTATTGGCTTGAGAAGGACGAAGAACTGAAAAAGGTTCTTGCAAAAATAAGAAAAGCCCATCCAGGTTTGTATAGGGAGTATATGGGATGGTATCACTTTAAGAAGGGGAACTGGGAAAAGGCATACAGATATTTCAAAGATCCTTACTATAAAGCCATAGCCCTCTTTAATATGGGCGAATACATGAGGGTTATTGAAACATTAAAGGATAAAAATGACAAGAGATCAAGGATACTTAAGGCAAAATCCGCTATTTCTGTAGGTAACGGAAAGTTGGCAAGGGAGTTCCTGCTTAATGATACGGATGAGGAAATATATCTTAAGGGTTTAAGTTACTTCATAGAAAACCGTTATTCAAGGGCGGTAAGTTACTTTCAACGCATCTCTGAAAGGAGCAGATTAAAACCCAAAGCCTTATTAAAGGAAGCGGATGCCTACTACAATCTTGGAAATATATCAAAGGCCAAAAGTCTTTATACAAAGGTGATGAAGGAATATCCGGATTCGGAAGAGGCGATGAGTGCAACCCTCGCCTTAATACAGCTTGAACTTCAAAGGCCAGAAGGCAACCTTAAAGAACTTATAACAACCTTTGTAAGCAAATATCCCGACTCACCCATAGTAAACGATCTCTACTATCAACTCGGGGAGATATACACAAAAGAGGGGAACAGGAAAAAGGCAAAGGAGGTTTATGAAAAGCTTATTGGTACGGAGTATGGAGAAAAGGCAAAGCTGAGACTTGCCCAGCTTGAAGAGGATGAAGAGACAAAAATAGAAAAGCTACAAAAGTTAATAAAGGAAGCGGAAGATCCGGAGGTCAGAGAGGAGGCAAGAAAGTCCCTTATGGCAATATACAAGCAAAGGGGAGATATAACAAACTTTGCGGAGCTTCTTGCCCAGGGGAGTATAGAGGATAAAAAGGAAGCTATCAAGGCTTACATATCCGTAGGAGAAGGGGAAAAGGCGGTTGACCTCTTTAACAGTATAGTTGAAAAGGGATATATGGATGAAGACCTCAGAAAGATAAGCATAGACATATATACGGTCACAAACGATCCTAAATACCTCTCTTATGCAAAGGAGAGTGAAGATGACGAGACAAAAGCCAAGGCATATTATCTTGCGGGTATGCATTATAAGAATGAGGGTGACAAAAAGAAAGCCCTTGAAGAGTTTGTGACCGTTACCATTCTGACGCCGGATATACAACCCTATTACAACAGTAGCATTCTTGAAAGTGTTGATATACTAATAAGCATGAAAGCCAGAAAGGATGCTTCATGTCTATTGGAAAAGCTTAATCCTGAAACTTTATCAGAGGAAGAGAGGGGGAAATATAGATACTACAAAGATAAACTACCACCTTGTGAGGTGAAATAAGATGGAACAGCTTCTTGATTTTTTAAGTAAGGCGGGTTATGTAATTTATCCCCTTATAATACTTTCCATCTTCTCATGGTTCATCATAATTGAAAGGGCTTTTAACTTAAGGGCATCAAAATTTATTCCTAAGAATATAAACGATATTAAAAATCTTATCCACAGGGGTGACATAGACGGAGCGATGAAGCTGGCATCCTTAAGTCACGATCCTTTCAGCAGGGCATTAAGTACGGTTCTTCAAGAGTATGAAAAGGGCAGGAGAAACAAGATACACCTAAGTCAGATTGCTGAAACAGAGCTTGTTTCCGTGGTCCCTCTTGTTGAAAAAAATCTTCTCCTGCTGTCAGCTATTGCATCAATAGCCCCACTGCTTGGCCTTTTTGGAACAATAACGGGGCTTATAAAAGTATTTTCAGCTTTTGCAATCTCTGAAGCGGAGGAAGGAGTAACCCTCCTTGCCTCCGGAATAAGCGAGGCTTTAACGGCAGCGGCAGCGGGATTGATAGTTGCCATACCCGCTCTATTCGCCTACTGGATCTTCCGTGCTGTTGGCGATAGAATATTGGCAAAGATTGAAAATTCCTTTAAGGAAATACTGGAGATTCTGGAATGAATCTCAGGAAACGCAGAAGACTTTCTAAGGATGAGAGGGCTTACATAGATGTGGTGCCCATAGTGGATATACTTCTTGCTGTTTTCCTTTTCTTGGCAATCCTTGCCTTCCAATCCCCTATGACTTTCATAGCGGTGAAGCTACCTTTTGCAGAACACGGTGAGAAGGGAGCCATAAGTATAATGAAGATACAAGTAACCGCTGACGGATCTTACAGAATGGGAGGTAAAAGGCTAAGCATATCAGAAATAGATAAAAGGATTAAAAAGGTAAAACCCACATCCATAATAATAGAGGCGGATGAAAGGGTTCAACACAAGTTTGTTGTTCAACTTATGGATATAGCAAAGAAAAATAAGGTGGAAGATCTCGTCATTGCAACAAGAACGAGAAGGTAATGTTTCTCGCGAAAAAAATAATCTCCTACTTTATATTACCTCCGGGGATTTACATAGTCCTGTTCCTTCTTATATACCTTCTTTCAAAAAGGAAAGTAGTAAAATACATATCTCTTTTATCAGCGCTAAGCTTATATCTTATTTCCATTGAACCCGTTAAAGATCTACTTCTCCTTCCTCTGGAAAATATGTATAAAAGACCGAAGGTATTAAAAGGTGATATCATCGTAGTTCTGGGAGGAGGAGCCTATAACACGGGATATCTTAAAGAGGATTCAACAAAAAGACTTATAACGGGATTCCTTCTCCATAAAAAGACGGGACTTCCTCTTCTACTGTCAGGAGGTTCCGCCCTGAACAACCTGCCAGAATCAAGTATTATGAAGCAGTTTCTTATAGAGCTGGGTGTTGACAGGAGGCTTATTTTTACGGATCAGAAGAGTAGGGACACGAGGGAAAATGCTAAATATGTTAAAGAGCTGTGTAAAAGAATAAACTGTAAAAGGATAATCCTTGTAACCTCCGCCTATCACATGTACAGATCGGTTTATACCTTTAAAAGGGAAGGACTTGATGTCATACCTTATCCTACGGATTATAAAACGGACAGAAAATATAACCTTTTCAGCTTCTTTCCTAAGATGAGCGCCTTAAAGGACTCATACAGGGCAATAAGGGAATATAT
>JALWWX010000223.1 GCA_027078675.1 Aquificales bacterium | reverse complement strand
ATGATAAATGTGCGGGGGGAACAGGGGCAACGATTGACAGAATTATCCTTAAATTTCGTATAGATCCTTCAAAGTATAAGAATACAAAGTATGTACCAGAAAAGGTTCACGAGGTTGCCGGCAAATGTGGAGTGTTTGCAGAAACAGACATTATAAGCCTTTATAAACAGGGTGTGCCTGAAGACGAACTCCTTATTTCCCTTTTTGACGCCATAGTTTTACAGAATTTAAGTACGATAACACGTGGATACACGCCCAGACCAAAAGTATTACTTCTGGGAGGACCAAACTACTTCTTTAAACCCTTAAGGGAAGCATGGAAATATCACATAGGAAAGCTCTGGGAAGAAAGGAACATAAAAGGGAATCCAGAAGATGACATATTCACACCCGATATAGGACTCTTTCTGCCCTCTATAGGATCCGCCCTGCACAGCGTGATAGAAAATACGGCGGAGGTAAGTTCCTTAGATCCCTTATACAGACTTATTGAAGAAAGGGAAAAATTGAAAGAATCTATGGGGGAAAGGGGCTTATGGAAGGATGAAGAGGAGTTAAAGAAATTCCTTCAAGAGTATTCTTTAAAAGATAAAAATATCAGTATTCACATTCAGGCGGATGCAAAAATTTTCATAGGTGTTGACGGGGGATCCACATCAACAAAGGGAGTTGCCTTGGATGAAAAAGTAAACATAATAGCCAAGGAGTATATACTTTCAAAAGGTGATCCAATAGAGGATACTAAGTTTATCCTTAAAAGTATTAAAAAACAGCTTGATGTAAAGGTTCCTTCCTTTGAAATAGGGGGTGTGGGATTTACGGGATATGCAAAAGATTTGCTCAAGGAAGCCTTCGGCGGAGATATAGCCATAGTTGAAACGGTAGCCCACACGAGGGGTGCATTGCATTACTTTCCGGATGCGGAGGTTATATGCGATGTGGGAGGTCAGGACATAAAGGTTATAATACTGAGAAACGGTAGTGTAAAGGACTTTAAGCTTAACACCCAATGTTCCGCGGGAAACGGTTATTATCTACAATCAACAGCGGAAAGATTCGGTTATAAGGTTGAAGAGTATGCGGATGTAGCCTTTAAGGCTAAGTACAGCCCCCGTTTTAATTTCGGGTGTGCGGTTTTCTTGGAAGCTGACATAGTTAACTTTCAACAGCTGGGATGGTCCGCGGAAGAGATAATGGCGGGTCTTGCCAAAACCCTACCCCTTAATGTATGGCTTTATGTCATGCAGGAACCGAATTTAAAGAGGCTCGGCAGGGTCTTCGTACTTCAGGGAGGCACCCACAAAAACCTTGCGGTTGTAAAAGCACAGGTTGACTTTATAAAGGAAAGGGTACCCGATGCAAAGATATACATTCATCCAGAAGGTAGTTACGCAGGGGCAATAGGTGTAGCCATTGAATTGATCAGGTCGGAGGAGGAAGTTGAAAAGGACGAACTTTGTAGGATTTGAAAATCTTGACAATATAAGCTACAGGACCATAAGGGGAAAAGAAACCGTATGTACATTCTGCAGAAATTTCTGTACAAGAACTTTTATAGATCTGAAAGTAAACAACACTGAAAAGAGGTATATAATAGCAACCTGCGATAAGGGTACCTTTGAAAAAAAGGAAGATCTTAAATCTTTTCTCTCAAAGAGAAATGCACAAAAAGAGCTTTATCCTAACTTCATAGAACTTTATAACAAAGAAGCCTTCAAATCACATGACCCTCCCAAGGTAACCAGATCAAAAGTAGCTGATTTCTTTAAGGCTAAAAAAAGAAAATTTCTTAGTACGTGTAAAATAGGAATTCCACGCGTATTAAATCTTTACTCTACGGCACCTTTCTTCAGGGCATATTTTGAATCCCTCGGTGTTAAGGAAGTTATATTCTCTGATTTTACCACCGAAGAGCTTTACAGAAAGGGAATTAAGAAGGGAACAATAGATCCGTGTTTCCCCTCCAAGGTAGCAGTTTCCCATGTTTATAACCTTCTCTATGAAAAGGATGTTGACATAATATTTTTCCCCTGTATAAGAAAGCTTAAAGGGGAGATATACAAAGCGGAAGGTCACTGGGCATGTCCTACCGTATCCGCAACCCCCGAGGTTGTTAAGGCATCCTTTACAAAGGAAAAGGATGATTTTAAAGAAAGAGGTGTATTATATTTAGATCCAGTCCTTGACTTTGATGATATGGAAATCTTGGAAAGGCAGTTATTCAATACATTTAGGAATATATTCGGTATAACCGAAAAAGAAAACAGGGAAGCGATAAGAATAGGTCTGGAAGTTTGGGAAAATATACTGAGGAAGCTGAGGAGAAGAGCAAGGGAAGTATTTGATAGATTGGAAAGGGAGAACTGGATCGGTATTGTTATGCTCGGAAGGCCATACCACAACGATCCTGGTATAAACCACGGTATACTTGATGAATTAAACAAAAGGGGTTATCCAATATTCACTATTGAAACCTTACCGAGGGACGAAGACATACTTCAAAGGCTGTTCGGCGAAGATATAATAAGGGGATCTATAGAAAACCCCCTTGATATAAGGGATGTTTGGCTTAAGTGTTACAGCGAGAATTCATCAATGAAAGTGTGGGGTGCAAAATATACCGCAAAGCATCCCAATCTGCTGGCTATAGACCTTTCTTCCTTCCGTTGCGGTCACGATGCACCCATATATCATGTGGTTGAAGAAATATTTGAAAGGGCAAACAAACCATATTTCACCTTCCACGAAATAGATGAAAACAGACCTACAGGTGCAATAAAGATAAGGGTTGAAACTATATGTTATTTCATAGAAAACTATAGGAGTAAAATATTAATTAAGGATGGATAATCGTATTGAGAAGTATTTAAAACAAACTTACATATTTAAAGATTTACCAGAGAAATATATAAAGCTGTTAGCTACATACTTTAAAACTATAAAAATAAAGAAGGGAGAGGTGGTATTTTATCAGTACGATGAGAGTACGGACTTTTACATAGTCCTGGAAGGGAAGCTTCAAGCATATATATCCAATGAGGATGGAGAAGATCTTGTGTTGGCGGTATTCAAACCGGGGGATGTATTCGGGGAGATGAGCTTGTTTGACGGAAAGCCCAGATCTGCAACGGTTGAAGCAAAAGAGGACTCCGTCCTCGGTGTTTTAAGCAGGAAAAAATTTATAGATATACTTAAGGAAAATTCCACCATAGCCATTGAACTTTTAAAGATCATGGTTAAAAGATTGAGGGAAGCGGATAAGATGATAGAAGCCTTAGCCTTCTTTGATGTAAGCGATAGGCTACTGAAAGCCCTTGTTACACTTGCAAAAGAAGAAGGAGAGAAAACAAGGGAAGGCGGTTACAGAATAAAGAAGAAAACCCACAGGGAACTCGCCTCTTTGGCAGGTTCTTCAAGGGAAGCTGTTACAAAAGCCATGAAGGCACTCACCTTCAGAAATTTTGTAAAACAGGAAGGAGATTACATATATATTTC
>JALWWX010000222.1 GCA_027078675.1 Aquificales bacterium | reverse complement strand
GCCTTCGCCTGGGGGCCATAGCGGAGGGGAAACACCCGGTCCCATTCCGAACCCGGCAGTTAAGCCCTCCAGCGCCGATGATACTGTGCCTACCCAGGCACGGGAAAGTAGGTCGCCCCCAGGTTTTAATATTTAAAGTTATGGGTAAAAGGATTATTTATACACTTATCCTGTTTTTTTCCATTGCTACATCAAAAGAAGTCTTCTTATATAAACCTTCTCCTTGTCATGTTATACAGGTGATGACAGAGCAAGACTACACCCTTTATGTTCATTTGATAAGAAAAATGGAATCATTATGCACCCAGAGAATAGTTAAGGATAAAATACTTGTTCCTTCTCATATAAAAGAGATCAGAATATTTGTAAATAATAAGTTATGGAAAAAGTACAGGATCAATTGAGGGGGCATTTGCATACAATACACGGCCTTAATTTTTATCTATCATTCTTTGATGATATTGCAAAACTTGTACCGAGGGATGAATACTGTTTTATTGTAGGAGGGTGGGTAAGGGATAGGATACTGGGGATACCCGTAGGTAAAAAAGTAGATGTGGATATTGTTGTTACTTCAAATCCTGAGGAAATAGGAAGAAAGTTTGCGGAAGCGATAGGGGGTAAATTTTTTGTTTTTGAAAAGAAAGGAATAATTATAAAAAGACCAGTCATATGTACGGTGATACTTGAGATAGACGATTATAGATACAGATTTGACTTTTCCCAAATAAAAGGAAAAGATGTAGAGAAAGCTTTAATAGAAGATTTGAAAGATAGGGATTTCACAGCTAATGCTATGGCTGTCAGTATTGATGATGTTCTAAGCATAGGTGCAAAGCAAACGATTATATATGATCCTACAGGGGGTATAAGGGATCTGGAGAAAGGTATTCTGAGGCCTGTAAGCTTAGAGAATTTGAAAAAGGATCCTATAAGGCTCATAAGGGGATTCAGGATAGCTGGAGAAACGGATTTGGAGCTTTCCGAGGATTTTAAGGAGTTTGTTAAGGAACGCGGAGAAATAATTAAAGAAAGTCCAGAAGATAAAGTAACCTTTGAGTTCTTAAAGATACTCTCTATAAAGACATCTGTTAAGGTACTTAGACTTATGTACGAACTCGGATTTCTTGAAAAGATATTCCCGGAAATTGGTAGGCTGAGAAACATTTCTGATCAGGGTGAAAATCATATATATCCCCTTGATGAACACACATTTAAGACCGTTGAGATGCTTGAATTTATACTTAACAACAGAAAATATATAAAGGAGTACATATTTGAAAAGATAGGGCATCTGAAATTTCTCGGTGAGTTCAGTGATATTGAAGCTTTAAAGATCTCAGCACTGTTTCATGATATAGGAAAACCGGATACATTCAAAAGGATTAATGGCAAAATAACCTTTTATGAGCATGACAAGTTAGGATCGGAGATGGTTAAAAAAATAGGTAACCGATGGAGATGGGGAGAAGATCTTACAAAGTTTGTGGCAAACCTTGTAAGACACCACCTCAGACTATTTTATCTGAGAGAAGCTGATAGTAAAGGAACTTTAACATCAAGAGGCATATTAAGGTTTTGGAGGGATTGCGGAGATATCGCCTATCATCTTTTTATACTTTCAGTTGCGGATGCATTGGCCTCGGGGGATAAAAAGGAAGAAATAGATAAACTTATTGATACTATGGATAAATTGGAAGCTTTTAAATCAGAGGAAATGGCAAGAACAGGCAGTAAAACCCTTTTGAACGGAAGGGAAATAATGGAAATATGCGGGTTGGAAGAAGGCCCCCTTGTAGGTAAAATAAAAAGGATGTTGGAAGAAGCGCAAATAGAAGGAATTGTAAAAACAAGGGAAGAGGCTATAGAATTTATAAAAAGAAAGATAAAGGAGGTAAGTTTATGAAGATAGCAGTTGTTATTTTTCTTATATCCATAATTTCAATGACCGCATCCTTACCTCTTATTGCCGAGAAACTTCCTTATGAATGGTTTTATGACATAAAAACAAGCCAGCAGAAGGAATTGGAAATGAATATAGAACTCTGGAATAGAACAGTGAGGTTTATAGGTAAAATGATGCTTTTATACGGATTACAACTCTTTGTAGTCGGTATGTTTTTTGCCGTAATAAAGTTTGACCCTCTACTGCGCAATTTAATCCTTTTTATAACAATAGTCTTTCCAGTTATTATGGGTGTTGTAATGACTATACTTTATGTAAATAAAGTAGCAAAAGAATTAAGAGGAGAACTAACTGTATTTTGATCACTTTTTATTTTTCTTTGACATTATTATTTTTGAAACCTTTGCAGCGTGTTTTGGATCCATGGCTGCAAGTATCTCCGCTGCCTGTCTTTCCTTCAACCTTATCAAAACCTCCGCTGCTGTATATGGATCAAGGTTATTCATTATCTGGCCAGCTTCATCTGTAGAGGTTTTGTTAAGAATTTTTATAAGCTTTTGAACTTCTTCTGGTAACTTTTTATTCTTCATTGCTAACATTTCCTCTTTAAGTTTTTCTATCCTTTCCCGCTCCGCCCTTATTTCTTTTAGTTTTTGTTCCAGGGCTTTCTCTAAAAGCTGTAACTTCTCTACAACTTCCCTTTTACTTTCTTCTTTTATCTTCTGCTCAACTATATCATCGCCATGTGAGATGGAAACAATAACAATTATGGATAACAAAAACTTCTTTATAAGGTCCATATAGCCGTTATTTATAAGTTCCTTCTTTATTTCAGCTGCCAGTTTTTCGTACTTTTGATTGTTCTCTATAATCTTGAGACCTTCTACCTCTTTATGCAATTCAATAGTCTCCTTAATCTTCTTTTCCTTTTCTATCTCTAACTCCCTTATTCTTTTTTCAATTTCATTTATACCGCTAACTATAGCTTTCTCCTTAAGGATATAAGGGATGGGATCCTTTGCATCCACTATATGTTTGTTTAGATAATCAATTTCCCTCTTTAACTTCTCCTTTTCTTTCTTAAGCTTTGCTATTTCTGAATCTATCTCCTTTATTATTTTTGCGCTTTCATTTTCCAGAAGTTTCTTTATATGAATTATCTTCTCTATTCTATCCATCTTGACCGCCGTCCAATTACATTTTATATTTTAAATATATGCCCAAAGGGGGCGAACGGATTCGACGGGGATGGCAGATTAAGGGTAGCAGGCAGGGTGGCAACCTTAACAGCCGTTAAAACACTTCCCGAAGCTGAGCTTGCTCTCGCTGCCTAATTGACGGCAGCGCGCCCCGGGTGAGTTGGCAGGTGGCTTGCCCGGAGGTGTCAAAGGACACCTGCTTGGGTAACCCCGACGCACGGTGAGGGGTTGCCGACACTAAGATGCCGTGCTTCCCTCCGGAGGCCTGCCCGTGGGCTGAAGGGGGTAGATCCAAAACACGGGCTAAGCCTGTAGAAGCCCTTATATCGGGCCATCCTCGGACGCGGGTTCGATTCCCGCCGCCTCCACCAAAAGGTTTATTCTATAAAATCTTTCATAGTTTTAAGCATCGTATCCTCCGCATCCGAAGGTAAAGCGTTTTTTATACCCTCTGAAAAGAAATCCCTGTGACTGAAAAGCTTTTCTATCTTCTCTATAACCCTTTTAGTATCCGCTTCCTCCTCCCTTACAACAATTCCTCCTCCTCTCTCTTCAATTTCCTTTGCATTATAATACTGGTGATCTCCAGAGGCATAAGGGTAAGGTATAAAGAGGGCTGGCAACCCATAATAACTCAGCTCCGCCACGGTTCCCGCACCAGCCCTCGCAACAGCTATATGGGAAGCTCTGTAAATAAGGGGTATATTTTCCGTAAAAGGTATGAGCTTTATATTTTGTACACTTTTGGGGAGCAATCTTTTTATATCTTCATAATGTTTATTACCTGTTATAAGCAATGCTTGAAAATCTTTTAGTAATTCCATAACTTCAAGTGCAAGCTTGTTAATATACATAGCACCTTGACTACCTCCCATGAAAAGGATTGTAGGCTTGTCTTCAATCCCCAGTTTCTTTATTGCTTCCTCCCTTTTTATCCTTATTCCCTCCTTTAATACCTTCCTTAATGGTAATCCTGTTCTTATCATACATGTGTTTTTAAAAAACTTTTTTGAGTACTCAAATGTGTAAAATATACAGCTTGCAAACCTTTCAAGCTTTATGTTTGCCACACCCGGTACAGAATTCTGTTCATGTATAAAAAGGGGTATCTTTTTCAGTAAACTGCAGACCCCCAAGGGTACCCCCGTATATCCACCGAAGACCACACTTGCATCTACACCCTCAAGCATTTTATAGACGGTGAGTGAGTTTTTGACAAGTAATATCAAGGCTTTGGATTTTTCAAATATACCCTTCCCCGCATAGCCCTCCATAGGAAGAAATACGGACCTATCTTCAATATACTTTCTGAATTTGTATTCTATACCCTTGCTGTTTCCTATGTATATAAAGTCTATATTTTCTTCATCACATTTTTCCATAAAGGCTAATGCAGGGAAGAAATGTCCACCTGTGCCACCTCCGGAAATAGCTATCTTACTTAAGTTCATCCTTGTGCCTTATATACACAGATCCGATTATACCGAAGCTTATGAGGGTGGCAAGGAGATTTGAAGGTCCGTAGCTCAGTAAAGGAAGGGCAATACCTTTGGGCGGAAGTATATTTAGAGTCATGGCTATATTGACAATGACAGATAAGGCAAAGTTTAATGTTAAGCCGAGAACTATGAGCTTGGGAAATATATCTTTAAGCTTAGCTGTTATAAAGAATAATCTAAGTATTATAAGGAGATACAGGGCTAGAACAAAAAGGGTACCCAAAAATCCCCATTCCGTTCCTATCACCGCAAATATGTAGTCGGAATCAAGCTCAGGTAGATAGGATTGTTTGTGAACACCCTTTCCTATACCTTGACCGAAAAGCCCTCCCTTTTGGAAATAAATGAGGGATCTTATTATCTGATAACCTTTACCTTCAGGGTCCTTTGCGGGATCAAGCCACACATTTATCCTCTCTTCTACATATCCACCTCCGGATAGTATATAAAAACCGAGAAGTCCGAAGGTTATAATTATCGGTATATATACCTTTTTTGCAATACCTCCCATGAAAAACAGGATTGCGGAAACAAAAAGTATAAATATAGCCATTCCCTTGTCAGGTTGTGCGTATATCAAAACAGCATGAAACATGACCACGAAAGCAGCCCAGAATATATGACTGTTTTTATAAAGACCTTTCTTTCTTGCTATGTAATTTGAGGCAAATAGCACTATGATGATTTTGGCAAATTCTGAAGGTTGTAAACTTGAACCTAATAGCCAACGATTTACTGGTTTTCCTGAGGCATATTTTATAGCCAAAACAGTTAATAAGCTAATAACAGATATAATTAACAGTGAGTATATAACCTCTTTTCTTCTGAATATTCTGTAATCTACATATCGCGCTATTAAAAGGGCTATAAAGGTACCTATTACAAATGTAATGCCTTGCATTAATACTCTTCTGAATACGCCTAAGGATATGTCCCCTTCTATGAAAGCGGGTACGACCCATATACTGAGGATGGTTATTTCTCCTATTAGAAACAGCACGAGGATAGAAAAAGCTATTATTGTATCTATGGCGTAAGGTTTTTTTCCCACGTATGTAGCTTCCATATCTCTATAATATTCAATCATGAAAGAAATATTGATGATGGGATCTGATCAAAGGGTTGTTAGGGCTGCTCGGGTATCATTTGGAAGGGATGAAGATACCGATGAGCTGAGGGATAAGAAACTTATTCGTTATCTTTTTAAACACAAACATGCGTCACCCTTTGAACACAATATAATAGCCATAAAATCGGAAAGGTCTGAATGGCTTTCCATCCTTGATAAGCTTGACAACCCTACAGTCCAAATATACTATGCGGGCGGTTATATGTGGCTTAATCTAAGAAACCTTATAAACGGAAGGGATGTGTTTAAAGACATTTATGATGCTATAGAAGAAAAGTTTCCCACTGTTGCTGGTGTGGTGAAGAAGGACGGAGAGGTTGATGATGAGGAGCTTATGAAATTGCGTTATACCCGCGATGAAAAATTTCTGCAGGAAAAAATAGAGACATCAGCAGGATGGGTAGGACTTGTTGATAGGCTTGAGATGGATACAGATATGGATTATTACACATTTATAGTTGAATGTCCCCTATTTGTAGCAAGGCAGTGGCACAGACACCGTTTCGGCTCATACAATGAGATAAGCAGGAGATATACCGCGTGGGATATAAAATTTTATATTCCCGGATATCTAAGAAAACAGGCTTCACATAATAAACAGGCGTCCCTTGATGAACCGATAGGGGAACCGTTAAACTCGGAATATTTAAAGATTATCAGAAAAAAGGTTGAGGAATCAAAAAATATATATGAGGAGATGATAAACAATGGTGTGGCTAAGGAGATAGCCCGGGGCATATTACCACAGTTTATGATGACAAGATACTACTGGACGGTTCCGAGAATAGCCCTTGATAATTTTATAAGGCTCAGAACCCATGAGGGAGCCCAAAAGGAAATAAGAGAAATGGCTGAAGCTATTGAAAGTATAGTCGGATATAAAGGTACAGACAAAAAAAATATCCTGTGAATGTGGCGGAAGGGGCGGGATTCGAACCCGCGGTAGGGCTGTTAACCCTACACACCGTTTCCAGCGGTGCGCCTTCGGCCACTCGGCCACCCTTCCTATTTATTGATATTATTTTATTAAACTTTTCAATTCCTGCAAAATAATCTCCGCAGGTTTGTTTGTATCTATCTTTATAGCTTCGGGTATATCTTTCCACCTCTCTTTCTGCTTTAAATACACTGAATAGTCCGCATCGGAAACATCCTTTCTGTTTTTAAGCCTTAATCTTATAACTTCTTCTGGCGCCACCGTATGTAGAAATACATAATTCCTGAAATTCTTTACAACAAGATCCCTCTGCCAATCTTCAATAAAGGTTGCATCAAGAACCACACCCTTACCCTTTTTTATGCATTCCCTACCCAATATCATCATAAGATTGTAAACGAGGAAGGTAACCTCCTTAGTATATATACCCTTTCCGAATTCCGCCTTTGCTTCTACCTCAGGAGATACTCCCATTATATTTTTCCTTATAACATCACTCCTTATCCACTCATAGTTAAAGTTTTCCGATATGAGCTTGGCAACAAAGGATTTACCAGAGCCAGACAAACCCGTCATAACTATAGCTTTCATATAAGACACGCCTTACCTTCACTGCCGTAGAGCAGTATCCTTCTTTTTATTACCTCTTTTACCTCTTCCATGGCAGGTCCTATGAGTTTCCTCGGATCGGTTACATGTCTTTCTTCCATTATTATGCGTCTAAGCCCCGACAAAAAAGCCAACCTGAGGTCCGTATCCGTATTTATCTTATTTATACCCGACTCAATGGATTTCTTTATAAGATCTTCAGAAACTCCCTTAGCGTTCCTTATTTCACCCCCGTACCTGTTTATTTCCTCTATATACTCCTCGTACACGGAAGAAGCGCCGTGCAACACAAGGGGCATGTCCAGTTTTTTCTTAATTTCTTCTATTAAGCTTATATCAATGAAAGGACTTTCACTGTATTTAAAGGGACCGTGAGCGGTACCTACCGCAGGGGCAAGAGCATCTATACCCGTTGATTCTACATATTTTTCCGCCTCCTCTGGATCCGTCAACTTCTCTTTCAAACCTTTTACCTCATCCTCAACACCGCCGAGTATACCAACCTCACCTTCAACACTTATGCCGAGAGGTGCACATAGGGATACTACATACCTTGTTACTTCAATATTCTCATCAAGGGGTTGATCTGAATAATCTATCATTACGGAAGTGTAACCGTGTCTTATTGCTTTAAGGACAGTTTCAACACTCTTGCCGTGATCAAGGTGCAAGGCAAAGGGTATCTTAAATTTATCTGATACCTCTTTTACCATACCCGATAAAAATTCAATGCCCGCATATTTAATAGCTGATTCGGTAGTTTGAACAAAAACGGGCGCTTCAAGTTCTTCCGCGGTTTCTAATATTGCCTTAAGAAACTCCATGTTGCTAAAGTTGAATGCACCTATGCAAAATCCATACTCATGGGCAACAGAAAAGAGCAATTTTCCGGAAACAAGAGGCATACAAGGAATTATATCAGGTTTTAAATATGCTAAGATAGGCGTTGGAAACAAAATTATGGATAAGCTCAACTTCCTCGGGGTCTTCCTTTATAAACTCAACAGCAACAGTGTAGCCGTTTTTATCTTTTATAACCCTCTTTATCTCCGCACTAACCACTCCACCCATCATATCATATTCAAATTCAAACATCTCAATATCGCCCGCCTTTATACCTATGGGGATGGCTGGGAATATTGCACTCATACCCGCAAGGCTTATATCTCTTAATTTACCTTCGTACACCCTATTATCTTTATGAAGCAAAACCTTTACATTAAGATTTTCACCCAAATTAAGTCTAACTGCCTTTCTCTTGTCATAAGTAAAATTGAGAAGATTAAGGGTCATCGGAGTGTTTACATCCTCCACTTCAAATGTTGTTATAACAAAACCTTCCTGCGTATTAGCAAAACATTGTATTTTGTCTCCCCTTTCCATTATCTCTTTGATTTCAAAGGGAAAAATATTGTCTATCTTTACCTTCGTACCGTCAGCACTAACTATATCAAAGTTTATATAATTTTCCTCCCCTTTACCCTTCCACAAACCCCTGTATCTCTTAGGCTTAAGTATATCCTTTAGATCAATCATTCAGTACGCTCCTTAGAAGCTGATAGTAATAGTTTATTTTCACCATCTCTTTGTGATTTTCTTCCTTTCTCCCCGCCCTGTCCGGGTGAAATGCTTTTACCTTTTCCCTGTACTTTGATTTAAGCTCCGAGGCATTGAGATCATTCAGGTCAAAATATCTCATAGCATCCCTTATGGATGCGGGATACTTCTTAGGATTTTTGCAAAACTGCCAGTAGGTTCTTATATAAGTTTTTAGGAGAGACCTCCTCTTAGCGCTGTATTCCCTGTACGATCTGTGTAATTCTGATGGGGGAACATAGGGAATTAACTTTTTTATTATGAATCTGTCAAACCATTCACTTATAAAGCTGTCCTCATCTATATGGTCGTAATTTTTGAAGAGATCGTAAAACAACGATTGGAACTGATTAAACCTCTTTTCATACATAAACTCAAGGACCTTTATATAAAACCCCTTCATAAAGAACTCTCTTTAGTAATCCTGTCTATATCTATTATAATAAGTAAACCCTGATCTGTTTTCGCAACATTTCTTATATATCTACTGTACCTCCCCGTCATAGGATTGGGTTCAAGTCTATCAGCGGGTATCTTTATAACACCCACCACCTTATCAACAAGAATACCCACTTTACCGAAGGATGTATCAAGTATAACCACCATTGTGTACTCCTTATTTTCCGGGAGACCCAACCTGCTTTTAAGGGACAATATGGGTATAATATCACCCCTGAGGTTTATCACACCCACTATGTAGGGAGGTGAGAAAGGAACGGGTACTATCTCAGTAACCTTTGATATGCTAAGAACCTCTGTAAGTGGAAACCCTATAAGTTCATCTTCAAGGGTTATACCCAAAAATTCAAGTATAGCTACCTCCTGAGATTCTTTCCTTATCTCCTTTTCACCGACAGGTACAATGTCAGCCATCCTTATCACCCCTTTTAAACATTGATACTTCTTATTTCCCTTTTAAGCAGTCCATCAAGATCAAGTATTAAAACAACTTTACCATCCCCCGTTATCGTGGCTCCAGATATTCCCTCTATATCTCCAAAAAGCTTACCTAAGGGTTTCACAACTATTTCTTCATCACCGAGTAAGTCTTCAACGGTAAAGGCAACCCTCTGATTACCTACCCACGCTACAATTGCATATCCTATTTCCGAATCCCCTATACCCAAAAGCTCGGAAAGGTTTATAAGTGGTATTGTCATATCCCTGACTATCAAAACTTCTCTTCCAGACACTGTGGTTATCTCTGTAGATTCTCCCGGCAGTATCTCCAGAACTGAATATATAGGTATGGCAAATATTCTGTCTTTTATCTTAACCATTATGCTTCTTATTATTCCTATGGTTAGTGGGAAGGACATGGTTATCTTTGTACCCTTTCCCCTCTGACTTTCAACATCTATCGTTCCCCTGAAACTTGAGACAGTATTTGCAACAACATCCATTCCCACCCCCCTTCCAGAGACCTCCGATACCTTCTCCGCGGTAGAAAATCCAGGATTGAATATAAGGAAAAGAAGCTCTTTCTCACTCATTTTTTCAAGTTTATCTTCGGAAACCAGACCTCTTTCTAATGCTTTTTGTTTAACTTTCTCAATATTTATACCCCTTCCGTCATCCTCAACCACTATAAATATCCTATCCCCCTGATAATAAGCCTTTAGCTTTATTATTCCCTTTCTCGGTTTACCCAATCTTACCCTTTCTTCGGGAGGTTCTATACCGTGATCTATGGAGTTCCTAATTATATGTATCAGAGGTTCTTCAAGTTTTTCCAAGATTGATTTATCAAGTTCCGTATCCTCTCCCTCCATAACAAGTTCAACTTCTTTACCCAACATCTTGGATATGTCTCTTACAACCCTCGGAAACTTTTGGAAGAGCCTTTTTACAGGTTGCATTCTTGTTTTCATAACAGCTATCTGTAGATCTCCCACAATCCTATCTATGGAGGAAAGGACAGCTTCAAGCTCGTCCGTGTACTTTGACTGGTATTCCTGCATCAGATTTGAGGCTATTCTGAGCAATCTGTTCCTATCAAGGACAAGTTCACCTACAAGGTTCATAAGGTCTTCTATCTTCTTAACATCTATTCTTAAAACCTTTTCAACCTGCTGTTCTTGAACCTTTTCTGCTTTCCCTTCCCTCTCCTTTTTCTCTATTGCTTTATCCTTTTCTTTTTCCTTTTTCTCCTCTTCAACTTCTGGTTTTTTATCCTCTTCAACCTTTACTTCCTCTATCATCTTTTGGCTCGCTTCAATATCCTTCTTCTCAGCTTCCTCCTTGCTGACTGGTTCCACAGATATTAGTTTGTCCAGTTCCTTTATGACCTCCTCTGGTCTTTTATCTGGAGGGAGTAATATTAACTCTTCAAGGATCTCCTCAATTGGCTTACCCTTAAGATGAGATAAACCGTGTTTGTCAAGGAGATCATCAAGCTTCTGCTTTTCATCTTTCTTAGAAACAGTTTTCCCTTCCTTTGCGGAAATGAGATCATTTATAAGGTCTTCTGGCATTTCAACATCTTCACCTTCCTCATACCGACTTATCGCCCCTTTTATAAAATCAATAGCCCTGAAAATGACATCATTTATCTCGGGTGTAAGTTTCAGCTCCCCGCTCCTCATCAATCCGAGAAGGTCTTCCGCCTTATGAGCAACTTCAACTATCGGGTTTAAACCGAGAAAACCAGCACCTCCCTTTATGGTATGCATACTCCTGAAGGCTCT
>JALWWX010000221.1 GCA_027078675.1 Aquificales bacterium | reverse complement strand
ACGGAGGATGAGGTAAGAAAAAAGAGGGAAGAGTTTAACATTGTCCCTACCTTCAAGGGTGTTGACACCTGTGGTGGTGAATTTGTAGCTTATACACCTTACTACTATTCATCCTACGAAACCCCTTACTATACGATAGAAGGGGAGGTTATATATGATAATGACTAAAAGATAGAGGAGGTGGAAGATGAGGGAGTTTATTTTACTTTTACCATTATTCCTCGGTGTGTCTTATGCCTATGAAAGGTGTTATCCTTCCCTTCCCATGGAGGAAGCTGTTGTAATAGCCAAGGAATATACGGGGGAGGTGTATTATGCAAAACTGTCTTATAGGAAGAGGTGTGACTGCTGTGTTTACAGGATTAAAGGTATGAGGGGTGTGGTAGAGGTGGATGCGGATACGGGTAAAGTGGTCAGGTTTACCCGATATAGAAGATGATATAATAAAAACTTCCCAAGGCGGGTAGCTCAGTCGGGAGAGCGCCGCCCTTACAAGGCGGAGGTCACGGGTTCAAGTCCCGTCCCGCCTACCATTAACCCCGGAAATCCCAATAACTCAAAGGCTTCGGAACACACTAAGAATTTTGACATATTGAAGTGTTCTTGTTTTTTCGTGGTTATTTCTCTGTTTTTCTCAGTAGTTTTTCGCCGGTTTTTCGGAAGAAAGGAGGGAAAAAGCGGTTTAAATTTAATTATTTATAGTGACAAAGGCAAAAAGAAATATTACAAAGAGTATATTACGGGTTCAAATTCCTACTACGCCACCATTTTATTCAAGTAATCCTTTTTAATATTGTAAAATTTTCATTGTAGGGAGGGAAATGTTTAAGTTGAAGGATATTTTAAGTGGTTTTGACTTCGGAAAGTTTGTAGAATTTCCAGAACTTTCCATAGGATACTACAATGAAAAGGAAGTGTGGAATTGTATAGAACCTAAAGGTTTTGCTTGGAATATAAAAAAGAAGAGACCCTTTATAGTTATTAAGGCAA
Organism: Aquificales bacterium; assembly: GCA_027078675.1. Taxonomy (GTDB): domain Bacteria; phylum Aquificota; class Aquificia; order Aquificales; family Aquificaceae; genus WFWF01. The sequence continues at coordinate 2,546 of JALWWX010000221.1, read as the reverse complement.
CTGAAAAGCATGTTTACATGATATTACTTACGACTTTGGATATTAACCCCTTTCCTTGTAAGGGAGATGACAAATACGGTATAGGTTATAAACTTCCTGTTGTATTTTTGAGGGAGTGTGATATTAGGGAACCTCTATGTGGGTGGCTTAATAGGGAATCTCGTGTTTTTAAGAGAAGAGTGAAAAGTAACGAATGCAGGATAGTTATAAGAATTTCAAAAAATATTCTTGCAAATAATTCCGTTTTGTGCGGTAGATGTAGTGAGAAGGTGTTTGATGAGCATTTAAGGTTCATAATAAGCGAGGAGCTTGAAAGTTGGAAGCAAAGGAATTCGGAAAACTTGTAAAAAGCCTTTTTGAAGGGAGTATAGGAAAAGCTGAATATGATAAGTTATTTTTGTATCTTGGAGGTATATTAAGGAAGCAGGGGGGTGATAAGCTTTCTCGGAAGGAGATTGCTGAGGTAACGCAGGGATTTATAGTAAAGCTTTTGTCCGAAAAGTATAAGTTTATGAGTTTATTGGAAGACCCGGCGGGTTTACGAGCTTATATAGGTGTTACCGCGAAGAATTTCTTATGTGATTATTTCAGATTAAAAGGGAAAGATAGGGCAATACCCGAGTCGGAGATGGATCCCGGTCACGGCAAGCGTCCAGAATATATTAACAGGGTTCCTGATCTTAAGATAATTCGTAAATATGAACTCTTAGAGCTTGAGGATGTTTTTAACAAAAAGGTAAAGCCAGAAGAGGTTAAATACTTTTGCTATTTATATGATTCAAAGAGGTATAAATGTCTGTGGGGGGATAAATCCGATGATGCAATATACAAAGATGTTTCAAGAAAAAAACACATAGTTGAAAAGTTTGGGAAGGAAATAAAAGAACTGAAAGTGTCGGAGGAGCTTATGGAAGAGTTTATTAAAAATAAGCTGTCAGAAATTTGTGAAAAACTTCGTTCTGAAATATGTAAGGAGGCGGAGAATGACGCCTCTTGAGGCAATCTTGGAGATTTATAAAAAAGCGTTGGAGGCAAAGATGGAAACAGATGTGAAGGATACAAAGGACATTGAAATATTGCCTATAGATTTCTCAAACATAAAGCCTAAGGAAATAAAGGAGATTTCAAAGGAATCTGAACTTTCTGAGGGGGATATTATAGAAATCTTCCCGAGTATAGACGGGCTTGAATTGTATCTCTTAGTATATCGTATCTACACTAATGGATTTGTTGAACTGCTTCCCGTATCAAAGTTTTATGAGCTTGCAACTCCCGAGGATGTTCTTATTTACATTGACGGGAATCCATTTATAGTAGAGACAGATCTGGGTTTTGAGGTCCCGGAGGAGAACTTCCCGAGAAGGTTCGGAAACAGAAAGGTGTTTAAGATAGGCAGGCTTACTCCCGAGGAATTAAAGGAGGTTGAAGATGTATATGAGGGTAGGAAAAAGGGGGCGGGGGGTATGTACGGAGGTCCGAAGGCGGAGTTTAAGTCTCTTGAAAGTAAGAGATACTTTTCCCTCTTTGCAAGCACCGTAATAGAGGAAGAGGAACTTGCGGAACTGAGTCTTTTCTTTGAAAAGCACAAGGAATACACTTTGGTGGCTGGTGAGGAAGAAAAGACGTGGGGAGAGAAGGAAGGGATAAGGTGGTTTTATGACAGGGGGTATGAGAGGTTGATACTTATACCTGCGGAGGAATTAAAAGGAAAAAAGAAGAGGATTTTATTGAAAATTGAGGGGGACGAGATAGTTATCTTTGAGGGAGAGCTTCCGGAACGGATTGACGTTCCCCTTTCAAAGGAAAGCTACAGCCATTCCGTTTTAATGAAGGCATTGAGGGTTGAAGATGTTTAGTGTTTTAAATGTTGAGGAAAAAAGAAAATTACTTGAAGATTTTCTGAAAAAACCTTCTGGTTTATCCATAAGGGATATAAATGAACTTCTTAATGCTTTTCCCTTTGATAGTATGGAATTGAATTATCTTACTATTTTGGTTTTAAGAAAGAGAAAGGACATTGTACCTATTTATGAATTATCTCAGAGGCTCGGTGTAAGTGAGGAAATTGTAGAGGAAATCTTGACAGCAAATGAAAGGTATGCACTGTTCCCCGTTGCCTCGGAGAGGGAAGCAAAACTTGTTAAAGCCCTTTTGATACCTGTTAAAGAACGGAAAATCATATTTGTCGGAAATGAGATTCCGCAGAGTTTAGAGCTTGTAGGTGAACTTACGGGAAAGGGCTTTCTTGTTGTTTTTGACTCGGATTTTGATTTCGGAAGAAGCGCTTCCTACATGCTTTCTCTTTACGCCTACCTTACATTCGGAGATCGCTTTAAAGATATAGCATTTACTGGTGTTGTTACACCTGAGGGAAAACTTGAGGAGGTGGAGTTCTTAGACAAGAAAAAAGAAGTTTGCAGAAAGGAAGGCATTCCTCTTATTTATCCTTCTGAGTGCTTGAGGGATGTGAAAGACTTAGAGAAATTTATCACATCCTTATCCATACCTTTGGCGGTATTACCCAATACTGACCCTTCGCCGTTCCT
>JALWWX010000220.1 GCA_027078675.1 Aquificales bacterium | reverse complement strand
CTTGCATTTGAAGTTGTTGAACAGCTGGGCTGGAAGGCGCCAGATGCGGTTGTCGCCCCAGCAGCTTCGGGTTCACTCGTAACAAAGATATGGAAGGGTTTAAAAGAGCTTCTGAAGGTGGGTCTCATCAATGAACTGAAGACAAGGGTTTACGGAGCTCAAGCCCTCGGCTGTTCTCCCATAGCCCAAGCATGGAAGGAGGGGTCCGATTTTGTCAAACCTGTTAAGCCCAATACAATAGCCAAGTCCATAGCCATAGGAAATCCCGCGGACGGTATATATGCCCTGAATGTAACAAGGGAGAGTCTGGGAGACTGGGAAACCGCAACCGACGAAGAAATAATAGAAGGCATAAAACTGCTTGCGGAAACTGAAGGTATATTTACGGAAACTGCGGGAGGCACAACGATAGCGGTATTGAAAAAACTTGCAATGAGCGGAAAGATAAGAAGAGATGAAACGGTAGTTGCATATATAACAGGAAACGGTTATAAAACCATGGAAGTACTTGACGGATATCTTAAAACACCTGTTAAAATAAAAGCAAGTCTTAAAGACTTTAAAGAGAAGGTACTTGTTAAAACATAGAGGAGGTTGGCGAATGGCGGTAACCGTAAGGGTACCAACACCCCTCAGAAGGCTTACCGATGGTCAGGGTGAGATAGAGGTGGAAGCAAGCAACATAAGGGAGGCTATAGAAAAGCTTGAAGAAAAATTCCCCGGCTTTAAGGAAAGATTGCTGGATGAAAACGGGGAGCTGAGAAAATTTGTTAACCTCTATCTAAACGATGAAGACATAAGATTCCTTAAGGGTATTGACACGGATTTAAAGGACGGGGATGTTATATCCATAGTGCCTGCCATAGCGGGTGGGAAGGGATAAAATATATCACTTGGGATGCTCGGGTTACTTTTATAAAGGGTGGTGGGGCAGATTTTACCCTAAGGAACTTAAAATGTCCCAATGGTTTTCCTACTATGCTACAAAGTTTAACACGGTTGAGATAAACGCCACCTTCTACAGGATACCCAAACCCTCGGATATAAAAAGATGGTACAAGCAAGCACCGGAGGGTTTTCTGTTTTCCGTAAAAATGCCGAGGACCATTACCCATTACAAAAAGTTCAGAGATACGGAAAAGGAAACTAAGGACTTTTACAACCTTGTAAAGGACAACCTGAGGGAAAAGCTGGCATGCATGCTTATACAATTACCACCAAGTTATAAAGCTTCCGCGGAAAATCTTGATATCATACTTGACCAGATAGATCCCGAGGTAAAAAATGTTATTGAGTTCAGACACAAAAGCTGGTGGAATGAGGAAACATATAAGAAGATGAGGGAAAAGGGCGTTTGTTTCTGTAGTGTGAGTGCCCCGAACCTTCCCGAAGATCTAATTGTAACTACGGACTTTGCATACATAAGATTTCACGGGAAAGAGGGATGGTACAAATACGATTACTCGGATGAGGAGCTTAAAGAGTGGGCTTTAAAAATAAAACAAGCGGAGTGTAAAGAGATCTTCGCTTATTTTAACAACGATTTTAATGCCAATGCACCCCGCAATTGTGAGAAACTAAAATATTTTTTACAGTAAAATCTGGAAAAGGAAATAAGGGAGGGCTTGAAGGAGTTAGTCTACAATCTGTGGTGGACTACGAAAATAGGGAATTTTATAAAAATATTTGTTAAAATACAGTATAAGATAGAGGGAGCTAAGAATAGTGATAATCAAAAGAATAAAAATACAGAATTTTAGAAATCTTGACAATATTAGCATCTCTTTTGACAATAAATTAAATTTCATAATCGGTGAAAATAACATAGGTAAAAGCAACTTTTTAGACCTTCTTGAAATAATATTCAGTCCTAATAAATCCTTCAATGAAGATGATTTTAAAGATGGTAATAAACCTATAGTGTGCGAGCTTACAGTAAGTCTTGATGATGTTGAAATTGGAATGTTTGATGACTTTATAGATTCATCATCTGGCAATACTCTAACACTCAAGTTCATCCAGGACGATCATGAGGACATTTTAAGATGCTACCTTGATTCCAATGGAGAAAGGATTGATAGGAGAAAAATGAAATGTATAAATTTTGTCAAATATGAATCCGTTAGAATACCAGAAAGAGAATTGAGATTTGAAAGAACGCGAGGACCGGGCAGATTTCTGAAACATATACTCACTCAAACTTTAAATGATCAAGGATGTTCTCTCGAAGACTATATAAATAAAACCGCTATAGAAGATTTGAAGGAAAGTATTCAAAATAAATTAAGCAAGTTAAAATTCTTTAAAGACTTCGGATTAACTGTAGGTACGCCTAATAACATAGAAAAACTTACATCTTTGCTATTCACCTTAGAAGAAAGCGGAAGAGATATGTCATTTTCCGGTCATGGAATTCAGTTCACATTAACTACTATACTTTCAATACTTGAAAAAATGGTGCTCTCTATAGAAAAACATAAAGATTGTATATGGACTGATAATGAAAATAATAAAAGCATATCTATTATTTTGGCTCTTGATGAACCAGAAGCTCACCTACACCCTTATATGCAAAGAAGCCTGATAAAATACATAAAGGCCATAGTTGACAATAATGAAGAAGGATTCAAGGAGCTTATAAATGAATTATTTGGGCTAAACACTATACTTATGCAGGTTTTTATCGTAACACATTCCCCCAATATACTTTTAGACGATTATAAGCAGTACATTCGTTTTTTCTTTAACAATTCAGGAAATTTATCAATTAAATCTGGCAATGAAATTAGTATAAATAGTCAAAGAGAAAAACATTTTCATAGAAATCATCTATTCGTTAAGGAAGCTTTCTTTTCAAGATGTGTCATATTGGTTGAGGGAGACACAGAATTAGGAGCATTACCTATCTGGGCCAATCATCTCTTGGGGGATATAGATACATATGGAATTTCTATTATTAAAGTTGATGGCAAAAAAAGTTTAAAACCTGTCAGGGAAATATTAAATGCCTTCGGAATAGCTAATATCATAGTTGCTGATTCCGATGCCAAAGAAATTCTTTTAGGCGAAAGTGATGTCTTTATTACACTTCGCAAGGATTTTGAAGAAGAAATAGTAAATACTCTCTGGGAACTGGGAAATAACGGCAGGGAGATAATTTTTGATATTTTAGTAGAAACGGGCGAATTTACAAATGCTGTAAACAGTCCCATAGGTAGAAGAAATATAATTGAAAGGATGGAAAAGCATAATATTATCAATAAATTCCGCAAAAGAAAGTCTTATATATTTGGACAAATAGTTGCTGAGATTACATCAAAAAAAGGCTGTATACCTGATATATATAAAAATGCAATCTACAGAGCAAAAAAGCTATCAGGAATTGGAGAATAAAGCAACATATAACAAGCATTTTTGAATTTAACCATTCTTAATATAAAAATGGAAAAATGGTAGGCGCGAGGGGACTCGAACCCCTGACCTCCGGCGTGTCGGGCCGGCGCTCTCCCGACTGAGCTACGCGCCTTCCTCACGGGCCCGGAGGGACTCGAACCCCCGAC
>JALWWX010000219.1 GCA_027078675.1 Aquificales bacterium | reverse complement strand
TCTTTCTGGTAACATGTGAATTGCCCTGTCCGGAAAATAGAAGGTGAAGCCCCTTTTGTAAGCTTCTCTGTCAATGGCTGTATTTGGCTTAACAAAGTGAGATACATCCGCTATATGAACGAACAATTTGAAGTAACCTTCGGGTGTCCTTTCTATGGCAACTGCATCATCAAAATCCTTTGCCTTTTCAGGGTCTATAGTAAAGCACAGTTGATCCCTTAGATCTTTTCTGTTTTTTATCTCCTTATCTATATCAATCCTCAGTCTTTCAGCCTCTTTAAGTGCATCATCGGGGTAGCTTGTAGGTATATTGTGCTTTCTTATTATTATGTCAACCGCAAGGAATTTATCTGAAGGATGTCCAAGGACCTCCTTTATCCTTCCATAGGCTGGTGCTTTATCTGTCGGATACTTTGTTACCTTAACTACTAAAATGCTTCCCTTTTTAATATCTTTACAATCCTTGGCCGGTAAAAATATTGGGATATGAGCATTCTCATCCAACGGTATACAATAACACCTCTTTTTACTCTTTTTTAGAGAACATATTAACTCCTTCTTACTCCTCTTTATTACCTTTAGAACCCTTATCTCTTTTTTACCTTTAAACTCAACAATTTTAGCCCTTATAAGGTCTCCGTGAAACAATTTTTTCATCTCAAATGGCGGTATATATATGTCCTTATCCCTCCCTTCCACCTTTAAAAAGCCGAAACCAGTATAAGATAATACTTCTCCTTCCACTATTTCTTCTTCAATAAGTTTAAACTTGTTTTTTTCAACCTTAATCTTTCCTTTTTTCTTAAGTTTCCTTAGTACCTTTTTTAGCTTTTTCAGTTCGGATCTTTCAAGGTTTAGCTTGTTAGCTATATGTGAGAAGGGAATAGGTTTTTTACTTCTCTTTAATACTTTTATTACCTCCTCTTCTTTAATTTCCATGGCTTTTAACTTTTAACATTATAATTTAAATATTGGGATAAATGAAAAGTCTATCCTTACTCGGATCTACGGGTTCAATAGGAGTTCAAACCCTTGATGTTGTAAAAAGAATAGATGGTATAAAGGTAAAAGCCCTTGTTGCTTATCATGCGTCCCACAAACTTTTGAATCAGGCAAGGGAGTTTGAACCCGAAATAGTTGTTACCTTTGAGAATCCATCTGAGGAATGGTTGAAAGGTTTACCTCCATCAACCAGGTATGTTCACGGGGAAGAGGGTATAGAAGAGGCTGTTGAAATAGGAGATATTATTATGAATGCCATATCCGGTGTTGCGGGTATAAAGCCCGCATATATTACTTTAAAAAAGGGTAAAACCCTGCTCGCATCAAATAAGGAAGCTATTGTTTGTCTTGGAAGGATTATAAAGGAGAACAGGAACAGGGTGATACCGGTTGACAGTGAGCATAATGCACTTTTTCAATTACTTTTAAAGGTTAAAAGGGAGGAGGTAAAGAAAATATGGCTTACCGCCTCGGGAGGACCCTTTTATGACAAGCCTTATGAGAGCTTTAAGAATGCAAGTGTGAGTGAGGCATTAAATCATCCCCGTTGGAATATGGGTAAAAAGATTACCATAGACTCCGCCACCCTTTTTAACAAGGGTATAGAGATGATAGAGGCAATGTATCTTTTTGATTTTCCTATAGACATGATAGATGTGGTTATTCATCCCCAGAGCCTGGTTCACGGAGTTGTAGAACTTAAAGATAACAGCTTCCTTATGCACCTTTCCCCTACAGACATGAGAATTCCCATAATGTATGCCCTCACATATCCTGAAAGGAGGGAATTTCCTTTTTATAGACTTTCCCTTTTTGAGATGGGAAATCTTACATTTTTGGAGGTTGATAAAGGAAGGTTTAAATCAATAGATATATGCAGGGAGGTAGGTAGGAAGGGAGGCGCCTATATACCAGCCCTGCTTGGTGCGGACGAGGAGGCGGTTGCACTTTTCCTTGAAGGTAAGATATCCCTTCCTGCTGTTGCGGATATTGTGGAAAGGATATTGGAAAGAGTTGACTTTAAAGATCCCGAAACTGTGGATGATATGCTCAATATCATTGAGTGGGCAAGAAGGGAGGTAAGGCATATCTTCTCCTTATCAGGAATCCGATGATTATTGATAAAAGGGACAGAATCACGGATAGACTTATAACGAATATGGTTCCGTTAAACCAGAACACCTTGGGATATATTCTTAGGAGAGTATCGCTGTGACGGAACCTCCATGAATAGGGATCAAAGAAAAGATCATGAAATTTTTCAAAAGCGAGATCATAATCTATAAGAGAAAACGCTCCTGCTGATACAAGTAATATTAAACATAAGGAACCTCCTCCTATTAATGCGGTGCCTAAGAGTTTTTTGTTTATAAAAGAGAGATATAAAAGTATTATTAAATCCATTGTCATAAGTATATAGCCAAGTGGAAACAATACGGAGAGAAGATTCTTTACATCCTCCATGTGCTTTATTTCTTTATCTCTGAAGGCTGGTCTCCCATCGGGTAACTTTGCCTTTTTAAACTCTTCCATACCTTCATCGGATGTAACCGCCTTTAAACCCAGCTTTGCCAACCTTTTTCTTTCCTCTTTTGACATTCCATAGGGGTCCTCGGGAAAGCTTTCCAAGGAATACTGCCAATCAATAAACCATTCGGAGAAGGCTATCCTTGAGGACATTGAGATTATTGAGTAAGGCAATGTTAATATACATACAACTACAAGGATTTTATTAAAAAGGCTTCCCTTTCTAAGCATGTTATTACCCTGTCTTTTTCTCCCCTCTTAACAAAATATATTCTTCCCCCGTAAGGACTTCCCTTCCTTTTGAAAGGAGAAATTCTTATGTAGCCAAGGCTTTTTGATGCTATATAGCCGGTGGTATAATCGGGATCATCACTCCAGCATACCTCCGCCACAACACCGCAGTGTATATTCTTGGTCGCTATGGCTAAAGCATCAACCGTTCTGGGTGTATAACCCTTCTCCAAGAGTTGGTCCGTTATAAATTTCCTTGAAGCCCAATCTATCCTTACCGTCCTTATTCCCCTTCTTTTGTCAGGTTCCAATCTATTGCCACTTTCCATGTCAACTATCATTGCACCCCTCATATTACCACCCTCCGGACTCGCGCCCGTATCAAGTTCCCTGAAGAGTTTTTTAAGGATTGATGCCTTTATACCTTCCCTTTCAAGCATATCTATTGCAAATTCCCTTGCCTCCTCCACCCTTTCAAAGGTGTAGGTCTTGATAGGTAGAGCCTTTTCTATTTCCTTAACTTCAACCCTTTCTATCTTTAAGCTTATGTGATCGTACTCCTTCGGTCTTGTAAGCAGTTCGCGGACCGTTTCCCCTATATCTTCACCTTTACATATTCTTTCCGCACCAGAAACATGTTTACCGTGAAGGGAGGAACGCATCCTTATACTGAACATCTTAAGAGGCGAGTATGCTCAGAACCCTGTTTATTTTTTCCAGTTCTTCTTCAAGCTCTTCTTTTATTCTTTTTTCCTTTTCAACTATATGTGGTGGAGCCTTTTTAAGGAAGTTTTCGTTTGAAAGTTTGTTTTCCCTTATCTTCAGTTCCTTTTCAACCTCTTCCTTTTTCCTGCTGTAGGTCGTAAGAAGTTTTTCTACATCCACGCTACCTTCAACAGGAAGATATATCTCAACATCCTCCGAGAATACAACAAGTGTATCCGTCGGTCTTTCATCTGTATATTCAAGGCTTTCCAGCCTTGCAAGATTTAATATATGATGCTTAAACCTCTCTACTATGTCTTTTGATTGATCCGCTTTGTAAAATAGGGTCAGCCTTTTACCCGGATCTATCTGCAAATCGGATCTAAGAAACCTTATGGTGGTTATTATATCTTTTAACCTCTCAATATCTTTCCATTCCCTCTCAAATATCTCTTCTTCCCTCTTTACAGGAAACTCCGCAAAGGATATATACTCGGGGTGAGAAGAGGGAAGTTTGCTCCAAATTTCCTGGGTTATGAAGGGCATAAAGGGATGCAATAATCTCAATGCCTTGTCAAGTACATAAAGAAGAACTATGAGGGCTATCCTTTTTTCTTCCTTTTCACCCTTGTATATTCTTTCTTTCGTAAATTCTATATACCAGTCGCAGAACTCATTCCAGAAAAACTCATAAATTGATTGAGATGCGTATGCAAAGTTGTAGTTTTCCAATTCTCTGTTTACCTTATCCGCGGTTTTGTTTAAACATGTTATTATCCATTTATCTTCGGGTTTCAGATCTTCCGTGAGGGGAAAGCTTCCAAGCAGGGATTCATCCATATTCATGAGTATGTACCTTGAGGCGTTCCATATCTTATTTGCGAAATGTTTTACACTTTCAAACCTCTTTTCCGAAAGCTTTATATCCCTTCCCTGTATGGCAAGAAGGGACAAGGTAAACCTTAAGGAATCCGCTCCGTATTTATCAATGATATCCAAGGGATCTATCACATTACCCTTTGTTTTTGACATCTTTTGACCGAACTCGTCCCTTACAAGGGCGTGTACATATACATCTTTGAAAGGTATGTTTTTCATAAAGTAGAGGCCCATCATTATCATCCTTGCTACCCAAAAGAATATGATGTCAAACCCGGTAACAAGGAGATCGGTGGGATAAAACTTTCGCAGATCTTCCGTATTGGAGGGCCATCCAAATACGCCGAAGGGCCAGAGGGCTGATGAGAACCATGTATCAAGAACATCCTCTTCCTGTACAAGATTTTCTGATCCGCAACTCATACATTTAAGAATGAGTTTTATATGTTCGCCTGCATGGGATAAATCCTTTAGATCGTTGAGATTTTCAAACTCCGCTATGGATATATCCTTCCCGAAGACCCATTTGCTGTAAAAATCAAGTACGGTCATGTTTTTACCTGCGAGGGTTGGCTTTTGGAGTGTTTCAATCAATTCATCCTTTGTAAATTCTGGGTTGAGTTTGCCGTCCGCTACAAGGTTAAAGATAATCTTTGTCCTTATATCCTCAAAATCATCATCGCAGAAGGTGTTTATATTACTGCAATCCTTACAGTACCATACTGGTATCCTGTGTCCCCACCATATCTGTCTTGATATACACCAGTCTTTGAGGTTATACATCCAGTCAAGATAAACCTTTTTCCACTGCTCTGGGATAAATCTTATCTTTCCTTCCTCAACCACTTTTATGGCTTTTCCTTTAATTCTATCGTCTGTTACCCTTACAAACCATTGCTCCAACAGGAGGGGTTCCACCGTCGTTTTACATCTGTAGCATTTACCCACCGCATGCATATGTTCTTCAATCTTTTCTATTAACCCTTCTTCTTTTAAACTTTCAACTATCTTCTTTCGCGCCTCGTACCTTTCAAGTCCCTTGAATATACCCCCGTTTTCGTTTATTACGCCCCTTCCGTCCATTATCATAACAGCGGGTAGGTTGTGATCCTTACCCATATAAAAGTCATTGGGATCATGGGCGGGTGTTACCTTAACCGCACCAGTTCCGAATTCTGGCTTTACCCTTTCATCCCCTATGATGGGTATGTATTCATCAATCTCCTTACCGTCCAGTGTTTTCCTTTTCCATGTTACAAGGGGCAATTTTACCCTTTTTCCTATTAGATGTTTGTATCTTTCGTCCTGAGGATGAACTGCCACCGCTGTATCACCGAGCATGGTTTCGGGCCTTGTTGTGGCAACGACGATGTATCCGCTTCCGTCTTCCAACGGGTATTTTATGTACCACAGATTCCCCTTCTCCTCTTCGTGTTCTACCTCAAGATCGGAGAGGGCTGTCATATCCTTGGGACACCAGTTTACTATGTATTTATCCTTGTATATAAGACCTTCCTTAAAAAGTTCAACAAAAGCCTTTCTTACCGCTCTCGAAAAGCCCTCATCCATTGTAAACCTTTCCCTGTTCCAGTCAACACTTACACCTATCTTTTCCAACTGTTTCTTTATTGAGTCCCTCGTTTCCGGTACCCACTTCCAAACTTCCCTTAAAAAGGCTTCCTTGCCTATCTCTATCCTGTTCTTTCCCTCTTGCTGAAGCTTTTTATCAACAACATATTGGGTTGCTATACCCGCATGATCAAAACCAGGCACCCATACGACCGTTTTGCCTCTCATCCTTTGCCATCTGCATACGATGTCTTGAAGGGTAACATTGAGGGCGTGACCCATGTGTAGTGATCCCGTCACATTGGGTGGGGGTATAACGACAGAGAATTTTTCCTCTCCTACGGCCTTGGAAAAGATATCCTTTTCAATCCACTCTTTTTCCCATTTTTCTTCTATATACTTAGGATCGTAATGCTTTGATTCCGCCATCGGAAAGTGTATTTTACTATAAAACTTAAAATCCCATTCACCAATCCATCAGGTAATAGGTAAGATTATATGAGTTTAATATTTTAAGATCTTCTATATCTCCCCCGAGTATCTTTTTAAGGAAGGATTTCTTTTCTTCTACATAGAATACTCTCGGTTTTAAAACTCCTGCAAGTTCCGCAGCTTTATCAATGGCATCCTTCAAGTTTCCTATTTCATCCACAAGACCTATCTCCTTTGCCTTAAGCCCCGTCATAACCCTTCCGTCCGCTATCTTCCTTAATTCTTCTTCCGTGATCTTATCTTTTCTGTACTTCAATATGGCATCTATAAACTGCTCGTAAGAGTCGGTAATAACCCTTTTAAGGTAGTCCTTCTCCTCCTTTGTTAGATCCCTGAAGGGTGAAAGTGTATCTTTAAACTTTCCTGTCTTTATAGATTCCGCCTTAATCCCTATCTTTGATAGAAGCTCCTTATAACCTATGTACTGTATTATCACGCCTATGCTTCCTGTTATGGTGCCAGGATTTGCATAGATAAAATCCGCTGGTGCGGATATATAGTAGCCTCCAGATGCTGCTATGTTACCCATTGATACCACAACGGGTTTACCTTTTTCCTTAAACCTTTCTATGGCCCTGTATATCTCTTGGGATGCACCTACGGATCCTCCCGGGCTGTCAACCCTTATTACAAGAGCCTTAACGCTCTTATCTTCCGAAAGTCTATCAATTTTCTTAATAATAGGCAAGGGATTAATAATAACGCCGTCTATGGTCAACACTGCAATTCTTTCTCCTACTGGGATTCTTGAAAGTACTGATATAAGCATAATTCCTCCTACAAAAAGGATTATTAATATTATCAGAAATTTTTTCATACTATATGATTTTATTAAATTTTCTTTTGACTGCAATCATGGATGCCTTTTATTGCGATGTTATATTAGTAAGGTCATGATTGTTGTCTCCGATGGTATAAAAAGGCTTATTAAGGCGCTCGGGGAGAATAAGGTAAGCACCTCCGATGTGGAAAGAAAACTGTACTCTTACGATGCTACTCCTATACCCGTAAAATCCGAGATGCCTTCCGCTGTTGTTTTTCCGGAGGGAAAGGAAGATGTTAAAAGGATCGTAGAGATATGTTACGAAGAGGGAATACCTATGTTTCCGAGGGGTGCAGGTTCGGGACTAACGGGCGGAGCTATGCCCACGGGCAGGGGCGGTGTTGTAATTTCCTTTGAAAGAATGAACAGGTTTAAGGTGGACAGAGATAATGCTACCGCGGTGGTAGAACCCGGAGTGGTTACCTACGATTTTCAAAAGTATGTTGAGAAATTGGGTCTTTTTTATCCCCCTGATCCTTCTTCTTATAAGTACTCAACCATAGGTGGTAATGTGGCGGAGAATGCAGGGGGACCGCGGTGTGTTAAATATGGTGTTACAAGGGAGTATGTGTTGGGTATTACCGCTGTTATAAAGCACGGGACTGTTATAAGAACTGGCAATCCCGTTATAAAGGATGTGGCGGGTTATGATATTACCAAGTTCTTTGTAGGTTCCGAGGGGACACTCGGTCTCATAACAGAGATAATAGTCAGGCTTATACCCAGGCCTCGTGCAAGAAGGACACTGCTTGCCCTATTTGATGATCTTCCCACGGTAGGTAAGGTTGTTACTTCCTTGATGACTTCGGGTGTTTTTCCGTCCGCCCTTGAATTCATGGACAGGGACGCCATAAGGGTTGTGAGGGAATACAAGGGTATTGATCTACCCGAAGATGTTGAAGCCCTTCTTTTAATAGAGGTTGACGGGAATCCTCCTTCTGTTGAGGAGGATGTAAAGGTTGTAGGTGGGATATTAAAGGATGCGGGTGTGAGCTACAGGATAGCGAAGGATGGAAAGGAAGAGGAAGAGCTGTGGCTTGCAAGGAAGAGTTTGGGTCCAGCCCTTGCCAAGATTAGGAGCGGAAAGATAAACGAGGATATAGTAGTCCCGAGATCTTGCCTTTCGGAGGCTGTACCCGCTTTCAGGAGTTTATCGGAAAAGTACGGTTTACCGGTTGTTATATTCGGTCATATAGGTGACGGTAATCTGCATGTGAATATTATGTACGATAAATCATCAAGAGAAGAGGAAGAAAGGGCGGAGAAGGCCATGGAAGAAGTGTTTGATATCGCAATAGGTTTCGGGGGTTCAATAACTGGGGAACACGGAGTGGGTCTTACGAAGATGGCGTTTTTGGAAAAACAGCTTGGGAAAGAGACGGTTAATATTATGAGGGAGATAAAAAAGGTCTTTGATCCCCTCAATCTTTTTAATCCGGGCAAGGTTTTTCCTTAAGTACTTTTCGGCCTGAAGGTTTTTATCTTCTCCTCATTTGTTTCTATATAGGCACCGCCTATGAGGTCAAGGCAGTAAGGTATTGCGGGAAATATTGCATCAAGACATATCTTTATGGATTGGGGCTTTCCGGGAAGATTAACTATGAGCGTATTTCCCCTTATACCAGCAAGCTGTCTTGATAGTATAGCTGTTGGAACCTGTTTAAGAGAGACTTGCCTCATCAGTTCACCGAATCCCGGCAGGATCCTGCTACATACCGCCTCCGTAGCTTCTGGGGTTACATCCCTCGGTGCGGGTCCCGTTCCTCCGGTTGTAAATATAAGGCTACAATTTTTGTTATCCGCCATGTCTATAAGTATTTCTTTAATCTTTTCAAGTTCATCGGGTACTATTCTGTAGTCAATATCAAAGGGTGTTGTTATAACATCTCTGAGATATTCTATTATTGCCTTTCCGCTTAAGTCTTCATAAATACCTCTGCTTGCCCTGTCTGATATGGTTAGAACCCCTATCTTTACGTGGAGTTGTTCCATGTTTTACATTTTATTATAGGAAGAAGGAAAAAATTATGAGAATTCTCGTCTGGGGACTTGGCAAGAGCGGTAAGGCTGTTTCCGAACTTTTAAAACTTAAAGGGTTTAGCGTTATTGAAGGGGATGACAGTAGGGGAGACAAACCGGAAGATCTAATAGGGGATGTGGATGAAATAGTTGTATCTCCCGGGATTCCTCCCACCCATAAATTATTTAAGCTTTCCAAGGAAAGGAATATACCTCTTACCGGGGAACTGGAAGTAGCTTCAAGATTTTTTAAAGGTGAGATTGTAGCCATAACTGGTACGGACGGGAAATCAACCACCACTCGTCTTATATACAGGATATTGAAGAGATACTTCCCGGAAGTTTACGAAGGCGGAAATATAGGTGTACCCTTCTCAGAAATAGTAAAACACAATACGGAGGGTATAGCTGTTCTTGAGGTATCTTCCTTTCAAGCTAAGACATTGAGAAATTTCAGACCGCGTGTGGGGGTATTTCTTAACTTTTCAACTGATCATCTTGACTGGCATCCTGATTTGAAGGATTACCTTGAAAGCAAATACAGACTCTTTATGAACCAGAAAGAAGAGGATGTAGCAGTGCTGAATGCGGGACTTAAGGAGGTTGCGGATGTACCGACGCGCGCACAAAGGATATTATTCAACTCAGAAGAGAACTTTTTTGATGGAAGATTTGTGTATATTAAGGGTGAAAGATTTATTGATGCAAACAAGATAAAGCTTATAGGAAGGCACAATATTGATAATATTATGGCTTCAATTCTTACCGCTCTGTACTTGGGAATTCCCGAAGATATAATAAGGGAAGAAATATATGAATTTGAGGGTTTACCTTTCAGACTCTCTTTTGTTGCTGAGTATAAAGGTATAAGTATCTATAACGATTCAAAGGCTACAACTGTTAACGCTTTGAGATCCGCAGTAACTTCCTTTGAAAATGTTGTTCTCATAGCGGGGGGCAAGAATAAGGGTGGTGATTTTTATTCTTTAAGGGAAGATGTAAAGAAGCATGTAAAAAAATGTATCGTGATAGGAGAATCTGCGGATGAAATTATAGAGGCTTGGAATGATATTGTTGAAGTGGTAAAGAGTAATGATTTGGAAGATGCTGTAAAGAAAGCCTTTGATTTTGCAGTCCCCGGGGATGTTATCCTTTTCTCCCCGGGCTGTGCCTCTTTTGATATGTTTTCAAACTACATAGAGAGGGGTGAGACCTTTAATAAGATTGTTTACTCCTTCATTTCAAAAGATCCATTACCTTCTTAATACTTATTCTCATTCTTTCAAAGGCTTCCGCAAGTTTGCCTATTTCATTTTCAGAAGGTATTTCTATTTTTTCATCAACCTCGCCCCTGCTTATTTTTTCCGCGTGTTCTCTGAGCTTTTCTATGGGTTTGAAAACCATAGCATTCAGCATTAAGAGTACTATTATGACGAGCAGAAGAAATATTCCGAACACTGCCCCACCCTTTATAAGCCCCTCTATCTGTGCCTTGAGGACTTTTGTTTCAAAGGGTATGTAAACCATTACAGCGCCCTGAACTTTCCCAGGTTGCCAGTTCATATTTTTCTGAGGATTGTATATCTCCCTTACCTTCCTGGGCATAAGCTTAGGATCACTGTGGCACCTTAAACATTTTTGCTGAGGTATTACCGCAAATGCTTTTACGAAATGTCTTTGCCCTCTATAAACAACTATACCTTCAAATTCTCTTTTGTTTGTACTTCTTAGATAAGCAATAATCTTTTTTTCTACTTCATTAGGTTCGTTTTTTGGGTTAAGTGGATTAAAGGCAACCTGTCTTAGAATCATTTCTGGAAGGTTTTCCGTTACCATATTAAATATAGAGGCGGTGAAGAAACTTGATGATTGGGCTTCAAGTATGAAATCATCCTGTGTACATCCTGCTTGAAGTAATTCGTTAATTTTTGGTCTGAGTGTCCTTCTTACATACTCACGGGATGCCTGTACAAAGGCCATTGTTACTTCTATTTCCGTCTTTGCAGTCTCTTTTGCCCTTTTTATACTATCAAGGTATGTATACACTCCAACGCTTAACCCCGTTGTTATACCTATAAGGAGTATGAGAATGGATATCTTCCACTTTATACTTACGGGTATTATCCTTAGCCCTTTCATTTCAATATCCCCCTTACCTTTTCAATGAATTTTTTTACATATGTACTATCTGGTATTTCGGCTGATAAGGAATTTATTAAATAGTCAAGTAGCTCCCTTGTAATTTCGTCTTCGGAAACACCATAATCGTTAAGCTTCTTATTCCATATAAAGCTTCCCACTGGACCTATGCTTTCTATAAATGCATTTTTAATCTCCATTATCTTTTCCTTACTTACAAACTCATTCCCGCCTCTTTTGAATCCATCCATTTTAATGGGTTCGGGATTCATCTCTATGTTTATGTGTATGATGCTGAAGGTTATACCCTCTTTTATAAGGCTTCCGAGATCTTTAATGGATGCATCTTTAAAGACGCCTTTATTTATATTTATGCCCTTTATAAGGGAGCCGTGGAA
>JALWWX010000218.1 GCA_027078675.1 Aquificales bacterium | reverse complement strand
AGGGCTTTAAGACCTTGTTCCGTTGTGGGATATCTTCCGTTGTCAAGTCTGTACTGCTCTAATGCGTCCTTTATTGCTTTCATCTGTACCTTGGTTGTTTCTATCTTTGCTTCATCAACCCTTCCGGTAACCCTCGGTACTATTATTGCTGCAAGCAAACCGAGTATTATTATGACAACAAGGAGTTCTATCAGTGTAAAACCCTTTGGTAATTTTTTTGAAGATTCTTTTTCGTTTTCCTTTTTGCCGAACAATTTATTGTAAACAAAGGAAGATATGTAAAAGATTATTATAAGAATAGGTATGCCAACTATTATTATTGCAAGAAGAGCTTTAGCTGCCACCATCAAAAGGGCTACTATAAATTGTAAAAGACCTGCATCTTCATTCATTATCCTTTTTCTCCTCCTTAGACTTCATCTTAAAATAGAGGATAGGACCTCCTATCAACAGAAGCAAGGGCAATCCTATTATAAGTGACAAAACAGTGAGTTTTATAGCTACTATGATAAAACCCATCAGACCTATAAAGTCCCCGCTTGCCTTACCCTCATTCATGACACTACCAGATTAACCAACTTATTTTTAATATACACTATTTTCCTTATATTTTTTCCGTTCACATACCTACCGAGCTTCGGATCCGCTTTTATCATGCTTATTATATTTTCCTCCTTCTCATCCATTTTAACCTTCAATCTCCCTCTTAGTTTACCGTTTATCTGAACCCCTATTTCCACTTCATCAAGCGTTATAGCTTCTTTACATACTTCGGGCAACCTTTCCGCTGATATGTAACCTTCTTTACCAAGGAGTTTCCACAACTCTTCGCATATATGGGGAGTTATGGGTGAAAGCATAAGTAACAGTATCTCCACTCCTTCTTTAAGCACTTTCTTATCTATTTCTTCCTGTGGATTAAATTCCTCTAACTCATTAAGGAGGGTCATGGCGGAGGCTATAGCAGTATTAAATTGATAGTGTTTTTCTATATCCTTTAAATATCTGTCAAGACAAGAGTGTATTTTATACCTTAGCTCCTTTGCCTTTCCCTTTACATCCTTTAATTCTTCCCTGCTGTAACTAACATCTTTCAAGTAATCAATCTTTGAGGTAACAAAATCCCACAGTCTGTTGAGGAATCTATAAGAGCCTCTGATGCCTTCTTCGGACCACTCAAAATCATTTTCAGGTGGTGCAGTAAACAGTATATAAAGCCTGACAGTATCCGCTCCAAACTCTTTTATTGCATCCTCCGGATCAACCGTATTACCCTTAGATTTGGACATCTTTGCAGATTCACCTATCTCATCTTCTATTTTCTTAAGTAGCTTTTCATCATCTATATTAAGCTTCTTGAGAAGCAGTGATATATTGTCACCCTTTGATAGGTTGTTTTCTCTGAGAAAATTCCTTATCTTCATCCTATTTAATTATAATGTTTTAGGACAAATATGAAGGTAATCAATGTAGGCGGTAAATTCAGAACAAAAAGGAAAGCGAAGGCTTTAGGTAGGATAAGGTTGAGGGAGGAGACAGTAAAAAGAATATCGGAAGGAAAAATAGAAAAAGGTGATGTTATAAATGCATCAAAGATTGCAGGAATATTGGGGGCTAAGAGAACTGCAGAACTTTTGCCTTTCTGTCATCCCGTTTCTATTGATCATATACGCATTGATATAAATACATACAAAGATTATGTAGAGGTTATCGCAGAGGTTGAAGGTATTGAAAGGACAGGGTACGAGATGGAGGCGTTAAACGCTGTTACAACCGCACTTCTCAATATATACGATATGTGTAAGAACATTGATGATTCCATGATTATAGAGGATATAAGGCTTGTTGAAAAAAGCGGAGGCAAGGGGGATATAACGGCAGATCTTAAGGGTATAAAAATTTATACAATAGGGCTTGGGGATGATTATTATGTAAAGCTATTTCAGTCGCTTCAGCCAGATGGCGTTGAAGATATAAAAAAGGAGGAGTTTAGTAGGGTTTCAAATGAAAAGGCTTTATTTGTCGCGCTTTTTGATTCTGTTCCCCCGGATTTTATTGAGGCAAGGATTGAAGGTATTGAAGTGCTTATATCAGAACATCTCTTTGAAAATCTTGGTATAAAGGGCCTGTTGTCTCCCGTGGTCGGATTCACAAAGGCGGGTATAGGTTTAATATTGATGTCAAGGGATAAGGAGTATATAAGCAAAGTTATAAACAATATTCTTCCCTTAATAGCTAAGTTCTTCAAGGAGTCTTTATGAGCAGAACGGTTGTTTGTATAACCGGTGCAAGCGGTAGTATATACGGGATAAGATTGGTTGAAGAACTTTCCAGGTTAGGAGGTGTGGATCTTATTGTTTCTTCCGCAGGCCACAGGGTAATAGAGGAGGAGGTAGGCAGGGAAAGGTTTGAAAAAATTAGAAATCTTGTAACCTTTCATGATGAAAAGGATATCTCCTCCCCCCTTGCGAGCGGTTCAACGCTGTGTTCTTACAGGGGTGTTGTTATAGCGCCGTGTTCCATGAGTACATTGGGATGTATAGCCAACGGTATAAATTACAATCTTATACACAGGGTGGGAGAGGTAGCACTCAAGGAAAGGATTAAACTCATACTTCTTGTCAGAGAAATGCCTTACAGCCTCGTTCATATTGAAAATATGTTGCGTGTTGCAAAGGCTGGGGCGGTGGTAATGCCTGCAAGCCCGGGATTTTATCATAAGCCTAAGTCAATGGAAGATCTTATAAACTTTGTTGTGGGCAAAGTAATGGATATGTTAGGTATTGAAAATGATCTCTATTCCAGATGGAAAGGGTTGTAAATTTCAGCGGTGGTATTATTATCTGTTACTATGAAGTTCAAGGTAAGAGTAAAAAGGGATGAAGGATATTCAACCTATGAGGTTGATTACAAGGAAGGTATGACCGTTCTATCCCTTTTAAACTATATAAAGGAAAATATTGATGAGAGCCTCGCTTTCAGACACTTCTGCAGGGCGGGAATATGTGGTACATGTGCGGTAAAAGTTATGGGATTTCCTAAGCTGGCGTGTAAAGAACCGGTTATTGATCATATTTTGCTAAGAAATGAAATTGTTATAGAACCCCTTGATAAGTTTGAGGTTATAAAGGATTTGGTGGTCAATCATGAGGATATTGTTGAAAAGGGTAAGAAATACAGGACATGGCTTAATCCTAAGGATGAGAACATACCCGTTGATAAGGATACGGAGGATGAGATTGAAAAATCAGCGGACTGTATTCTCTGTCTTGCCTGCCAATCTTACTGCCCTCAGGTGCTTGAAGACAAGTATGCGGGTCCTCTTTATTTTGCAAAGATGTACAGGTATCTTATTGATCCCCGTGAATACGATGAGAACAGATATGATGAAGCTGTAAAGGAGGGATTTCTATATCATTGTTTGTCCTGTAACAAATGTAATAATGTGTGTCCGAAGGAGGTTGAGCCTGCTACCCTTATAAGGAAAATTATGGTTTTCAACGCAAAGGTGTAAGGTATAATAAATAACCCCATGGAAATCATCAATATACCCATAGAAGAAGAAGTAAAACAGGCGTACATAGATTACGCAATGTCCGTTATAGTGGGGAGGGCTATACCGGATGTAAGGGATGGCTTAAAACC
>JALWWX010000217.1 GCA_027078675.1 Aquificales bacterium | reverse complement strand
TGGGAATACCTATTGCGGAAAGAACATGGGACTGCTTAAGGGCAAGGGATACACATGCGGATCCCGATGCGGTTTCTATACCCATAAGATCAAGTCTAAGAAGCATAGCTTCTCCTTCTATAAGATGGACTATCATAGACAGGTGATGGGGCAGTCTTTTCTCCGGATGACCTGTAAAATCAATCATATCAATCTCAGACTCAAAGGCGGATCTCATCATATTCCTGTATCTTGAAAGTTTTTCTACCCTGTCAGCGAGTTCCCTCATTGTAAGCTCCGCTGCAACACCGAAACCTACTATACCGGGAACATTTTCCGTACCCGCCCTTATACCTCTTTCCTGTGTTCCACCTTCTATAAAGGGTTTAATCCTGACCCCCTTCTTAGTCCACAAAGCACCCACACCCTTAGGACCGTACATAAGATGGGCTGTGAAAGATACCGCATCAACACCCAAATCCTGTACATCAAAGTAGTAATGTCCTATGGTGGGAGCAGCATCAGTGTGGAATATTATCTTCGGATTCTTTTCTTTAACGATCTTTACCAGCTCCTTAATATCTTGGATTGTACCTATCTCCCTGTTTGAATGACCTATGGACACGAGAACCGTATCTTCCCTTATTGAATCCCTCAGCTGATCCTTATCCACAAATCCGTACTTATCAACATCCAAATAAGTTACTTCCCATCCTTCCCTTTCCATAGACTTGCACGAGTGAAGTATTGAATGATGCTCTATTTTGGTTGTTATAATGTGCTTTCCTTTCCTCTCATAAGCCTTAGCAATACCCTTTATGGCTATGTTGTTTGCCTCTATGGCGCCGGATGTAAAAAGTATCTCTTCGGGAGAGTTTCCGTTTATAAGGGCATTTATCTTCTCACGCGCCTCATTTATAGCCTTTTTAGCCTTCTGACCGAAGCTGTGAAGGGATGTAGGATTGCCAAAATCCTCCCTAAAGTAGGGCAACATAGCCTCAAGCACTTCTTCCGCAACAGGTGTTGTTGCGATATGATCCATATAAACTATCCTTTTTCCTTTTTTTTCTAAAAACATGCCTACTCCTCCTTTTCTACAAGTTCTTTAATGATTTTACCTATGGCTATAAAAGCCTTCGCAACCTCGGAATCTGGCTTTTCAATAACAACGGGCTTACCCTTATCAGAAAGCTCTGCAACTTCTGGATCAAGAGGTATGGAACCCAATATCTTAATGCCGTATGCGGATGCAAACTCGGAAGTTTTCCCTTTACCGAATATATAGTACTTTTTACCGCTGTCCGGACATATAAAGTAAGCCATATTTTCTATTACACCCAAGACTGGTATCTCAACCTTTTGAAACATCGCAGTAGCCTTTCTGACATCAGCAAGGGCAACATCCTGAGGTGTTGTTACTACAACCGCCCCGTTTATCTTTATGGTTTGAGCCAGGGTAAGCTGTACATCACCGGTACCCGGGGGTAAATCTATAACAAGATAATCAAGGTCATTCCAGTCCACATCAAATAGCATCTGTGTTAATGCCTTCATAAGCATGGGACCACGCCATATAACGGGTACATCTTCGGAAGGCAGAAGGAAACCCATGGAAACAAGGCTTATGTTGTACTTACTTATAGGTATTATCTTATTTTTTTCAGATACCTGAAGCCTGCTACCTTCCACACCCATTATCTTGGGAATGCTCGGACCGTATATATCCGCATCAAGTAAACCCACTTTACCATTAAGTTTGCTGAGCGCAAGGGCTATATTGGCGGAAACAGTTGATTTACCCACACCACCCTTACCGCTTCCGACAAGGATTATACGCTTAACTCCCGGTACAGACCTTTTAGCAAATACAGTTTCCTGCATAGGAATTTGACCGTCCATCCGATCCTCCGCTATGTTAGTTGTTAAGTTAAGGATAGAGTATTATAAAAATTTATGTATGATTGTTGTCACTCAAATTTCGGATTTAATGCCGGTTATGTAAATACGCTCCAAAATTTTTCTGGCTATAGGTGCGGCGGCGGTACCTCCCGAACCTCCGTGTTCTATAACAACTCCCACTATAAATAAAGGATCCCTGTAAGGTGCAAAACCTACAAACCATGCATGATCCCTAAGTCTCCACGGTACCTTCTTTCTTCCCCTTGTCCTTATTGCTGCGACCTGAGCAGTGCCTGTCTTCCCTGCTATATCAACTATCTTAGAAAAGGCTGCCCTTCCAGTACCCCTTCTTACCACTTCCCTTAAAGACCTCTTTATAATGGCAAAGTATTCTAATCTCCCCTTTATAGCCCTGAATACCTTTCTTTTGTTTTTCCATATTACCCTGTTTTTATTGTCCCTTATCTCTCTTATAAGGGTGGGTCTGTATATGACGCCGTTGTTGGCTATACCCATCATCATAAGGGTCTGTTCCATTAAAGTTGATAGCATAAACCCTTGACCTATACTCAGGTTTAAAGTATCACCGTCATACCACAACTCACCTTTCTTCTTAAGTTTCCAAGAGGGTGTAGGTACAAGCCCTTTATTTATCTTCAGTTCAAAGGGTATATCCTCACCGTAACAAAAACGCCTCAGATAATATGTCATTTTTCTTGGACCAAGTTTATAACCCTTTTGATAAAAATACACATCACATGAGTCCCTTATGGCTCCTACTATATCCTCATCACCGTGACCTACCCTTTTCCAACAGTAGAATACCCTGTTACCTATCTTGTACCTACCAGTACACTTAACAGATTCGGAATACCGTGCAATTTTGGTATCAAGAAAGGCAAATGCCAATGGTACCTTGACAACGGAAGCGGGTGGGTACTTAGCCATAGTCACCCTGTTGAAGAAAGGCTTTAATTTACTCCTTACAAGCTTTTTCCAGTTCTTGTAAACCTTATTTGGGTCAAATGAAGGCATACTGTACATGCCCAACACCTCCCCCGTCTTTGCCTTAAGAACAATAGCAGCCCCTGCTCTGTATCCGGATTCTTCAAGCACATCCCTTATTATCTGTTGAACCCTTATATCAATGGTGAGTACTATGGTATTTCCCTTTACGGGATTTTTCCTCTTATTAAGTTTAACTGGTTTCCCTATGGCATTCACTATAATTTCCTCCCCGCCTATTTCACCGAGGAGAATATCATCCATTGCCCTTTCTATACCGTATTTACCAACAAGACTGTTAGGTCCTATCTTATCTCCGTACCTTTTAAAATCCTTACTATCCGGTAATCCCACATATCCTACCACATGAGCAACGGTTTCTTTGTAAGGATACTCCCTGTGAGGGATAGTATTTACAAATACACCAGGAAGTTTGAAACTATTGTTATAAAATCTCTCAAGCTCGGCCTCGGTAAGATTGTCCTTTATCTTGAGAGGTTCAAGGGGGTTAAGATTTCCTTTCTTTATCATTTCTTTAATATCAACCTTAAAAAGAACTTTTATATACCTTGATATCCTTTCCAATTCCCCTTCGTCCTTTATTTTTTCCGGATCAATAAACAAACTGTACCTTGGTACATCATAAGCAATTTTTTCACCATTTCTGTCAAGTATATCTCCCCTGGGAGCGTATAACCTTTTTAATCTAAGATAGTTTTTTCTTGAGAGTTCCCTGTAGTAATCTCTTTTGAATATCTGTAAATATATAAGCCTGCCCATAATTATCAAAAAGATGGCACACAATAAGAATAAAAGGGATAAAAACCTTCTTCGTGTCATGACCTTTTATAAATAGCATATAACAGGGAAAAAACAGCAAGTTCTATAACCAAGGAGATCATTACAACAACAGCATCAAACTTTACAACATAGCTTAGTCTTATTAACGCGTATCTTAAAAAAAGATCAATAAAAGATAATATAAAGAAAAAAAGAAGATGGGAATAAAATCCATGAACATATACCACCTTCTCCCTTATCATCCATATCAGATAACATATAAAGGATTTTATTGCTATGTTTAAACCGAGAGTATCAAACATAAGATCAAGAAATAAGCCTCCTACCGCCCCCTTCAAAACAAGATTTTTCGTTTCCTTCAGGCTATGATAATATAAAAAAGCCAAAACTATGTTGGGAGAAAATATTACAAAAGATTTTGTGCTAATAAACAGCAGGTTTTGAACAAGCGCAGTAAGGAAAAGCAAAAAATAGAACATTCACAAACTCCTTTTTATAAGCAAGGTGAATTCCACTCCCCTTACATCAACATAAGGCTTAATATAAACACTTTTGAAGAAGGGATCCTCTCCTATATTAACCCTCTCAACCCTGCCAACCTTAAAGGCAGGAAGTCTTCGTCTTAAATCCCTCAATCTTATTTCAAAATCCTTTTCCACCTTATCACCTATATTTACATGAAGCAGTCTTCCGAGGGGCCATCCCCCTTCGTAGATATATTTTTTACCAGTTTTGCTTACAACCACAGAAAGCTTAAGTTTGGGATTGAAAACTGTATAAACCTTACTTGTATTCTGGAATACCTTGCCCACAATACCGAGTAATACATCACCGCTAACCGCAATGTACCCCTCCTTTACCCCGTCCTGTTTACCCTTGTTTATTACCACATAGTTATCCCTACCAGTAGGATCATATCCTATTATTGAAGCTCTAAGTGTCTTATACTTTCTTAAGGAATAATCTGTCTTAAGATCCTTCCCCAATTTATCAACGGTCAGGCTACACTCCCTGTAAAGGGCTTCATAAAGATAAAGCTCCTGTATTTTCTCCTTAAGTTGTCTGTTTTCTTTCTGCACATTTACAAGGAACACATATGTATCAAAAGTATCCTCAATTTTTTGTACAAAAGCATTCTTGATATTCATGATGGGATAGATCAAATTATTAAAAGCTCTAATTATAGGCTCAATTAAGGGGCTTGTTGAAACATCAGAAAAGAATATGGTTAACCCAATTACCACAAATACAACAGCTTGAACATGTACAAGTCTCCTCTTCATTCCATTGAAACTCTGCGAATAAGCTCTATGTTATCAAGTACCCTTCCTACCCCCTTTGCCACGGCAAGGATGGGATCATCGCAGTATCTTGCCTTTATACCCGTTTCCATAGTTATTCTCTTGTCAAGATTCCTAAGCAGCGAACCGCCTCCCGCAAGGGTTATACCCGTATCCGCTATATCCGCTGCAAGCTCAGGGGGTGTTTTCTCCAATGCAGCTTTTATCGCATTAATTATGGAATTAACAATATCTTCAAGAGCTTCAGTTGTTTGTCTGTTAGTTATCTCAACCGTTTTCGGAAGGCCTGTCATATCCCTTCCCCTTATCTCCATCCTCCTCTCCTCCTCCTCCATAGTTGCACTGCCGAGATCTATCTTTATCCTTTCCGCTGTTTGCTCACCTATAAGCATGTGAAAGTTTTTCTTTATGTACTGTATTATAGCCTCATTCATTTCATCCCCCGCTATCCTCAAAGAATTTGCAACGACTATACCAGCAAGGGATATAACAGCTATCTCCGTTGTACCACCACCTATATCAACTATCATATTACCCACAGGCTCATCTATGGGGAGATCCGCACCTATTGCAGCAGCCATAGGCTCCGCAATAAGGTAAACTTCCCTTGCACCCGCACTCTTTGCCGCATCTATTACAGCCCTCTTTTCAACCGGTGTGATACCCGAAGGCACACCTATAACAACGAGGGGTCTCGGTCTGAAAAGGGTGTTACCGAGTGATCTCTTTATGAAATAGGAAAGCATAACCTGAGTTACTTCAAAATCCGTTATCGCCCCATCCCTCAAGGGTCTGATGGCTTGTATGTTTTCGGGTGTTTTACCCACCATCTCCTTAGCTTCTTGACCTACAGCGAGAACTTTCCTTGTCCTCACATCAATGGCAACTATTGAAGGTTCATATACAACTATTCCCTTAGCGGGTACATAAACTACCGTTGTTGCTGTCCCGAGATCAATACCTATACTGCTTGAGAAGAAATTCAACAGTTTACGAAAGAACATGTTCTCCTTTTATCCAGACTTCCTCTGAAGTCTGGGCTGGGGTATTTCTATCCCGCCTACAAAGGAGTACCCATATCCCCAGCAGGCGGTATTTGGGTACCCCGGATCTATAAAAGTTCACAATCCAAACACCACACATTGCGGTGGTTTGTCTTATACCAATGAGCTATATTTATTTTACAATGCTTTTGAACGACAGGGATGTGAGTAATTATGCTTATATACTTAATGCATTCCCTGATAAAAGGGAAATAATAACAAAAGCCATAGAGTTTATATATGAAAAACATAAACACCAAAAAAGAAAATCGGGTGAACCCTACGTTAACCATCCCATAGAGGTAGCAAAGATACTCGTTGATATGGATATGGATCTTGAAACTGTCGTTGCTGGTCTCCTCCATGACACCTTAGAAGATACGGATACAACCTATGAAGAAATTGAAAGCATGTTCGGTAAACAGGTGGCAGATATAGTAAACGGTGTAAGTAAGATAAGCAAGATAAAACCTAAAAATATGGCAGATCCAGAGGTTGAAAACTACAGAAAGATGCTTATAGCCATGTCAAAGGACATAAGGGTGATAATAGTAAAGCTTGCGGACAGACTACACAATATGAGAACCTTACACTTTCTGCCAAAAGAGAAGATAATAAGGATAGCAAAGGAAACCATGTCCATATATGCACCCATTGCCCATCGCCTCGGAATGTGGGATATAAAAACAGAACTTGAAGATTTATGTTTCATGTACCTGTTTCCCGCAGAGTACGAAAAGGTTAGGAAATTCGTAGCCAGATCACGTGAATCCCTTGAAACATATATAAAGAAATATATAATCCCGCCCATAAAGAAAGAGCTTGACAAAACAGGTATAAAGGCGGATATAAAGTACAGATCAAAACATCTCTACAGTATATGGCAAAAAACGATAAGGAAAGGTATAAAGCTTGAAGATGTTCACGATATACTCGGTGTAAGGATAATAGTAAATGAGGTGAGAGACTGCTATGTAGTTCTCGGAATAGTACACAACATCTTCAAACCTGTCCCAGGAAAGTTTGACGATTACATATCCCTTCCAAAGCCCAATCTTTACCAGTCCCTCCACACAACGGTTATAGGACCAAAAGGAAGAATGGTAGAAATTCAGATAAGAACCCATGAGATGCACGAAAGGGCGGAAAAAGGTATAGCAGCTCATTGGGCCTACAAAGAGGGTAAAGATCCGAAAATTAATGAGAATTTTTCATGGCTTCAGGAGATAATTGAAAACATAAAGGGAAGCAAAAACACCGCGGATGTTATAAACAGCATAAAGGAGAATTTGTTTTTTGAAGAGGTTTTTGTCTTTACACCCGCAGGTGATATAGTAGTTCTGCCAGCGGGAGCTACACCGGTTGACTTCGCCTATCACATACACACGGATATAGGTAATCACTGTGCGGGCGCAAAAGTAAACGGAAGGATAGTTCCCCTAAGCTATAGACTCCAACAGGGAGATCAGGTGGAAATACTTACACATCCCCATAAAAAGCCAAATCCCCAATGGCTCTCCTTTGTTGTAACCTCAAAGGCAAAAAACAAAATAAAACAAGCCCTGAATCAAGAAAAGAAGGAAAAGTATAAAACACAGGGTGTTAAACTTCTTGAGAAACTTAAAGAAAAATTCAATATGCCTGTTGAAGACATTATAGAGATTATAAAGGAAAAAACAAGATATGTTTCTGAAGAAGACATACTTATAAACATAGCAAAGGGTAAACTGTCTATAAAACAGATAATAAACCTGCTCGCACCTTCTGAGAAAAAGGTGAAAGAAGAAAAACCAGAAGGTTCGCTTTCAATAGAAGATCTGAAAAATGTACTGTACTCAGTAGCAGACTGTTGTAAACCTGTGGCGGGAGACAAGGTTTACGGTGTGTTAACAAGACTGAAGGGAGTTGTAATACATCATGAAGAATGTCCAAATCTTAAATATATAAAAGCAAAATTTCCGGAAAAGGTTCTTGAGGTATCTTGGAACGCAAAGGGTAAATTCAAAGCACGCTTGAAGGTTCTGGCAAAGGACAGGATGGGAATACTTTCGGAGATAACTTCTGTTATTTCGGAAAAAGGAGCAAATATAAGGGAGGCTAAAGCAAAGAGCTTAACCACGGGAATAGCCCTTATGGATTTCATAATTGATGTAAGGGATAAAGATCATCTAAATAGCATCATATCCGCAATAAGAGAAGTTGAAAATGTTGAAGAATGTGATAGGGTGTTCACCTGATAAGACCAACATCTGAAACAAGCACATCCCTTAAACCGTAATCAATTATGGCTACTATCTTTCCCTTTGGGTTTATTACCGCTGATGGTCCCGTATTGTTTACCCACACAAGAAATTTACCGTTTTCCACCGCCCTGGCCCTTGCTATGTTTAAGTGTTGATAAACGCCTAAGGAATTGTCAAACCATCCATCATTGGTGAGTACCGCTATGAGATTTCCCTTACCTGCTATCCTTTTAACAAGATCAACATACCCAACCTCAAAACATATAAAGGTGGCTATCTTTAAGTTACCCATCTCAAGGGGAGAAAAATCCTTGCCGGGTACATAATCTGGTCCGCTTATAACCCCAAATATCTCTTTGGCAAAACCGAAGGGAAAAGGTAGATACTCGCCGAAGGGTAAAAGTCTTATTTTGTCATATCTGTCAATCTCCCTACCCTTATATATCAGATAGGCGGATGTCCGCGGTTCAACGCGGTTTTCTGTGTAATGGATATCAACAAGACCAACAACTAATGGAACCTTTTCTGACACCTCCATCAATCTTAAAAACAGCTCATCATAACCCTGTGAGAACAAAAAGGGAAAGGCATATTCCGGAAGAAATAACACCTTTGCCCCTTCCTTTATAGCCTTATCCATCAAGGGAAAATAAACCGAAGACTCCCTTCTAAACTCATACTCATCAAGCTTTATATTCTGCTCTATAAAAGGTTGTATTATGCCTATCTTTATAAAGTTAGCACCCGACATATCCTTTTTTATGTTTACATCAGCAATGAAGGAAAGGGAAAAACTTATAATAAGAACAAGGGAAAACGTGATAGCACCCCTTATATACTTTTTTTCACTGAATATATAAAAAAGTCCTGCTGAAAACAAAACAATCAAGAAAGAAAAACCGTAAACCGTAATATATCTTATAGAAAGTCCCAAGTAAGGTATATTAACGGATATATTTCCCAAGATAAGCCAAGGAAAGCCCCCGTAAGGGAAATAGGATCTCAAAATTTCAAACAAAACCCAGACAAAGGGAATAATATAAGGTCTGTAACCAATCCATTTCCATATCATATATATTGTTAAGAACTGCAGAATAGTTAAGAAAAAACATAAAAAAATTACCATAGTGTAGGAAATAAATGAAGGTATCCCGCCGTATTTAATCATTGATATATTTATCCACCAGAGGGAAAAGGAAAAAAACAGAAATCCACTCAAAAACCATAGGTACCATTTCTTTAAATAAAGGAGCAATACAAAGGAAATAGGAACCAAAAACCAGAAATTGTTATAGGAAACACCTATGAAAAGAAAAATACCCGAACATACGGAAAGTAAAAAGGGAACAATGCTTTTCATTTTCCGTATCTTTTACTGTCAATATAAAGGAAGACAAAAAGAATTATACCCCCTAACAATGCACTCATATATTGGCTTATTAACCTCCATAAAATTGCAAATACACCCAGTTGATAAACAGGCAAGAAGGCGGAAAAGGTGCTAAGTGCTCCTATCTCACCCACTCCGCTTCCCCCCGGCGTAGGGCTTATAAATATAGCGTAAAGGAGTCCCAGTTGTTGATAGGCAAGGTCTATAAAGGACTGATCGGAACCGAAAGCTTTAAGAAGTGTAGGTGCTATCATCAAGAAACTTATATAAAGAAGGGAACTGTACAAAACAGCTAAAAGTAAAACCTTACGCCTCCTCAGGGCGTAAATTTTAAGAGTAATGTAGTATCTAAGGACAGCCCTTTTTAAGGAGGTTATAAAATCTTCTCTAAGATGCTGATTTTTCTTAAAAAACCTTATGAAAGCGATATAAACTATACCAGTTAAAATAAAAACCCCTCCGAGAAGCTTTAGTATGTCATAGGCAATTTCCTTGTTATCCATCAAATACATCACGGTAACCGGTAAGGCAAGTATAAAGAAAGACATTCCAGATATTGTCTTCATGGTAACTATACTCATCGTCTTAGGAATACTAACACCCTTCCTTGCTATCAGATAAATAGCCATGGCTTCTCCGCCTATATGGGCGGGTGTAACGGTTGCAGCAAAGGTATTGGCGAGAGAAACCGCATAGCCGTAAAGAAAAGAGTATTTAACCCCTACCGCCCTTGACAGTATAAACAGCCTTAGATTATCAAAAGTATGAAGAAGGAAAACCCATAAAAAGGAGAGTAATAAATATCTCCTCTTTAAAGAAAAAAGCACATCTAAGGTTTCACGAGAAAAGGTTTTAAACAGGATATATAAAAAACTTAAGAAAATTATAATAAGAACACCAATGGATCCCAAAAAAATTGTCCTTTTCATTGTGATACCTTAATAATATTAAACAATTTTGTCTTACAATTTTTTATAAAACAAAAGAGAGGAGGAAAAATGAAGATATTAAGATTGATAAGGTTCTTCGCATTCGCTTTTCTTATATTCTCTGCGGTATATGTAAGCCTTCTGTTTATACAGGGAAGACCTGCAATTGAAGGAATAGAGAAGTTACAGAAACTGCCTAAGAAAAAGGAAGTTACATTAAAAGTTATATCTAACTGGGATAATAACAGGGTTTCCGTAAAAATAATTCAGGAGGGTAGGGAGATAAAAATATTTGAAGACAGCGTTATGGGAGGTGAGACACCTATAAATCTACTTATAGAACCTAAGAAATACGGGCTGAAGGACGGAGAGGCAAAAGTAATAGTCACCATTGATGCATACATACTTGTAAGGAGAAGCTATACGGTTGACACCTTCATTGACACCGTACCACCTAAAATTTACCTCATAGCATCAACACCTATAGTAAAACAAGGTTCATCAGGAGCTGTAAAGACACAAACTACTGATGCGGAAAGGGTTGTGGTAATGGTGGGAAAAAAGGAGTACCCCCTCTATAGGATGGACAAAAATACATTCTTCGGTATATTCCCAGTTGATGTAGAAGAAGATCCTAATACCTATATAAAGATAGTAGCCTACGACAGGGTAGGTAACACCGCAAGCATAACCCTACCCACAAAAATAAGAAGGACAAGGTTCAAAAGATATGTGGTTGATATAACCGATGATATGATAAGGAGAAAGATACTGCCACTACTCGGTGATGAGGGAGAAGGTTTAAGTCCCGTTGATGCATTTAAAAAGGTCAATGAAGAATGGAGAGAAAGAGATGAAAAAAAAATAAGCGAAATAGGTAAAAAATCAGAGCCAAGAAAACTATGGGAAGGGAGATTTTTACAGCTTAAGAACAGCAAGGTGATTTCCTATTTTGGAGAACTTAGATATTATAGGTATAAGGGAAGGATAGTAAGTAAAAGCAGGCATCTCGGATATGACCTTGCTTCAATAAAAAATGCTAAGGTTCAAGCTGCAAACAACGGTGTGGTTGTGTATGTGGGTGATTTGGGTATATACGGCAATACGATAATAATAGATCATGGTCTCGGTGTGATGAGTCTATATTCCCACCTTGGCAGTATGCTGGTTAAAGAGGGTGAGTATGTTAGGAAGGGTCAGATAATAGGTACAACGGACATGACAGGTTTAGCCTTTGGTGATCATCTTCATTTCGGTATAATCGTTCAGGGTGTTGAAGTAACACCCTTGGAATGGTGGGATCCTAAGTGGTTAAAAAATAACATTGAAAGAATAATGAACAGTT